>NZ_JAMYMA010000023.1:0-116536 GCF_040318275.1 Mesorhizobium sp. M1217 | reverse complement strand
ATTTCTCTGTGCGTGTTGTTGGTTGGGTTCTTTTATAAAAAAACAATTTTGACCCGCGCGGTTTTCGGCCGGCGCGGTTCTTCGTCGTTACCGTCCTTCGCCGTTTGCCGTCTTGGCGCGCGGGAGAAAATTTGCCCCATCGCAGAATTGACGTTTACGCAAACGTCAATATTTGTTATCTCGACCGCAACGTTGGTCCGTCTGCCATCCTCATATGCTGAGGCTGATTTCGGGGCCAAGACCGCATGGTGGAGGAAACGCATGCCGATCTACAGAGCGCCGATCCGGGACACGCTGTTCGTGCTGAACGAGGTGCTGGGCTATCAGCGCTATTCCAATCTTCCCGGATTTTCCGACGCGACGCCGGATGTGCTCGAGGCCATCCTTGCCGAGGGCGCGAAGCTCGCCGAAAACGTCATGCAGCCGCTCAACCGTGTCGGCGACGTGGAAGGTTGTGTGCGCCATGTCGACGGGTCGGTGACGACGCCAAAAGGCTTCAAGGAAGCCTTCGACCAGTATCGCGAAGGTGGCTGGATGGGGCTCGCCGCACCTGTCGAGTTTGGCGGGCAAGGCTTGCCCTATGCAGTGCATACTGCGGTTGCCGAATATATGGTGTCGGCCAATATGTCGCTGATGATGTATGCCGGACTGACGCAAGGTGCGATCGCTGCGATCATCACCCATGGCACCAAAGAGCAGAAGGCGACATGGTTGCCGAAGCTGGTCGAGGGCGCCTGGACCGGCACCATGAACCTGACCGAGCCGCACTGCGGAACCGATCTCGGCTTGCTGCGCACCAAGGCCGTTCCAAATGGCGACGGCACCTATAGGATCTCCGGCCAGAAGATATTCATCTCGGCCGGCGAGCATGACATGTCGGGAAACATCGTCCACCTCGTGCTGGCCCGTATCGAGGGCGCGCCGGATGGCGTGAAGGGCATCTCGCTGTTCATCGTGCCGAAGCTCAAGCTCGATGCATCAGGCAATCCGGGCGAGAAGAACACCGTCTCCTGTGGCTCGATCGAGGAGAAGATGGGTATCCATGGCAATTCGACCTGCGTCATGAATTACGACGACGCTGAAGGCACACTGCTCGGCGAGGCCAATGGCGGGCTGAAAGCCATGTTCACCATGATGAATGAGGCGCGGCTTGGCGTCGGCCTGCAGGGGCTCTCGCTGTCGGAAGTTGCCTACCAGAATGCGGTTTCCTACGCCAAGGATCGCCTGCAGGGCCGCTCGCTGTCGGGGCCGAAAGAACCGGACAGGAAGGCCGATCCGATCATCGTCCATCCGGACATCCGCCGCAGCCTGATGACCATGAAAGCTTTCAACGAGGCCGGTCGGGCGCTGGCGCTGTGGACGGCGATCAAGTCCGACATCGCTCACCGCTCCGGTGACGACAAGGACCGCCAGGCCGCCGACGACTACACCGGGCTGATGACGCCGGTGGTCAAGGGCGTGCTCACCGACAAGGGTTTCGATCATGCGGTAATGGCGCAGCAGGTGTTCGGAGGCCACGGCTATATAGAAGAGCACGGCATGAGCCAGTTCGTCCGCGATGCCCGCATCGCCATGATCTATGAGGGTGCCAGCGGCATCCAGGCACTCGACCTCGTCGGCCGCAAGCTGGCCTTGAATGGCGGTCGCGCGGTGCAGGCGTTCTTTAGGGAAGTCGGCGAGTTCTGCGAGGAGAACCGCACCGACGAGAAGATGGCGCCCTTCACCAAGGCGCTGAAGAAGAGCCTCAACGATCTGCAGGCGGCGACGATGTGGCTGATGCAGAACGGCATGGCCAAGCCCGACAATGCCGGTGCCGCCTCGACCGACTACATGCATCTCTTCGGCCTGGTGGCGCTGGGCTATATGTGGGCGCAGATGGCCAGGGTGGCCGCAGCGAAATTGGCGAATGGCGCCGACGGCGCTTCGTCTTTCTACGACAACAAGCTGGTGACGGCGCGCTTCTTCGTGGAGCGGATCATGCCGGAGACGGCGGCGCACCTTGCCCGCATCTCCAGCGGCGCCGACACATTGATGGCGCTGCCGGCCGAAGCGTTCTAGGCTCCCCTCTTCCTCGCGAGGAGGGTGGCCGCGAAGCGGCCGTGAGAGGGCGCCACGGCAGCGCGCCAGCCTCAATTCTGGCGGCGTGCTTGGAAGGAGGATCAGAGAATAAACATGACCAGTCCCGCCGAAATCCTTGGCCTTCCAAAACCCGCCTGGGCGGCGGACGAGGTCGGCATGCTTTATGACATGGCGCACCGCTTCATGTCGGAAGAGATCGCGCCGCGTTACGACGAGTTCGAGAAGAACGAGATGGTCGACCGCGAAAGCTGGCTGAAGGCGGGTGCGGCCGGCCTGCTCTGCGCCTCGATGCCGGAGGAATATGGCGGCTCGGGCGGCAGCTTCGCGCATGAGAGCGCCATCATCGAGGCGATCGCCCATGTCGGCGTCGACGGGTTCGGCATTGGCCTGCACAATTCGATCGTCGCCCCCTACATCCTCCATTACGGCTCGGACGAGCAGAAGAAGAAATGGCTGCCGAGGCTGGCGACCGGCGAACTGATCGGCGCCATCGCCATGACCGAGCCGGGTGCGGGCTCCGACCTGCAGGGCGTCAAGACGCGCGCCGAAAAGGACGGCAACCAGTACAAGCTCAACGGCTCGAAGACCTTTATCACCAACGGCCAGCTCGCTAACTTCATCATCGTCGTCACCAAGACCGATCCGCAGAAGGGTGCCAAGGGCATCTCGCTGATCGTCGTCGAGACCGACGAGGTGGAGGGCTTCGAGCGCGGCCGCAACCTCGACAAGATCGGCCTCAAGGCCAACGACACGTCGGAACTGTTCTTCAACGACGTGCGTGTGCCGACCTCGAACCTGCTTGGCAACGAGGAAGGCCAGGGCTTCGTCCAGCTGATGCAGCAATTGCCGCAGGAGCGGCTGCAGATCGGCACCACTGCTATCGCCATGGTCGAGCGGGCGCTGGCTCTTACCATCGACTACGTCAAGGAGCGCAAGGCCTTCGGCAAGGCCATCATCGAATTCCAGAACACCCAGTTCAAGCTGGCCGAATTGAAGACCGAGGCGACCATTGGGCGCGTTTTCTATAATGACTGCGTTGCCCGCCACATTAACGGCGGCCTCGACCCGGTGACGGCCTCGATGGCCAAATACTGGCTGTCAGACCTGCAGGGAAAAGTCGTCGACGAATGCCTTCAATTGCATGGCGGCTATGGCTACATGAATGAATATCCGATTGCGCGCATGTTCCGCGACGCCCGCGTCCAGCGCATCTACGGCGGAACCAACGAGATCATGAAATTGCTGATCGGGCGCTCTCTCTGAGCGACTTTCAGCAAACCCAAGGAGCAGGAAAATGGCCGAAGCTTACGTCTATGATGCCGTGCGCACGCCGCGCGGCAGGGGCAAGAAGGATGGCTCGCTGCACGAAGTGCCGGCGGTGCGGCTCGGCGCCAAGGTGCTCGAGGCGATCCGCGACCGCAACGGGCTGGACACCGGCACCGTCGACGACATCATCTTCGGCTGTGTCGATCCGGTTGGCGAGGCGGGTGCAGTCATTCCACGTGCCGCTGCTTTCGAGGCCGGCTACGACACCAAGGCGCCTGGCATGCAGATATCGCGCTTCTGCGCCTCGGGCCTCGACGCCATCAATTTCGGCGCCGCCAAGATCGCGCAAGGCGCCGACGAGATCGTGATTGCCGGTGGCGTCGAATCGATGTCGCGGGTCGGCATGGGCGCCTCCGGCGGCGCCTGGTTCATGGATCCTTCAGTCGGCCTGCCCGGCTGGTTCGTGCCGCAAGGCATATCGGCCGACCTGATCGCCACCAAATACGGGTTTTCGCGCGACGACGTCGATGCCTACGCGGTCGAAAGCCAGAAGCGTGCCGCCAAGGCGTGGGGCGAGGGCCGCTTCAAGAATTCGGTGATCTCGGTCAAGGACCAGAACGGCCTGACCATTCTCGATCACGACGAGCACATGCGGCCTTCGACCGACATGCAGTCGCTGGCCGCGCTCAACCCGTCCTTCGTCATGCCCGGCGAAATGGGCGGCTTCGACGCCGTCGCGGTGCAGAAGCATCCCGAGGTGGAAGAGGTCAACCACGTCCACCATGCCGGAAATTCGTCCGGCATCGTCGATGGCGCGGCGGCCGTGCTGCTCGGCTCGAAAAAGGCGGGAAAGACGCTCGACCTCAAGCCGCGCGCGCGTATCCGCGCCTTTGCCAACATCGGCTCCGAACCGGTGCTGATGCTGACCGGTCCGGTCGACGTCACCGAAAAGCTGTTGAGGCGGGCGAAGATGAAGCTGTCGGACATCGACCTGTTCGAGCTTAACGAGGCCTTCGCTTCGGTGGTGCTGCGCTACATGCAGGCTTTCGACATTCCTCATGACCGGATCAACGTCAATGGCGGCGCCATCGCCATGGGCCATCCGCTGGGCGCCACCGGTGCGATGATCTTCGGTACGGTGCTGGACGAATTGGAACGCCGCGACCTGAACACCGCGCTGGTGACGCTTTGCATCGGCGCCGGCATGGGCACCGCAACGATCATCGAACGCGTCTGACGGAGAGAGATGATGAGCTATACCAATTTCACCCTCGACACCGACGCCGACGGCATTGCTTTGGTCACCTGGGACATGCCGGACCGTTCGATGAACGTCTTCACCCAAGAGGTGATGCTCGAGCTGAACGTCATCGTCGACAAGGTGGCGACCGATGCAGCGATCAAGGCGGCGGTCATTACCTCCGGCAAGGATACGTTCTCGGGCGGCGCCGACATCACCATGCTGCAGAAGATGCTGGCGACCTTCGCCGCCGACAAGGCAAAGGACCCAGAGAAGGCGACCAAGGCGCTGTTCGACAATGCGGGCTATATGAACGGCCTGTTCCGTAAGCTGGAAACCTCGGGTAAGCCGTGGGTTTCGGCGATCAACGGCACCTGCATGGGCGGCGCGTTCGAATTGTCGCTCGCCTGCCATGGCCGTGTCGCGGCCGATTCCGACAAAGTGAGGATGGCACTTCCCGAAGTGAAGATCGGCATTTTCCCCGGCGCCGGCGGAACCCAGCGCGTGCCGCGGCTGACCGACCAGCAGCAGGCGCTGCAAATGCTGACCTCCGGCCAGACGCTGTCGCCGCAGAAGGCCAAGTCGATGGGCCTGATCCATGAGATTGCCGAGCCGGACAAGCTGGTCGAAACCGCCAAGGCGATGATCAGGAACGGCTTGAAACCGGTGGCGCCCTGGGACGAAAAAGGCTTCAAGCTGCCCGGCGCTCCGATCTATTCGGTGGCCGGTGCCAATCTGTGGCCGCCGGCCATCGCCATCCTGCGCCGCGAGACCTATGGCAACTATCCCGCCGCTGCCGCCATCCTGAAATGCGTTTACGAGGGCTTGCTGGTGCCGTTCGACACCGCCTTGCGGATCGAGCAGCGCTACTTCACCGAGATCATGCAGACCAGGGAAGCGGCAGCGATGATCCGCTCGTTGTTCGTGTCGCTCCAGGAACTGAACAAGGGCGCGCGCCGCCCGGCCGGTGTGCCGGAAACGAGGTTTAAGAAGATCGGCGTGCTCGGCGCCGGCTTCATGGGCGCCGGCATTGCCTACGTGACGGCCAAGGCGGGCATTCCGGTGGTGCTGCTCGACCGTGACATGGAGTCTGCCGCCAAGGGCAAGGCGCATTCCGACAACCTTATCTCGGATCAGGTGAAGAAGGGCCGTGCCAAGCCACAGGACAAGGACCAGTTGCTGACGCTGATCACGCCGACGGCCGATTACGCCGATCTCGCCGGCTGCGATCTTGTCGTCGAGGCGGTATTCGAGGATTCGGCCGTAAAGAAGGGCGCCACCGAACAGGCCGAGGCTGTGCTCAAGCCTTCGGCGACCTTCGCCTCGAATACGTCCACCATACCGATTACATCGCTGGCCAGGAATTCGGCGCGGCCAAAGAATTTCATCGGCATCCACTTCTTCTCGCCGGTCGACAAGATGATGCTGGTCGAGATCATCCTCGGCAAGAAGACCGGCGACAAAGCGCTGGCCACCGCGATCGACTTTGTCCGCGCCATCAAGAAAACCCCGATTGTCGTCAACGATACGCGCGGTTTCTATGTCAATCGCTGCGTACTGCGCTACATGTCGGAAGCCTACAAGATGCTGATCGAAGGTGTTCCGGCGCCGATGATCGAGAATGCGGCGAAAGCCGCCGGCATGCCGGTCGGTCCTCTGGCGTTGACCGACGAGACCGCGATCGACCTTGCCCAGAAGATCATGAAGCAGACGATGCGCGATCTCGGCGACAAGGCGGTCGACCCGAAGCAGATGGCGCTGATCAGCACGATGGTCGACACACACGGTCGCTTGGGTCGCAAGAACAGCAAGGGCTTCTACGACTATCCGGCAAAACCTGCCAAGAAGAAGCTGTGGCCAGGCCTCAGGGACCTCTACCCGCAACTGGCGCCGGAGAGGGTCGATTATGAGGAGCTGAAGCAGCGGCTGCTGGTCACCATCGCGCTTGAGGCGGCACGGGTGATGGAGGAGGGCATCGTTACCGATCCACGCGAGGCCGATGTCGGCTCGATCCTGGCCTTCGGCTTCGCGCCCTACACAGGCGGTGCACTGTCCTACATCGACGGCATCGGCGCGAAGAAATTCGTCAAGATCGCCAAGCGCCTGCAGAAGAAATACGGCGCCGAGTTCAGGGCGCCGAAGCTGCTGCTCGACATGGCCGAGAAGGGCGAGACCTTCTATGAGCGTTTCGATCCCTATGACAGGAACGAGGCCAAGGAGGCAGCGTGACGCCGTCTTCGGCGGTGGACAAGATGGCGGCCAAGAGGTAGAACAGGGAAGGTATTTTTTCCTGTTTCGAAGGAGAGCAAGGTGCTCTCGCATGACCGCGTTTGGGCCGCCATCGACGCTCTCGCCGAGCGTTATTCGCTTTCGGCCTCCGGGCTGGCCAGGCGCGCTGGCCTCGACTCGACGGCCTTCAACAAATCGAAGCGGCTGTCCTCGGATGGGCGGCCGCGCTGGCCGTCGACCGAATCGCTGGCCAAGATCATCGAGGCGACCGGCGCCTCGCTGGATGAATTTGCGGGGCTGGTCGAAGGCCGGGGTAATTCCGGCGCACTGCCCGTGCAGAAATCGTCGGTGCCGCTGCTCGGCTTCGCCCAGGCGGG
The DNA here is from genome assembly GCF_040318275.1 of Mesorhizobium sp. M1217. Classification (NCBI taxonomy): domain Bacteria; kingdom Pseudomonadati; phylum Pseudomonadota; class Alphaproteobacteria; order Hyphomicrobiales; family Phyllobacteriaceae; genus Mesorhizobium; species Mesorhizobium sp. M1217. The sequence continues at coordinate 109,345 of NZ_JAMYMA010000023.1, read as the reverse complement.
CGCCGGTGGCTTCTTCGACGACGCCGGGTTTCCGGCGGGGCAGGGATGGGACCTGATCGAGCTGCCGGCACGGGCAACCGAAACCTCCTATGCGTTGAAGGTCCAGGGCGATTCCATGCTGCCGCTTTACCGCAATGGCGATGTCCTGATCGTCGAGCCGGGGGCTATCATACGAAAGGGCGATCGCGTCGTCGTCAAGACCAATGCCGGCGAGGTGATGGCCAAGGTGCTCGACCGCCAGACACCGAAGTCGATCGCGCTGGTCTCCCTCAATCCCGATCATCCGGACCGCGACATCCCCATGCGTGATGTCGAATGGGTGGCGCGGATTGTCTGGGCAAGCCAGTAGGCGCGGGGCCGGTGCGTCTGCCTCACCTTGCCTTGGCCGTTCTGGCGATTCCGGCGATGGCCACGGCAATTGTCGCTGGCGGCCGCGCCGTCCAGAACCAAAGCGGCGGCCCTGGCGAGCAAATTCAGGTCAGCGCTGAACCCCAGCCCGCCGCGCCGGCTACGTCGGCCATCTCGAAACCAGAGGCGGCCAAGCAGGCTACGCATTCAAGGGCAATCGATCCGGAAATCGTGGTGCCGCCGCAGCTCGGTTCCGACGAGCTTGAACGGATTGAGCCGCGCGCACCGTTGAGCGATCTGGCATTGGCCGGACTGCCCAGGCCGCCAAAAACGAAAATGCCTGACGACTGGAAAGGCACGAAACTGTTCCAGCCGGTCGCGCCGGCCGCCGGGGTCATCGAGGCAAAGGGCTATTCGATTGCGGTTTCCGGCATCGACATCGTCAAGCAGGACGAGACTTGCACCGACGGCGGCAAGTCTTGGAGTTGCGGCATCCGGGCGCGAACTGCCTTCCGCGCTTTTCTGCGCGGTCGTGCGGTGGTCTGTGCCGTGCCGCCCGAAGGCGGCCGTGATCTGATCGCCGCCGAGTGCCGGATCGGCAATCAGGATATCGGCCAATGGTTGGTCGAAAACGGCTGGGCGCGCGCCGCCAAGGGCGGCGCTTACATAGAAGCCGGCGAGAAGGCGCGTGCAGCGAAAAAGGGCGTCTTCGGGCCGGCGCCGAGCGTCTCAGGCCTGCCGCCGCTCCCGGCTGCGTCGCGATCCGCGCCTGTGGCGCCGGGCTCGATCCTGGAGGAGCAGGACGGCGTCCTCAAGCCGCCAGCTGACCAGCAAGCGCCCGTCGAATGAGCTCACGCGTTTCGGCAATGCCGTAGAGTGCGGCGAAGGAACCGAAGCGCGGCCCGCGTTCCTGACCTATCAGCACCTGATAAATCATCTGGAAGAAGGCGACGGAGACGCCGGGTCCACCCTCAGGGCTCTGCTTGGAACGATCCTGGTAGCGCTCGATCTTGCGCGCGACATTGAGGGCGGCGTTCTGGATCGCCTCGCCGGCGGCGTCAGCGGGCAGCGCGGCGAGCGCTTCCGAAAGTTTGGTCAGCGCCTCGCGCTCGACCGCGTCGGCGGCACGGTACACCTTAGCCGGCTTCACGAAATCGTCGAAATAGCGGATCGCATATTCGGTCAGCCGGTCGAGTTCGGGGTGAGTTGCCGGCGTCACACCCGGTGCGTGGCGCGAAATGAAGCCCCACAGCACGTCCCTGTTCTGCGCATTCGAGGCGCTGACCAGGTTGAGCAGCAGCGCGAACGACACCGGCAGGTCGATGATAGGCGGATTGCCGTCATGCATGTGCCAGACCGGATTGCCCAGCCGTTCTTTCCAATCCTGCTTCTGATAAGCAGAGAGGAACGTGTAATATTCGTCTACCGCCTTCGGGATGACGTCGAAATAAAGCTTCTTCGCGGTTCGCGGGCGCTGGAACATATAAAGGCTAAGGCTCTCGGTCGGCGCATAAGTCAGCCACTCGTCGATGGTTAGCCCATTGCCCTTCGACTTCGAGATCTTCTGGCCGTGCTCGTCGAGGAACAGCTCATAATTGAAGCCCTCCGGCGCTGGAGCATCGAGCGCACGGCAAATCTGCCCGGCGAGCTTGACGGAATCGATCAGATCCTTGCCGGACATCTCGTAATCGACGCCGAGTGCTGCCCAGCGCATCGCCCAGTCTGGCTTCCATTGCAGCTTGGCATGACCGCCGGTCACCGGCGTCTCGAAGCGCTCGCCGGTGTCCGGGTCGCGCCACACGATGGTGCCGGCGTCGAGCTTGCGCTCATCGATCGCGACTTGCATGACGATGCCGGTCTTGGGATGGATCGGCAGGAAGGGCGAATAGCTCTGCGCCCGCTCTTCACGCAGCGACGGCAGCATAATTGCCATCACCTTATCGAAGCGCTCGAGCATCTTGAGCAGCGTCGCGTCGAAGCGGCCGGAAGTATAATAGTCGGTCGAGGAAGCGAATTCGTAATCGAAGCCGAAACGGTCGAGGAAGGCGCGCAACCGTGCGTTATTGGCGGCGCCGAAGGACGGATACTCATTGGAGAAAGGGTCCGGTATCCTGGTCAGCGGCTTGCCGAGATACGCGCGCAGCATGTCCTTGTTAGGCACATTGTCCGGCACCTTGCGCAATCCGTCCATGTCATCGGAGAAGCACAGCAGCCGCGTCTTGACCTTGTCTTCGGTCAGCACGCGGAAGGCGTGGCACACCATAGATGTGCGCGCCACCTCGCCGAAAGTGCCGATATGCGGCAGCCCCGACGGGCCGTAGCCGGTCTCGAACAGCACCGTTTCCGGGTAGCCGCTGCTCGCGTAGCGGGCGACGATCTTTTTCGCTTCCTCGAACGGCCACGCCTTGCTTTCGGCGGCCGCGGTGAGGACTTCCGGGCTGAGATCGATCGGCTGTTGTCCGGCCATGATGCTATTTCCTGCAGCTTTGCCGGCATCCGTGCCGGCAGCCGCATGCTCTAGACTATGATCCCGAAAAGTGGAACCCGGTTTCCGGGCAGGACCGTGATCAGGCAAGAAGATATGAGCCCCGTCCCATTTAATCGGTATGGATCAGGCTTCAGGGCCTGACCGGAGCGTCAACGATCGCGGCTCTTTTTCCTTGCGGCGCCGGTCCCTCGTTCCTAACTTCGGGACCCGTCTCAAGGAGTTGTAAATGCCATTGTCGCCACACGAAGCCATGATCTACCTGATGGTCATCACCTCGGCGTCAGACCGCGACATGACCGATGTCGAACTGGCGCGGATCGGCGACGTCGTTCGATCCTGGCCGGTGTTTGAGGATTTCAATCAGGAGCGGCTGGTCGAGGTCGCCCAGGCCTGCCAGAAAATGCTGCAAGAAAAGGACGGGCTGGAGGGCGTCCTGGCGCGCGTCGCCGAGGCGCTGCCCGACCGCCTGCGTGACACCGCCTATGCCGCTGCCTTCGAGGTCGCGGCCGTCGATCTCGAAATGCGACTGGAGGAGGTGCGCGTGCTGCAGCTCGTCCGCCGGGAACTCGACCTCGATGCGCTGACGGTCGCCGCCATCGCGCGAGCCGCCAAGGCCCGCCTTCGCACGCTGACCTGAGCCAGCAGCCAAGCTCAGAAAAAGCTGACCGGAAAATAGCGCAGATAGAACTCGGCGAACGTGCCTTTCACCGAAATTTCCTGCAGCGCATAGTCGAAAGCGGCGGCCAGGGCCGGATCGTCGGCCCTGGTGGCGATCGCCATGCCCGAGCCGAGATATTCGGGCGCCAGATAGGGGCCGCCGGCAAAGCGGCAGCAGCCCGCCGCATCCGAACCGCCGAGCCAGAACGCAAAACGCATGCCATCGCCGAAGGCGGCGTCGATCTTGCCGGCTTTCAGCTCGCCATAAAGCTCCTCCGGCTTTGCGAAGGGGACGATTTGGACGTCGCCGAAATAATCGCGCAGCATCCGCTCATGCGCGGAGCCGGCGATCACGCCGACACGCTTGCTGCGCAGCTTGTCGAACATTGGTTCCGTCAGCGCCTGTGTCTTCGGCACGACGAAGCGTGCCGGAAATTGCAGGTAGGAGCGTGAAAACGCGTATTTCGACCGCGATTCCGGCGTGGCGGCGATTCCGGCAATGATCGCTTCGCCTTCGCCTTTCCGCAGCGCGCCTTCGAGCTCGGCCCAGGGCAGCGCCTGGATCTGGCATTTTTCGGCAATGCCGAGCTCGGCGCAGATGGCGCGCGCCAGGTCCACATGGAAGCCGGACAGTCGGCCTGCCCCGTCGAGAAAGTTGAAGGGCGGGAAATCGGTGGTGGTCAGGAATCGCAGCCGCGGCAGCATCGAAAGGTCCGGCTTTGGCAGCCGCACCTTGGCGTCCCAAAACACCGGCACCTGCGGCTCCGCAGCGCGCGCAGCACCCGCAAGCGATTGCACTCCGATCAGCATCGAGATCAATGAAATGGATATGCACCGAAACGCCACGCGACGACTCCGTCCAGTCTTGCCCCGGCTTTCGTACGAAATAACACAGGTTCTTGTACGAAAATAACTCAGGCACAACGGTTTTTGGTTTCATCATGGCAATTTAGGGATATTGTTTAGTGAGTTTGCAAGTGACTGTATGATGCCGGCTCAAGAGGAGCGGTGGGGCGTACAGAGGGAGCAGCTTTGCAGTCCGGGGTTGATGGCGTAGTGCGGGTTGATCACTGCCATTGGTCTCAAGTGCGGAAGGCAACATGGGGTAGATGTTGCGATGGGTCATTTCGATCGTACCCTGGAGTTGATAGATCAGTTGCAGCACGCCGGCACAGCGGCCGCCGTCTGCGAAAAGCTGCTGGGGGTAACAAGCGGGTTCGGGCTGACGGCGCTGATGGCCGGGACGGTTCCGCAACCTGGAACGCCGAAAAATCAGCAAAAGAACCATGTGCTGCTTTGCGACTGGCCGGCTGAATGGCTTGAGCGCTACGTCGCACGCAACTACGTCGATCACGATCCCGTCGTCAGCCACATGAAGCAGCTTCAGGCGCCGTTCCAGTGGCGGGAAGCGTCTCAGGGCATCCGCATCGGCAAGAGCGGCGGCGAGGTGATGGGCGACGCCGGTGAATTCAAGCTGCGCGACGGGTTGGCCTTCCCGCTGATCACGCTCGATGGCCAGATCGTCATGGTGTCGCTGGGCGGCGAGGCTGTCGAATTGTCGGGCGCCGAGTTCGGGTTGGTCTCGTTGGTCTCGACTTATGCGATTGGCCGCGCCATGCAGCTCCACACCATGGCGGGCAAAACCATCGACCATGTCGAATTGACGCCGCGTGAGCGCGAATGCCTGCAATGGGCCGCCGTTGGCAAGTCCGAATGGGAGATTTCCCAAATTCTCGGCATTTCGGAACACACGTCAGAGAAACACCTTCTTAACGCCAAAAGCAAACTCGGTGCCGTCAACCGGGTCCAAGCCGTCGCGGAAGCGATAAGGCGCGGCTATATTAACTAGGTCGGCCGCGCCGGCCTAGAAATTCTTGCCTACGTGATCGCGTAATTTTCTCGGGGGAGCACGGCCGTATTTTCCTATTGAACCTAGGAGACGGCAAATGCTTTTTTCCCTCACCACCCAGGAATTGATGGAACGCCCAGGCCTTTGGGAGGCAGTTCATCGGTTGCGTTACAAGATTTTCGTCGAGGAGATGGGATGGACCGATCTGCAGCGCCCCGATGGCCTCGAGATCGATCAATTCGACCACGACGAGGCAGTGCACCAGATCGTCATCCGCAATGGCGAGCTCGCCGGTTACCAGCGTATGTTGCCGACGACCCGGGCACATCTTCTAACCGATGTGCTGGCGGACCTTTATGAGGGAACCCCACCGTCGGGGCCGAATGTCTATGAACTGACCCGCTATGCGGTTGCGCCGGGATTCCGCGACGGCCGGCGCGGCGTGTCGACGGTGGGCACCGAACTGATCGCCGGCTTCGTCGAGTGGGGTCTGAAGCGCAACGTCAACCAGGTGATCATCGAATTCGAGCCGATGTGGGTGCTTCGCGCGCTGCAACTGCATTTCCTGGCAACGCCGCTCGGCTATCAGCGGACCTATGGCAACCAGCAGGTCGTTGCCACACTGCTCACCTTCAACGAGCACACGCTCGACGTGGTGCGATCGCGCCGCAATCACTTTGCGCCGGTGCTGGCCAGAGGGTACCCGGACATGCTCGGACAGAGACGCGCCTCGTAAGATTGGAGAGGGCCATGAACGTTCACTCAAAAACAGAATTCCGCAATCACACGCTGATCGTCACCGTATCGTCGGGTGACGGCCGCCCGGTGCTGGACAGGCGGGCCTACGAAAGCCTGGCCAGGACATTCCATGAAGCCGCTGTCGATGACGACGTCCGCGTCGTGGTCCTGCGCGGCCTGGCCGGGTGCTTTTGCCTCGGTGCTGATTTCTCCGAATTTCTCGATGCCACCAAACATCGGCGATTGATCGCCGCCGTCACCGATATGTTCCGCACGCTGGCGACGTTCCCGAAACCGGTGCTTGCCTGTGTCGACGGCGACGCCGTCGGCGTCGGCTGCACCATCCTGTTCCACTGCGACATGGTGATCGCCTCGAGCAAGAGCACGTTCCGGGTGCCGTTCGTCGATTTCGGCCTGGTGCCGGACGCGGCGACCAGCATCCTGGCGCCGCAGAAGCTCGGCTATGCCGGTGCGTTCCGCTTCTTCTGCCTCGGCGACACGCTCGCCGCCGAAGATGCCAGGCAGCTCGGCCTTGTCGGCGAGATCGTGACGGACGTCAGTGTCGAGGAAGCCACGTTGGCCAGAGCCAGGCAGCTCGCCAAGAAGCCAGTCGCGGCACTGCTGCAGACGCGCGACCTGCTTAGGGGGGACACCGGCGCGCTCTGCGACCGCATCGATCAGGAGATCTCGCTTTTCCAGCAGGCGCTGCAGGACGACACCACGCTGAAGCGGCTGCAGCGGATTGCCCGGATGGCGGCATGAGAGCCGTGAATCGATGAGGTGAGCTTATTTTTCGAGGAAAGTCGGCCCTTCGCCGATGATCTTCTTGTCCTCCTTGCCGATGACGTCGAGGTCACGGCCGTCATAGGGAAGTGACAGGAGAATGCGCTGCATGACCGCCAGCCGTGCGCGCCGTTTGTCGTTCGCCCGCACAATGATCCAGGGCGCGAACTCCTTGTGCGTGCGTTCGACCATCAGGTCGCGCGCCTTGGTGTAGTCGTCCCATTTGGTGATGCCGGCGATGTCGATCGGCGAAAACTTCCAGCTCTTCAGCGGGCTCCAGCGACGGTCATGGAATCGCTCAAGCTGCGTTTCCCTGCCGATGTTCAGCCAGAATTTGAAGAAATAGATGCCCTCGTTGCGGATCATCCGCTCGAAATGCGGAACCTCGTCCAGAAATTGCTCGTGCTGCGCGGGCGTGCAGAATCCCATCACCGGTTCAACGCCGGCGCGGTTGTACCAGGAGCGGTCAAAGGTGACGAATTCGCCCGACGTCGGGAAGTGGTCGACGTAGCGCTGGAAGTACCATTGTCCAAGCTCAGTGGGTGTTGGCTTGGTCAGCGCCACGTTGCGCGCCGTCCGAGGGTTCAGATACTGGCGCAAAACGAAGATCGTGCCGCCCTTGCCGGCGGCGTCGCGTCCCTCGAACAGCGACATCACCCGCTTGCCCGTCGACTGTAGCCACGCCTGCGCCTTGACCAGCTCGATCTGCAGCTGCTCGAGCCTCTCGTCATACCCCTCGCTCTTCATCTTCTTGTCGTAGGGATAGCCGCCGGCGGTCAGCTTGCGGTCCTCGACCCAGTCCGGAAGAGTGGGGGCCTCGATGTCGAACTCCCGCTCCTTGCCGTCGATCATGATCTTCAACGGCCCCGACGAACCTGTAGCGGGGCCTTCCTTGGCGTTTTTCATCGAGACGAACCTTTCCAGCTTCCGGACTCATGCTATTGGGAGCCTCCATGCCGGTCCAGCAGGAAGTTCTTGAGGTGGCCGCAGACGGAGCGCAGGCGACGGAGCGCAAATGGCCGACATCGGCACAGAGCGGAAAGGCAGGGCGCAAGCCGTCGCCATGCGGCTGTGGAACAGCCGCTGGCTGCTGGCGGCCGGCTTCGTTGCAGTTCTGATGGTCTATGGTTTTGCCGGCATATCCGGCTATGTGGTGCTGCTGGCAGGCGCCGTGCTGGTTGCCGCTGCGATGCTGCCGGCCGGCGTCGCGCATCAATCGACCGAAAATGCCGCGGCCATCGAGGCGAGCGGCCTGCAACGGCTTTCCGGCGAATATCTCGCGGCGGCGGTTGCCGATCCGCTGGTCATTTTCGATCGCTCCGCCGCCATCGTCCATGCCAACGCCGCCGCCTTTGCAGCCTTTGGTGGGATTGCCCCCGGCGTATCGCTGTCGCTGAAATTCCGCGCGCCGGAAATGCAGGCCTTGCTGGATAATATCTTGTCGGGCAACGTCGCTTCGGACAGCGTCGACTACATCGAGAAGCTGCCGGTCGAACGAGCTTATCGGGTGAGCGCGTCTTCTGTCGGCCACGCCACGGATCTCTACGTGCTGGTGTTCAAGGACCAGAGCGAGGCGCGCCGGATCGACAGAATGCGCGCCGACTTCATTGCCAATGCCAGCCACGAGTTGCGCACGCCTCTCGCCTCGATCGCTGGCTTCATCGAGACGCTGCGCGGGCCGGCCCGCAACGACCCCGCGGCACGCGAGCAGTTCCTGCAGATCATGCAGAACCAGACCAGCCGCATGGCGCGCCTCATCGACGACCTTCTGTCGCTGTCACGCCTGGAGATGAAGCCCTATCTCAAGCCGGGAACCGAGGTCGATCTGCGCCAGGCCATCGACAGCGTCATCGATTCGCTTGGGCCGCTGGCCAAGGAAAGCGGCGTCGTCATCGAGCGGGATTTCGCGCAAGGGCCGCTCGACGTGCCCGGCGATCGCGACGAGCTTTTCCAGGTTTTTGAAAACCTGCTAGAAAACGCCTGCAAATACGGTCAGTCCGGTGGACGCGTCGTGGTGTCGATCACGCGCGGCGACAGCGATCCCGAGCCGGGCATCGACGTCACCATCAGGGATTTCGGCCCCGGCATCCCCGAAGAACATATCCCGCGCATCACCGAGCGCTTCTACCGCGTCGATGTCGAGAACAGCCGGACCCAAAAGGGCACCGGCCTTGGCCTGTCCATCGTCAAGCATATCCTAACCCGCCACAACGCCAGACTCTCCATCAGGTCGGAGGTCGGCAAGGGCGCGGCGTTCACGGTCCATTTGCCGGCTCGCTGACGCCGTACTATCTACCACATGATGGGCCGTTTCTTTTTTCTGTCATCCGGCTAGCGTATCAGCGGGGATTCGAGCGAACGACTCAACCAGAAGATCCGGGAAGGCATTCGTCCATGCAGTCCGTGCACATCGTCAGCGCCTATGACGAGGAGCTGAAATATCTGTCGAAGCGCATCGCGGCGATGGGCGGGCATGCCGAGCGCATGGTCGAGCAGGCAGTAGCGGCGCTGGTCAATGCGAATCCGGGGCTCGCCCAGAAAGTCATTCGAGACGACCTGGTTCTGGATGAGGGGCAGCGTGAGATCGACGACAAGGCGATCATCATCATCGCCAAGCGCCAGCCGATGGCGACGGATCTGCGCGAGATCGTCGGCGCGATCCGCATCTCGGCGGACCTCGAACGGGTGGGCGACCTCGGCAAGAACATCGCCAAGCGGGTGGTTGCCGTCGCCGACGGGCGCCAGCCGAACAGCCTGTTCCGCGGCCTCGAGGCTTTGGCCAATCTGGCACTGACCCAGCTCAAGGAAGTGCTCGACGTCTACGCGTCGCGGTCGGTGGAGAAAATCGGTTTCGTGCGCGACCGCGACGACCAGATCGATGCCATGTACACCTCGCTGTTTCGCGAGTTGTTGACCTACATGATGGAAGACCCACGCAACATCACGCCCTGCACGCATCTCCTGTTTTGCGCCAAGAACATCGAGCGCATCGGCGACCACGCCACCAACATCGCCGAGACGATCTACTATATCGTCACCGGCGATCAGATGCCGGCCGATCGCCCGAAGGGCGACAAGACGGATAAGATAATTCTTCCCGCAACGCTGCCTGCGAAGTGAGTTCTCGAAACAAAACGTGGTGCCGCTAGATTTGCGACTTGGTGGAGTGGCTCTCAAATCCGAAAAGCAGCTCCCCTGCTGCTCGACACTAATGCGAATTTCGGATTCGCCACCTGAGAGCAAATTGCGCTAAGCTTTCGACGCGCCGACTTCTCAGTTCCGCGATGAAAGCCTGCCTTCAGGAGGCTGGGATGGAATATGTCCGCGAGTTTGCTCCCGCGCCGCCGATGTCGGGCATAATCGCTTGCGGCGTCTATACGGCTGGGCGGCGCATCGCCGACATACCGATCGAGGAAGCCGGCGAATGGGCCGGGAAGCCGGGCCATGTCGTCTGGATCGGACTGCTGGAGCCCGACCGCAATTTATTGCTGCGCGTCCAGGCGCAATTCCATCTGCACGAGTTGGCGATCGAGGATGCCGAGCATCCGCACCAACGGCCGAAGATCGAGCAATATGGTGATGCCCTGTTCATCGTTGCCCGCACGGCGCAGCTGATCGACAGCCGTGTCACCTTCGGCGAGACGCATCTGTTCGTCGGCGCTGGCTACATTGTCAGCGTCAGGCATGGCCCGTCGACCTCCTACGCCGCCGTTCGCCAGCACTGGGAAAGCTGTCCGCATTCCCTCGCCAAGGGCGAGGATTTCGTCCTCTACGCCATTCTCGATTTCATCGTCGACAACTACATGCCGGTGCTCGAGCAGATCGAAAACGAGGTCGAGGCGATCGAGGACAAGGTTCTGCTGAAGCCGATGACCGGCTCCGACATCGAGCGGCTTTACATGCTGCGCCGCGATCTCTTGCGCCTGCGTAATGCGGCCCTGCCGCTGGTGGAGGTCTGCCGGCGGCTGACCAGCGCCGATCTGCCGCAAATCCATACAGCCATGCACCCGCTGTTTCGCGACGTCACCGACCACATCCGCACGGTCCAGGAAAAGATCGACAGCCTGCGTGAGGTTCTCGCCTTCGCCTTCGAGGCGAGCCTTCTGGTCGGCCAGAGTCAGGAGACGGCGATCTCCAAGAAGCTTGCCTCATGGGCCGCCATCTTGGCCGTGCCGACAGCATTCGCCGGCATCTACGGCATGAATTTCAGCGACATGCCGGAACTGAGGATGGAATATGGCTACCCGGCCGTACTGGCAGCAATCGCCCTGATCTGCACGTTTCTTTACTGGCGGTTTCGCAAGAATGGGTGGCTTTGAAGAAAGGTGAATAGTGAATAGGGCTAAATGGGAGCTTTGCTTCTTACGCCAGGCTCAAGCCGCCACCATTCACCTGCTCCGCCGCCGCTCCGACGCCGGCTGGAACGCCACCCGGGCGTGGTACTTGCAGTAGGGTCCGGTTTCGGCGGCGTCGTTGCCGCAGAAATGGAAGTCTTCCGAAAGCGGATCGCCATTCGGCCACTTGCAGGTGCGCTCGTTCAGCTCGACGAGTTGCAGATGCCGGGAGATCGGCACGACGACGTTTTCGACCGGGCGGATATAGTGGCGCGACACCGGTTCGGCATCGAACTGCGCCTTGAGCGCGGTCGCACCGATCGACATCGACGTGGTGGCATGGCGCGTGGCGCTTGCTGCCCGCGACACCGATTTCTGGATCGTCGATCCCTGTACCGTCTTCTTCTGGCGTGCCGGTGATGCGGTTGTGCGTCCGCGGCCGGACAGTTTCAGCCGGTGCACTTTGCCGATGACCGCATTGCGGCTGACCCCACCAAGCTGTGCGGCGATCTGGCTGGCGCTGAGACCCTCCGACCACAATTTTCTGAGAAGTTCGACTCGCTCGTCAGTCCAGTTCATGAGACCGCGCTCCTGCTGAAAAGTGCGGCAATCGGAATCCATTCCCGACCCGGCTTCTGCCGGGCAGACACCACATATATCGGGTGATTAGGTCCGCCGCACGAAATCTAGTTATTTCTCTACTACAATTACCTTATGCGCTGACTCGGTGACAAGAGTCCCAAGGCCAACACGAATCGGTTTTTTCGGTTTTCCCCAACTTGCCCGGTCGCTTATGAGCCGGCATTGTGCTGGGGGGCTTGCCGCACGTCCTTGCGCGACCTTTTCGTTGACTTCACGGCCGAAAAACACGATAAGCCACAAGGGCCGCCGCTTTGGCGGCTTTTTGATTTTCCGGTTCCGGAGACGCATATAATGAGCGGTTCGGCGCTTTTCGAGACCTTTGTTCGCGCACCCCTGGCTTTCGACCACGGTGAAGGCACCTGGCTGGTCACCGACAAGGGCGAGCGATATCTCGATTTCGCAGGCGGCATCGCCGTGAATTCATTGGGCTACAGCCATCCGCATCTGGTCGCGGCCCTCACTGAACAGGCCGCCAAGCTCTGGCACGTCTCCAATCTGTACGAGATTCCGGGACAGAGCCGGCTCGGCGAGCGGCTGGCCGACGCCAGCTTCGCCGACAAGGTGTTCTTCACCAATTCCGGCGCAGAGGCGCTTGAATGCGCCATCAAGACGGCGCGGCGCTATCACTTCGTCAAGGGCCATCCCGAGCGCTTCCGCACTATCAGCTTCGAAGGCGCCTTCCATGGCCGCACCCTGGCGACCATCGCCGCCGGCGGCCAGTACAAATATCTGGAAGGTTTCGGCCCCAAGGTCGACGGCTTCGACCAAGTCGGCTTCGACGACATCGACGCCGCCGAAAAGGCGATCACGCCTGAAACCGCGGCGATCCTGATCGAGCCGGTGCAAGGTGAGGGCGGCATCAGGCAAGTGCCGTCGCAATCGCTGAAGCGGCTCAGGCAGCTCTGCGATCAGCACGGACTGCTCTTGATTTTCGACGAGGTCCAATGCGGCGTCGGCCGCACCGGAAAGCTGTTCGCGCATGAGTGGGCGGGTGTCACACCCGACCTCATGGCGGTGGCCAAGGGCATCGGCGGCGGCTTCCCGATGGGCGCCTGCCTCGCCACCGACGAGGCAGCGGCCGGCATGACCGCCGGCGTGCACGGCACCACCTTCGGCGGCAATCCGCTGGCCATGGCGGTCGGCAACGCCGTGCTCGACGTGGTGCTGGAAGACGGCTTTCTCGATGACGTCCGGCGCAAGGCGCTGCTCTTGAAACAGGGGCTGGCCGGTGTCGCCGACGAATTTCCGGACGTTATCGAAAGCATCAGGGGCACCGGCCTGATGCTCGGCCTTAAATGCGCGATGCCCAACACCAAGGTTACGGTGGCACTGCGCGACCAGCATCTCTTGACGGTTCCGGCCGGCGACAACGTTATCCGTCTGCTGCCGCCTCTCACCGTCACCGATGCCGAGATCCACGAGGGGCTCGAGCGCATTCGTGCCGGCGCCAAGAGCCTGGCGGATGCCATCGTCGCTGCCGCCGCGAAGTAATCCTGGAATTCCTGATGTCCCTTCGCCACTTCACCGATCTTTCCGCCGTTTCCGAAGGCGATCTGCGCTTCATGCTCGACGACGCAGCTGTGCGAAAGGCGAGGCTCAAGGCCGGCGAACGCACCAAGCCGCTCGAAGGCAAGGTGCTGGCGATGATCTTCGACAAGCCCTCGACGCGCACGCGCGTGTCGTTCGACGTCGGCATGCGGCAGTTGGGTGGCGAGACGATCATGCTGACTGGCACCGAGATGCAACTTGGCCGTTCCGAGACTATTGCAGACACGGCCAAGGTGCTGTCGCGCTATGTCGATGCCATCATGATCCGCACCACCTCGCATGACCGGCTGCTGGAACTGACGGAAAACGCTACGGTGCCCGTCATCAACGGGCTGACCGACGAAACCCATCCCTGCCAGTTGATGGCCGACATCATGACCTTCGAAGAGCACCGCGGTCCGGTGGCCGGCAAGACGATCGCCTGGACCGGCGACGGCAATAATGTCCTGCATTCTTTACTGGAGGCCTCTGCGCGGTTCCGCTTCAAGCTGAACGTCGCCGTGCCCGAAGGCAGCGAACCGGCTCAGAGGCATGTCGACTGGTCGAAGGCCAATGGCGGCAAGCTGAAATTCACTCGTTCGCCCGAGGAGGCCGTTCACGAGGCCGACTGCATCGTCACCGACTGCTGGGTCTCGATGGGTCAGGAGCACCGTGCGCGCGGCCACAATGTCTTCTTGCCCTATCAGGTCAACGCGGCCCTGATGGCGAAAGCCAAGCCGGACGCGCTGTTCATGCACTGTCTGCCGGCGCATCGCGGTGAGGAGGTTACCGACGAGGTCATCGATGGGCCGCATTCGGTGGTGTTCGACGAGGCCGAGAACCGGCTCCACGCCCAGAAGGCGGTTTTGGCCTGGTGCCTGGGCGCTTGATCCGGGCCGCCTTGATCCGGGAGTTCGTGGTGCCTATCTCAGGCGCATCACGCAAATCGAGCGCGTCTCGTCGCATGCGCCCCGGAGGGCGGCATCGCCGCGCCCCGGAGCTTTGTCATGTTGGAAACTCGTCAATTGGCTGAACATCAACCCAAGCTCGGCGAGTTCGGCTACGCCGGCGACGACCATGTCGTGCCGTTTGAGGTCGGCCCGCTCGACGTGCGCGGCCGTACCGTCCAGCTCGGGCCGATGCTCGACGCTATTCTCAGCCGCCACGAGTATCCCGAGCCGGTGGCACGACTACTGGCCGAAGCCTGTGTGCTGACCGTCCTGCTCGGAACTTCGTTGAAGTTCGAGGGCAAGTTCATTCTGCAGACCCGCACCGACGGGCCGGTCGATATGCTGGTCGCGGATTTCTCCACGCCGCACGCGCTGCGCGCCTATGCCCGCTTCGATGCCGACCGGCTGGAGGCTTTGACGGCTGCCGGCGAGACGTCGCCGCAGACGCTGCTCGGCAGCGGCGTCCTGGCGCTGACAATCGACCAGGGCGCCCACACGCAACGCTACCAGGGCATCGTCCAGCTCGACGGCGTCACGCTGGAAGAAGCCGCACGCACCTATTTCCGCCAATCGGAGCAGATTCCGACCGACCTACGGCTTTCGGTGGCCAAGCTTCTGACGCCCGGCGTCGGCGGTGCCCGCGAGCAATGGCGCGCCGGTGGCCTGCTGGCACAATTCCTGCCGCAGTCGCCGGAACGCATGCGCGTACCCGACCTTCCCGGGGGCGACGGCGATCCGGGTGAGGAAATCCACGACCCGGCCGACAATTCCTGGCAGGAACTGCTGGCGCTGCTTGGTACCATTGAACCGACCGAACTGATCGATCCGACGATCGGCGCCGAGCGGCTGCTTTACCGATTGTTCCACGAGCATGGCGTCCGCGTCTTCGGCGGCGTGCCGGTCGCCGACCAGTGCTCATGCTCGAGGGAGAAGATCCGCGGCATCCTCGAAGGCTTTTCCGCCGAGGAGATCAGGGACAGCACCGAGGATGGCAGCATTCACGTCGCCTGCGAATTCTGCTCGAAGCAATATGACTTCGACCCGGCGGAATTTGCAGCGGCTCGATAACGAGCATCAGTGCGGCTGCCTTCGCAGAACTTGGGTTCCTCGCCCCGCAAGGCGGGAAGAGGAATCCAAGTGAACGTCAATTGACGGTGCGCCGCGTGCCCGGCAAATCGAGCGAGAAGGCGGGGATGGCGACGTCGAAGGTCTCGCCCCGCTTGTTGCGCATTGTGTAGTGCCCGACCATGATGCCGGACGGGGTCGAGAGCGGGCATCCGGACGTATACTGATAGCTGTCGCCGGGGTTGAGTCCGGGTTGCTCGCCGACGACCCCGGGGCCGCGCACTTCCTCGACCTTGCCGGTGCCGTCGGTAATGTGCCAGTAGCGCGACAGAAGCTGCACGAACTCGTCCGACTGATTGTCAATGGTCACCTGGTAGCCCCAGACATAGCGGTTTTGCGGCGGGTCGGAGTGATCCTCCAGATAGAACGGCCTGACCTGCACTTCGATGTTGCGGGTGACGGCGCTGTACATAAACTGCTCCAAAGCAATGTAGATGGAACTTTCGACGCTCAGCGCAGTTTGATCAACGATGCGCGTCATCTCCTTGCCCGACTCAAGCGCAGGTGCCGAAAAACAATGTCATTTAAGTGACACATGACAATGATGGTGTGCAGGCTTGTGCCGGGCGACTCAGTGTTCTGTCGAATTGTTGAAAACGGCCGTCATGCGGCCGGCATTTCTGGAGTGACCAGATCTCGATGGAACCGACATTCGCAGCCGCCCTCTTTTCCATAGCTCTCCTTCTTTCAAATCTCGCCAGCATCCTGTTAGCTTCGCTGAAGCTGAAGCGACCAGCCAGGATCGCACCGCCCGCCGCCACCGTGCCACCGGTATCGATCGTCGTCCCGGCGCGCGGCGTCGAGCCGTTTACCGAGGAGACGCTGGAGCGCGCCTTCTCACTCGACTGGCCGCGCTACGAACTCATCTTCTGTGTCGCCCATGCCGACGACCCCGTGGTCAAGTCGATCACCGCTGCAATGGCGCGTTTTCCGGCTATACGCGCCCGGCTGCTCGTCGGCGACGACCGCATCAGCGGCAATCCGAAACTCAACAATTGCGTGAAGGGTTGGGAAGCGGCGCTTTATCGCTGGGTCATCCTTGCCGATTCCAACGTGCTTATGCCGAGCGATTATGTCCAGCAGCTGATGGCGGCATGGCGGCCCGACACCGGCCTCGTCTGCTCGACGCCAATCGGCTCGCGGCCTGAAGGGTTTTGGGGGGAGGTCGAATGCGCCTTTCTCAACACGCTGCAGGCACGCTGGCAGTACGCTGGAGAGGCGCTCGGTCTCGGCTTCGCCCAGGGCAAGAGCATGTTGTGGAACAAGCCGATGCTCGATGCCAATGGCGGCATCCGCGCGCTGGCCGCCGAGATCGCCGAGGACGCTGCCGCGACCAAGCTGGTCAACCGGCTCGGACTGCGCGTCAATCTTGTCGCTTCGCCCTTCGAACAGCCGCTCGGCCGGCGCACGCTTGGCGAGATCTGGTCTCGGCAGGCGCGTTGGGCGCGGCTGCGCCGCGTCACCTTCGCGCTGTTCTTCGCCCCCGAGATCCTGATCGGAGCGGCGCCGCCGCTGGTGCTTGCGCTGATCGCGGCGGCTGACGCCGGCGTCAGCCTGCCGGCAACCGCCATCGCCGTGCTGGTCGCGGCCTACCTGCCGGAATGTGCCCTGGCCTGGGTCAAAGGATGGCACCTGTCGCTGCGCACCATCCTGGCGATGATGGTTCGCGACTGCATGCTGCCGGCGATATGGGCGCGCGGCTGGCTGAGCGGCGCCGTCGACTGGCGCGGCAACGTTATGACCATCCAGACCAAGGCCGTCGCGGAGCTGGAAGAGACCCCGTCCGGCGCCTGACCGGCGCGTCCCCGCTCACCTCTGTTCGGTCAGCCCTATCCGGCGGCTCTCAGCGCTTGCTCGATGTCTTCGAGCAGATCGTCGGTATCTTCCAGGCCGACGGAAAGCCTGAGCGTGCCCGGCCCGATACCGAGCTCGGCGCGGGCCTCATCGGTCAAGTTCTTGTGCGTGGTCGTCGCCGGATGGGTGATCAAGCTCTTGGCGTCGCCGAGATTGTTGGAAATCAGCACGATGTCGAGCGCGTTCTGGAAAGCAAAGGCCGCCTGCTTGCCGCCCTTCACATCCAGGCAGATCAGCGTCGAACCACCCGACATCTGCTTCTTGACCACGGCCGCTTGCGGATGGTCGGCACGGCCGGGATAGATGACGCGGGCGATTTGCGGGCGCTCGGCGAGGAAATCCGCGATGCGGCCGGCACTTTCCGTCTGCTGGCGTACGCGCAGCGGCAGCGTCTCCAGGCCTTTCAGCAGGGTCCAGGCATTGAAGGGCGAGAGGCTGGGGCCGGTGTGGCGGAAATAGTCATGCAGGTTCTCGTCGATCCATTTTTTGTCCGACAAGATAACGCCTCCAAGGCAGCGCCCTTGGCCGTCAATATGCTTGGTGGCCGAATAGACGACGATATGGGCGCCGAGCTGCAAGGGTTTCTGCTGCAAGGGCGTGGCGAAGACATTGTCGACGATCAGCCTGGCGCCGATCGAGTTGGCAAGTGCCGCGACGGCGGCGATGTCGACCACCTCCAGCGTTGGGTTGGTCGGGCTTTCCAGGAAGAACAGTTTGGTGTTCGGCTTGACCGCCTGTTCCCAATTGGCGATGTCAGTGCCATCGACCAGCGTTGCCTCGATGCCGTATTTCGGCGCCAGCGTCTCGACCACCCAGCGGCAGGAGCCGAACAATGCGCGCGCCGCCACGATATGGTCGCCCGCCTTGGCGCTGCACAGCAATGCTGCCGTCACCGCCGCCATGCCGGACGCCGTGGCGCGCGCGTCCTCGGCGCCTTCCAGCGCGCACATACGCTTTTCGAACATGTCGACCGTCGGATTGGCATAGCGCGAATAGATGAAGCCCGGCTCCTCACCCTTGAAGCGCGCTTCCGCTGCTTGCGCCGTCTCGTAGACATAGCCTTGGGTGAGATACATCGCCTCAGAGGTCTCGCCGAAGCCGGAACGCAGCGTCCCGGCATGCACGAGTGCGGTCTGAGGCTTCCAGTCGCGCTTCTTGGTCATCATTCTATCCAAACACCAAAAATGGTCCAAACAACAAAAAACCGGTCGCGAAAGTCGCAACCGGTCCATATGGCCTTGCGGCCCGACGGTCCTTTAGCGACTTGTTTAACGTGGCTGCAAGCCGACCGGCCAAATCACCACGGGATAACGAGCTTTAGACCCGCGCCACGCTTGCGTCAATTGCCGGCATGATTAAGAGGGTTGTACCAAGCAGGTGCCAAAGGCGTCCAGTGTCGGACCTGCGGCAGAACAAGACCTCGCCCGGCGTTCGAACGGAGCCAGACCCTTGCGGCAGACAGGCATTCTTCCCGATCAGGATATTTCCGCGCTGTTCCAGACGGGCGCGCTGAAATCGCCGCGCACGCTCGATGCCGATCAGATCCAGCCGGCCAGCCTTGACCTCAGGCTCGGCGACAAGGCCTGGCGGGTGCGTGCTTCTTTCTTGCCCGGCCCGGACCACAGGGTTGTCGACAAGCTCGACCGGCTGAAGCTGCACGAGATCAACCTCGCCGAAGGTGCCGTGCTGGAAACCGGCTGCGTCTACATCGTGCCACTGCTCGAAAGCCTGGCGCTGCCCGCGCATATTTCCGCCTCGGCCAACCCGAAGAGCTCGACCGGGCGGCTCGACATCTTCACTCGGGTAATGACCGACCGCGGCCACGAGTTCGACAAGATCGCCGCCGGCTATGAAGGCCCGCTCTATCTGGAGGTCAGCCCGCGCACCTTCCCGATCGTCGTGCGCACCGGTTCGCGGCTGTCGCAGATCAGGTTCCGCACCGGCAATGCGCTGTTGTCGGAAAGCGAGCTGCACGAGTTGCACCGCGCCGAGATGCTGGTCGCCACCGAACCACCCAACATCTCAGGCGGCGGCATCGCGCTGTCGATCGACCTCGACGGCGACAAGGATGGGCTGGTCGGCTATCGCGGCAAGCACCACACCGGCCTGGTCGACGTCGACAAGCGCGCCGCGCAGGATGTCGTCGATTTCTGGGAGCCGCTCTACAAGAGCGGTGCCGGCGAGCTGGTGCTCGATCCGGACGAATTCTACATCCTGGTGTCGCGCGAGGCGGTGCATGTGCCGCCGCTCTACGCCGCCGAAATGACGCCCTTCGATCCGTTGGTCGGCGAGTTCCGCGTCCATTATGCCGGTTTCTTCGACCCCGGTTTCGGCCATTCGGCGTCGGGCGGCACCGGCAGCCGGGCGGTGCTCGAGGTGCGCAGCCACGAAGTGCCGTTCATTCTCGATCATGGCCAGATCGTCGGACGGTTGGTCTACGAGCACATGCTGAAACGGCCGCAAGCGCTCTACGGCACCGATCTCGGTTCGAACTATCAGGCGCAAGGCCTAAAACTGTCCAAGCATTTCCGCGCCGCGCGCTGAGCTTCCCCTTACTTTGCGGCCTATGCTGGCTCAAAGCGCCTTCACCGCCACCTTCACCGGCTGCTCGATTTCGAGCGGGTTGCGCAGAGGCAGGCCGAAATCCTTCGCCTCGATCTCGAATACGTCGCCGGGCTCGGTCCTGATGCCGTCGGCGAAGGACAGCGTCGCCGTGCCGAACATGTGCACATGTACGTCGCCCGGCTGGCGGAAGGCCGAGTATTTGAAGTGGTGATGCTCGAGATTGCCAATGGTGTGCGACATGTTCGCTTCACCCGACAGGAACGGCTTTTCCCAAAGCAGCTTGCCGTGGCGCAGGATGCGTGAAGCGCCGCGAATGTCGGACGGCAGGTCGCCGATCAGGATCTCCGGCCCGAACGAGGCGTTGCGCAGTTTCGAATGGGCGAGGAAGAGATAATTCACGCGCTCGGTGACGTGGTCGGAAAACTCGTTCGACAGCGTGAAGCCGACGCGGAACGGGGCGCCGTCGTCGCCGATCACATAGATTCCGGCGATTTCCGGCTCCTCGCCGGCATCCTGGGCGAAGGCGGGCGACATGAGCGCCGCGCCGGGCGCCACTGCCATGGTACCGTTGCCCTTGTAGAACCATTCGGGCTGCACGCCGATCTGGCCCTTCGCCGGCTTGCCGCCCTCCAGCCCCATGCGGAACATCTTCATGGAATCGGTCAGCTGTTCCTCGCCGCCATCGCTGAGCTTCTTGTGCATGGAATCGCGGGTCGCGGCGGAGCCGAGATGCGTCAGCCCGGTGCCGGTGAGATGGAGATGCGCCGGATCGGGATGGTTGATCGGCGACAGCAGCCGTCCCTTCTTGTAGGCTGCGTCGAGATCGACGGTTTCGCCGAAGCCCTTGCGCTCGATCAGGGCGACAAGCCCGGTGCCGGTGCGCGCGGCTTCCATCGCCAGCGAATAGACGCTGCGGGCCCCGTTGATGACGCGGGTCTTGCCGCCGTTGCGGGCAACGACGCGGATCGTCTCGGCGTCGTCGAGGATCTGTGAGATCAGCATGGTAACCCTCTCTGAATTGCGGCCTGCCTTCTTGGCAAACCCTGCCCGGCGCGGCTCGGACCCTGTCCACGCCGCGGTTGAAATTCTTCGTCCGGATTGCGCTCGCGGGTCAGGCCCCTCGGGGGACTTCTTCGCGCCGCCCGGCAGCGCCGCGATGTGACCCGTATGCCTCCTGGTTGCCTCTCAAGCCTTGTTCTTGTTGTAGACGTCGAAGACGACGGCGCCGAGCAGCACCAGGCCTTTGACCACCTGCTGCCAGTCGACATTGACGCCCATGATCGACATGCCGTTGTTCATGACGCCCATAATGAAACCGCCGACTACCGCGCCGATGACCTGGCCGACGCCGCCCATCGCCGAAGCGCCACCAATGAACACCGCGGCGATGACGTCGAGTTCGCTGCCGAGGCCCGCCGCCGGCACCGCCTGCCCCAGGCGCGCCGCGATAATCAGGCCGCCGAGTGCCGACAGCACGCCCATGTTGATGAACACCATCAACGTCAGCCGTTCGGTCTTGATGCCCGATAGCTGGGCTGCCTTGGCATTGCCGCCCATCGCATAGATGCGGCGGCCGATCGTCATGCGTTTGGTAACGAAGACGAACAACGCGATCAGCACGCCCATCACCATGAGAACGATGGGCAGGCCCCTATAGGTGGCGAATTGGTAGACCAGAAACAGCGCCAGCCCGCTGATCACCAGGGTCTTGACGACGAACAGCGAGAAAGGCTCGGCTTCGTAGCCATGCCGCTCGCGGGTGCGCCGCGCCCTGAGCCCGAAATAGGCATAGGCGAGCACGGCGGCGAGGCCGATCACGATAGTCGTCAGGTGCAGCGTCAGGCCGCTGCCGACAATGGTTTTGCCGGCGGCGTTCACGGTCGGTGGTATCAGCGTCAATGGGCCGATCAGGTCCGGAATGAAGCCGGAACTCAGCGCCTTGAAGCCGACTGGAAGCGGCCCCACGGAAGACCCGCCACCCAGCAGCGCCTGACAGATGCCGCGGAAGATCAGCATGCCCGCCAACGTGACGATAAAGCTCGGTATTCGGTGATAGGCAATCCAGTAGCCTTGTGCCGCGCCGATCGCGCCACCCACGATCAGGCAGATGATCGACACCACCAGCGGATTGCTCAATGGGCCAAGCGGCCAGATAACCATCATCATCGCCGCCAGTGCGCCGATGAAGCCGGCGACTGAGCCGACGCTGAGATCGATATGGCCCGAAACGATCACCAGAAGCATGCCCAGCGCCATCACGATGATGAAGCTGTTCTGCTGCACGAGATTGCTGAGGTTCACCGGCTTGAACAGCGTTCCGGACGTGGTGAACTGGAAGAACACCATGATTGCGATCAACGCCAGCACCAACCCGTATTCGCGCAGATTGGTGACCAGCGCCGAGACGGCAATGCGAGGTGCCTGTTGTATATCCTGGGCGACGCCGGTTTGCGGCCCGGGAGCGCTTTCGGTGCTCATGATGCTTTCCCTTCTCCACGGACGATGGCGCGCATGATCTTTTCCTGGCTGGCGTCGCTCGCCGCCATTTCGCCGACGATGCGTCCTTCGTTCATGACGTAGATGCGGTCGGTGATGCCGAGCAGTTCGGGCATTTCCGACGAGATGACGATGATTGCCTTACCCTCGGAGGCGAGACGCGCGATGATCGTATAGATTTCATATTTGGCGCCGACATCGATACCGCGTGTCGGCTCGTCGAGGATCAGCACTTCCGGATTGGCGAACAGCCATTTCGACAGCACCACCTTCTGCTGATTGCCGCCAGAAAGGTTGCCGGTCATCTGGTAGACGCTCGAGGCGCGGATATTGGTCCTGCCGCGATAATCGTTGGCGACGGAAAGCTCGCGCAAATCGTCGATCACGCCATGGCGCGAGACGCCGGGCAGGTTGGCCAGCGTGATGTTATGCTTGATATGGTCGATCAAGTTGAGACCGTAGGTCTTGCGGTCCTCCGTAACATAGGCGATGCCGTGTTCCACCGCCTTGCTCACCGAAGAGACATCGATCGGCTTGCCGTTAAGGAACACCTCGCCCGTGATGCGACGGCCATAGGACCGGCCGAACAGGCTCATGGCAAACTCGGTCCGGCCGGCGCCCATCAGCCCGGCAATGCCGACCACCTCGCCCTTGCGGGCGTTGAGGTTGATGCCCTTGATGACCTGCCGCTCGGCATGGATGGGATGGTAGACCGACCAGTTTTTCACTTCGAGAACGGTCTCGCCGATCTTCGGCTCTCGCGGCGGGTAGCGGTCGTCGAGCGAACGGCCGACCATCGAGGTGATGATGCGGTCCTCCGAGATGTCCTTCTTGGCCAACGTCTCGATGGTCCGGCCGTCACGGATGATCGTGACCTTGTCGGCGACCCGGTTCACCTCGTTGAGCTTGTGGGAGATCAGGATCGAAGTGATGCCCTGCCGCTTGAATTCGAGCAGCAGATCGAGCAGCGCCTGGCTGTCCTTTTCGGACAGGCTCGCCGTCGGCTCGTCCAGAATGAGCAGCTTCACTTCCTTGCTGAGCGCCTTGGCGATCTCGACCAGCTGCTGCTTGCCGACGCCGATATTGGTGATCAGCGTGTTGGGGTCTTCCTTGAGGCCGACCTTCTTGAGCAGGGCGCTGGTGCGCGTCTCGTTGGCATTCCAGTCGATGACGCCGTATTTGGCCTGCTCGTTGCCGAGAAATATGTTTTCGGCGATAGACAGCATCGGCACCAGCGCAAGCTCCTGGTGGATGATGACGATGCCCTTGCGCTCGCTGTCATGGATGCCTTTGAAATGGCACTCATCGCCGCGATAGATGATCTGGCCGTCATAGGTGCCGGACGGATACACACCCGACAGCACCTTCATCAGCGTCGACTTGCCGGCGCCGTTCTCGCCGACCACGGCATGGATCTCGCCTTCCTCGACCATGAGCTTGACGTTCGACAGCGCCTTGACGCCGGGAAACGTCTTGGTGATGTCGCGCATCTCCAAAATCGTCGATGCCATTGAGAATACCACTCCTGCGAGGTCCGCAAACAATACCGGGCTGGCTCGCCAACGAAAAGGGGCCCTGCCTGCGCAGGACCCCAGGCTTTGTAACCGCGATTACTTCAGTTCTTCGGCCTTGATGTAGCCGGAGTCGACCACCAGCGCCTGGTAGTTCGACTTGTCGACGTCATGCGGCGTCAACAGGATCGAGGGAACGACCTTGACGTCGTTGTTGTAGGTCGTGGTGTCGAGGCCTTCCGGCTTGCCGCCCGAGAGCACCTTGTCGACGAGTTCGACCGTCGCCTTGGCGAGTTCGCGGGTGTCCTTGAACACGGTCGAATACTGCTCGCCGGCGATGATCGCCTTGACCGAAGCGGTCTCGGCGTCCTGTCCGGTGACGATCGGCCATGGCTGATCGGCAGTGCCGTAGCCTACGGCGCGCAGCGAAGCGATGATGCCGCGCGACAGGCCGTCATAGGGCGAGAGCACGCCATCGACGCGGCTGCCGTCCGAGTAGTTGGCGGAGAGCAGATTGTCCATGCGGGCCTGGGCGGTGGCCGCCAGCCAGCGCAGCGTGCCGACCTTGTCCATGCCCATCTGGCCGGACTTCACGACGAGGGTCTTGTCGTCGATCAGCGGCTGAAGAACCGACATGGCGCCGTTATAGAAGAAGAACGCATTGTTGTCGTCCGGCGAACCGCCGAACAGCTCGATGTTGAACGGACCCTTCTTCTCGGGATAGCCGAGGCCCTTGAGCAGCGATTTGGCCTGAATGACGCCGACGCCGAAATTGTCGAAGGTGGTGTAGTAATCGACATTTGGCGTCTTCTTGATCAGGCGGTCGTAGGCGACGACGACGACGCCGGCGTCATTCGCCTTCTGCAGCGCGTCGCCCATCGTGGTGCCGTCGATCGAAGCGATGATCAGCGCCTTCGGGCCTTTGGTGATTTCGTTTTCCAGCTGGCTGAGCTGGTTCGGAATGTCGTCCTGCGCGTATTGCAGGTCGACAGTGTAGCCCAGAGCCTCGAGCTGGGACTTGACGGCGTCGCCGTCGTTGATCCAGCGCTGCGAGGTCTTGGTGGGCATCAGCACGCCGACCAGGCCTTCGCCCGCTTGCGCCGGCAGCGTCATAGCCGCGATGCCTAGGGCCGCGACGGCGGCCAGTGTCTTGATAATCTTCACATTAACTCTCCCTGGTTGATGGACGCGTACCCTTGGGTTTCGTGGGCCGCGCAATCGTGCAGGAGCGCCAAACGCGCCGCTGCCGTCAATCGATCTCCGGTATCCTCCCAATCGGCCCCGAAACTCTGGTTCAATCGATACGAGTTTTCCCTCGTCACCGACCGTCAAGTCTCAGGACGCGCGAAGGGTGTGTCGCTTTGCCATAACTGTCAAATGCGATCTTTGATGGTTGCTATATCGAGACTGATATGGCTTAGGCTAGTGACGACGCTGCCGGATCCAGCTGGGGCGCCGGGCGTAGGAGTAGGGAAAAATCATGGCGGCGCTGCGAAATCCTGGTGGAATATCAGCCGGTTACGATGAGATTCCGCGCGATGGCGGAACCCTGCTGCGCAGCGGCTTGAGCCTGCGTCACATGCGTATGATCGCAGCCCTCGACGAGCACGGCCGGGTGAGTGCCGCGGCCCAGGTCATGAACATCTCGCAGCCGGCGGCTTCGCGCATGATCGCCGAGATGGAGGCGGTGCTCGACGTCAAGCTCTGCGAAAGGCTGCCGCGTGGCATCACGCTGACGCCCTATGGCAAGGCGTTGGCACGGCGCGCGCGGTCGATCCTGCTCGAGATGCGCGAGGTCGACCGCGAGATCTTCGAGCTCAAGGCGGGCAAGGGCGGCTCGGTGTTCCTGGGCGCGGTCACGGCACCGGCGATCGAGCTGGCGGTGCCGGCGATCCGCGAGATCCGGCGCCTCTATCCGCGCATCGAAATCACCATGCAGGTCGAGACCTCGAACGTGCTGGCGCGCGAGCTGATCGCCTCTCGGCACGATTTCATCATCGCCCGCATCCCCGACGACCTCAATCCGCGGCTGTTCGAGGCCCGCGTCATCGGCGTCGAGAAGGCCTGCCTGATCGTGCGCCGCGGCCACCCGCTGACCAAGGGCAAGGCAGTGCGGTTGGAAGACACCGCCGCCTATGACTGGGTTTTCCAGTCGGGCGGCTCGCCGCTGCGGCAAGCCATGGAAAGCAACTTTTTGAACCGCAACATCGCGCTGCCGGATCGCATCCTCAACACCAGCTCGCTGTTACTGACTCTGGTCATGGTCGCGCAATCCGACGCGATCGCGCCGGTGTCGATCCAGGTCGCGAAGTTCATTCAGAACCCCGAAGGGCTCGACGGCGCCATCGACGTCGTCCAGACCGAGTTCGACATCGAGGTCAGGCCCTACAGCCTGATCACGGTAAAGAACCGCGCGCTGTCGCCGGCGGCCAAGATGCTGCACGATTTTATTTTGCGGGAGGTGGGCTGAGGATTGGAGCGGGTAGCGGGGCGCATCCCGTGGCCGGCCAGACGACCAGACAGGCCCACCAGCAGCGGCGCCGATGCACGTCGGCCACAACTGCTGCGTGATGCTCAAAAAAAGCCCGCCAGCAGAAGCCAGCGGGCCAAGGGTAGACATTCCGGTTGGGGTCATTCGAGGCCCCGCCGACCCTCAATGTGAGATATTCGACGAACTGGCACATCGGCCAAACAGATGAAGGACGGCCAGCCGAGCTGTAAAACTGCCTGTAAAGCCGCAAGTTTTCAACATCGCCAACTCAGGCGCAACCCGTGTGGCAAAAGCTGGAGCGGGTAGCGGGAATCGAACCCGCGCGTTCAGCTTGGGAAGCTGACAAGCTACCATTACATCATACCCGCGCTGGTTCCTCCGATATCATGGCCCGGCGCCGATGCGCAATCCGGTTTGAGGGCTCGGCTTGATGCCGGGCGGTCAACTGCGTATTTCTGGGCATGTGCCCGAATCGCGGCACCCGACTGTGGAGACAGGCCTTGTCCGCACTGAACCGCTTTCTCGGCGATA
The DNA here is from genome assembly GCF_040318275.1 of Mesorhizobium sp. M1217. Taxonomy (NCBI): domain Bacteria; kingdom Pseudomonadati; phylum Pseudomonadota; class Alphaproteobacteria; order Hyphomicrobiales; family Phyllobacteriaceae; genus Mesorhizobium; species Mesorhizobium sp. M1217. The sequence continues at coordinate 82,456 of NZ_JAMYMA010000023.1, read as the reverse complement.
CGCCGCTCCGGGCGATCTTGAAGCTGCTTGTGGTGTCGTTCCTCGTCGGCCTGGTCATGAACGCCTTCGGCTGGTCGCCGATGGACGTGCTCTACGGCATCCGCAAATTCTTCATCGACCTGTGGAATTTGGGCTTCCACGCCATCGACCGCTTCCTCGGCTACATCCTGCTCGGTGCCGCGATCGTCGTGCCGGCCTTCATCCTGCTCAGGATCGCCAATTTCAGGAAGTAGAGCATGATCCCAAAAAGTGGGAACCGGCTTTCGGAAAAGATCATGCTCAAACAAACAGCCTTTCACGCGTAGCCCGCAGCCACCTCGAACAGGATGGCGTGGCGTGCGGCAAGTGCTGCGACATCCGTCGAATAGCCGCCGCCGATAACGCCGCACATCGGGACGCCTAGCGTGCGGAAATGGCGGATCACCATATCGTCGCGGGCGCGCAGCCCGTCATTCGACAGCGCCAGCCTGCCGAGCCGGTCCTCGGCATGGACATCGACGCCGGCATTGTAGAAGACGAGATCCCAGCGCTTTCGCGCCGACAGCTCCGGCAGGATGGCGCCCAGCCGCTCCAGATAGGCTGCATCGCCGGTGCCGTCGGGCAGGGCGACGTCGAGGTTGGAGGCGATCTTGCGCGCGGGGTAGTTGCGGTCGCCATGCATGGAGAAGGTAAACACGCGCGGCTCGTCGTTCAGGATATCCGCCGTGCCGTCGCCCTGATGCACGTCGAGGTCGACGACCAGGATGTTTTGGGCGGCACCTTCGGCGAGCAGCACCAGCGCGGCAACGGCCACGTCGTTGAAGGTGCAGAAGCCGGCGCCTTGCGCGCGCCGCGCGTGATGACTGCCGCCGGCCGTGTTGCAAGCGATTCCGTTCAGCAAAGCCAGCCGCGCCGCCATCACCGTGCCGGCCGTTGCGAGCTGCGCCCTCAGCGAAACCCGCGGTCCCACGGGAAAGCCGATCTCGCGCTCGATCCTCACCGGCACGTCGCAGGCAAGCACCTGGTCGACATAGTCTGCCGCGTGGGCAAGCTTCAGCCATGATGGCCGTGCCACCGCTGGTGTGTTGAGCGCTTCGGGCCGCGCCAGGCCGCGTGCCCGCAAGGCGTCCATCAGCAGCGGATATTTGCTCATCGGGAAGCGGTGGTTGACGGCGAAACCGGCGTCGTAATCGGGATGATGAACGATCTGCAAGGACATGGGACGGCCGGTGCGCCAGAGGCGGGTTTCGGTTGACCATGCCGGGATGGATGGTTGCGCGAGGTCCGCAAACTGGGGCACATCGGCTAGCCGATCAAGCCGCAACAGGAAGCAACACACGTTTGGAGCAGGCTTTACCCACCGAAGCCCACGTCACCGAAGCCAGGGCTTTCGTCGTCACCAACCGTTCGGTGCTCGCCATCGCCGTGCCGATGACGCTTGCCTATCTGACGACGCCGTTGCTCGGAATTGTCGACACGGCGGTGGTCGGACAGTTCGGCGACGCCGCCCTTCTCGGCGGCCTGGCGGCCGGCGCCCTGATCTTCGACGTCGTTTTCACCACCTTCAACTTCCTGCGCTCCGGCACCACCGGCCTCGTCGCCCAGGCCTTCGGGCGCGGCGATGCACTGGAGGAGCAGGCGGTGTTCTGGCGCGCCGTGCTGATCGCGGTCGTCGCCGGCATCGTGTTTGCCGCACTTGCGCCCCTGGTTTCGGCTGCCGGGCAATGGTTCATCGGCGCCGAGCCGCGCGTCGGCGCGGCGATGGACGTCTATATCCGCATCAGGATGCTCGCAGCACCGTTCTCGCTTATCAATTACGCCATCCTTGGTTATGTGCTGGGGCGCGGCGAGGGCGGGCTCGGGCTGATGCTGCAGCTGGTGCTGAACGGCATCAATATCGCGCTCTGCTTCCTGCTCGCCCTGGAGCTTGGCTGGGGCGTTGCCGGCGTCGCCTGGGCGACGCTCACCGGCGAGTTCGTCGCCATGCTGCTTGGTCTCGCCATCGTCGGCCGGCGCTTCTGGGCCGCACCCAGGCTGCCGCGCCATCGCGTCCTCGATTTGCCGGCATTCCTGCGCATGATGTCGCTCAATCGCGATATCATGATCCGCTCCTTCTCACTGCTCGCCGCCTTCGCGCTGTTCACGCGCCAAGGCGCGCAATTCGGCACGCTGACGCTGGCCGCCAACGCCGTGCTGATGAACCTCTTCCTGGTTGCCGGCTATTTCCTCGACGGTTTCGCCACCGCCGCCGAACAGCTGGCCGGGCGCGCCATCGGCGCCCGTGCCGCCACGGCGTTTGACCAGGCGGTGCGGCTGACGCTGCTTTGGGGGCTCGGCCTGGCAGGCGTGGCGACGCTCGTGCTCCTGCTGGAAGGCACCGGTCTGGTCGCCCTGATCACGACCTCGACAGACGTCCGCGCCGTCGCCGACATCTACTTGCCATGGGCGGCATTCACCGCACTCAGCGGCGTGCTGGCTTTCGAGATGGACGGTGTTTTCATCGGCGCGACATGGTCGCGCGACATGCGCAACATGATGCTGGTGTCGTTCCTGGCGTTCAGCGCCGCGTTGCTGATCCTGGCGCCGGCGTTCGGCAATCACGGCCTGTGGGCGGCGCTGCACGTGTTCCTGCTGGTACGCGGCTTCAGCCTGCTCACTATATTGCGGCTGCGGGTGCGCACGGCCTTTAACTGATCGCTAAAGCGGTTTCGTCGCCCAGTGATCGAGGCGGCTGTCGCGAAGCTCGCGCAGCGACTTCAGCCCTTGACTGTCCATGAAACGGACCATGCCGGAAAGAATACGCCCCGGCAGCGCAGGCCCGGCATAGATCATGCCGGTATAGAGCTGGACGAGATCGGCGCCGGCACGGATCTTTTCCAGCGCCGTCTCGGCGGAATCGACGCCGCCGACGCCGATGATGGCGGGATCCGGGCCAAGTAGTTTTCGCATCCTTGCCAGCACGATGGTCGAGCGCTCGAACAAGGGTTTTCCCGAAAGCCCGCCGGTCTCGCCGGCAAGGCCGGCGCTGCGCAGGCCGGCTCGCGCGATCGTGGTGTTGGAGACGATGACGCCGTCCATTTGCTTGTCGGTGATCTCGGCGGCGATGTCCTCCAGTTCGGCCTCGACCAGGTCCGGCGCGATCTTGAGAAAGACGGGCGGCTTTGCCGGTGCCGCCGCACGCGCGGCCATGACCCGCGACAGGAGTTCACCAAGCTGTTCGCGCGCCTGCATGTTGCGCAGGCCCGGCGTGTTTGGCGAGGAGATGTTGATCGTCAGATAGCCGGCGTATCGCGCAAACCTGATCACGCCGCGCTCATAGTCGCCGACGCGGTCGGCGCTGTCCTTGTTGGCGCCGATGTTGACGCCGACGACGCCGGCGCGGCCCTTGCGGGCAGCAAGACGCTTTTCCGCGGCGGCGTGGCCTTCATTGTTGAAGCCCAGCCGGTTGATCACTGCCCCGTCCGAAGGCAGCCGGAAGATGCGCGGCTTCGGATTGCCCGTCTGCGGCAGCGGCGTGATCGTGCCGACCTCGGCGAAGCCGAAGCCGAGGCCGAGCAGCGCGTCCGGCACTTCGGCATTCTTGTCGTAACCCGCGGCCATGCCGAGCGGGTTCGGAAAATCGAGCCCGCAGATGCGTGTCTTCAACCTGTCGTCTCGCAAAGGGCGCCCGGCGACCGGCAGGCCGCATCTCAGCGCGGCAATCGACAGCCCATGCGCGGTTTCCGGATCGAGCGTGAACAGCAGTTTTTGGCCGATCCGGTCGAACGCGCTCATTCGGCCTCCAGCGCCGGGAATTCATGCCGGCCGTGGGCGCCGAGCGGCAATGCCTGCACAGAAACGACCGCATTGAGGCCGAGCCCGCCGTAGAGATGAGGGAACAAGGCGCCGCCGCGCGAGACCTCATATTTCAGCGCGTCGCCGAGGCGCGCGCTGTCGACGGCGACCAGCAGCAACCCGCTTTGGCCGGTGAAATGTCTGGCCGCCGTTTCCCGAACCTGCCCGGCGGTGGAAAAATGGATGAAGCCGTCGGCGACGTCGATCGGCGCGCCGGTGAAGCGGCCTTCTCTTTCAGCCTCGCGCCACAGCGCCTCGGGAATTATCTTGTAGATGATCTCGGACATCATTGCGCTATAGTCCGAACAGATCATGCGGGGAAGGGCAGGCCCGCGTTCTTCCCCATTTCAGGTTCTTCCCCAATTCCGGCGCAAACTGTGATAGATTGCGCCGACTGGCTCATGGAGGAAAACATGCGTCTGAAACACGTCTTGATCCCCGCAGCACTGGTCTCGCTTGTCGCAGCTTCGGCCTTTTCCGAGGAAGCCGATCGCTACCGGCTGGAAAAATCGGCCAATGGCTATGTGCGCATGGATACGCAGACCGGCGCCATGTCGCTCTGCGAGGAGCGTTCCGGTCAGCTCGTCTGCAAGACAGCGGCCGACGAACGTGCCGCCTTCCAGGATCAGATCGACCGGCTGCAAAATTCGGTGAAGGCGCTCGACGAACGCGTCGCCAAGCTCGAAAATTCGCTTGCCGCGCGTTTCGAATCGACTTTGCCCAGCGAGGAGGATTTCAACAAGACGATGGGCTACATGGAGCGCTTCCTGCGCAGCTTCATGGATATCGTCAAGGACATGGACAAGGACGAAGACGGCGCCAAGCCCAATTCGCAAAAGACCTAGGCAATTCGCAAAAAGACCTAGGGCGGGAATAGCAAGCCGGCCACGCCGAACAGCGGCGTAGCGTTATGATCGTTCAGATCCTGCAAGGCGGAAAATCGCCAACGGGATTCGGGGAGGGATATCACCGTTGGGCTACACATTCGTCATCGCCGACGATCATCCGCTTTTTCGCGGTGCATTGAGGGAGGCACTCGCCGGCATCGGAGATGTTGCCGCCATTCACGAGGCCGGCGATTTCGAAAGCGCCAAGGCGCTGGTCCTGGCCAATGAGGATGTCGATCTGGTCCTGCTCGACCTCTCGATGCCGGGCGCAAGCGGCCTTTCCGGCCTGATCTCGTTGCGCGGCATCCATCCGGCGATGCCGATGATGGTGGTCTCGGCGCATGACGATCCGGTGACGATCCGGCGCGCGCTCGACCTGGGCGCCTCGGGGTTCATCTCCAAATCGGCCAGCATGGAAGAGATCCGCAATGCGGTGCAGTCGGTGCTCGCAGGTGATATCGCGGCACCCGCCGGGGTCGATCTCGGCGTCGAGCGCGATCCCGAGATTTCCGACCTGATCAAGCGGCTGCAGGCGCTGACGCCACAGCAGACGCGCGTGCTCGGCATGCTGGCGGAGGGACTGCTCAACAAGCAGATAGCCTATGAGCTCGGCGTCTCCGAAGCGACGATCAAGGCGCATGTCTCGGCCATCCTGCAGAAGCTCGGCGTCGACAGCCGCACCCAGGCGGTCATCCTTTTGTCCAAGATCGGCAGCGACCCGGTGCAGGCCGCCGGCTGATTCTTATTCGGCCGCCGGCGCCAGCGGCCTGACCCTGGCCATCATCGAGCGCAGCATCGCCGGTTTCAACGGCTTGCTGATCACAGGCACGTCGAGCCTGCCGGCGGCGGCGCGAACCTCGCTGGAGCGGTCGGCGGTGACCAGCACGGCCGGCAGGTCCTCGCCATGGATCGCACGCAACTGGGCGATCAATTCGAGGCCGGTCTTGTCGTCGAGATGATAGTCGGCAAGCACAATGTCCGGCCGATGCATGGCGGACCTGTCGAGATCCTCCGCGCCGGAAAGCGTATCGACGCTGCAGCCCCAGCCCTCGAGCAGCAGCCGCATGCCGTCGAGGATGCGGCCGTCATTGTCGATGCAGAGCACATGCAGCCCGGCAAGCGAGGTCGTAGCGCGGGCAGGCGGCTTCGCCTCGGCCTCGCGCCGCGGTGCCTGCACGGCCGCCACCGGCAGCAGCACGGAAAAGCGCGTGCCCTTGCCGGGATTGGAGAAGATCCGGATTTCAAGGCGCAGGACGCGGGCGATGCGGTCGACGATGGAGAGCCCCAAGCCGAGGCCTTCCGCCTCGCGCATGCCCTCGTCGAGCCGGGTGAATTCGCGGAACACGGTGTTGAGCTTGTCGCCGGCAATGCCGATGCCGGTGTCGATAACCTGGATCTCGGCCAGTTCGCCGCGCCGCCGCACGCCGACCAGGATGCGGCCATGGCGCGTATATTTGATGGCGTTGGAGACCAGGTTCTGGATCAGCCGGCGCAGCAGATTTCGATCCGTCATGACGCTGAGCGACGACGGCATGATCGAGAGTTCGAGCTTCTTTTCGGCGGCAAGCGGCCGGAAGTCGTTGCCGATCTGGCGCAGCAGCCCGTCGAGGCCGAAGCTCGTATCGTCCGGCTTCATCGCGCCGGCATCGAGGCGCGAAATGTCGAGCACCGCGCCGAGGATGGTCTCGACCGATTCCAGTGACGATTCGATATTCATCGCCGCCTTGCCGGCAGGCCCCTTGCCGGTCTTCTCGATCAGCGACGAGCAATAGAGGCGGGCGGCGTTCAGCGGCTGCAGGATGTCGTGGCCGGCGGCAGCGAGGAAGCGCGTCTTGCCGAGATTGGCCTCTTCGGCCAGCATCTGCGCCTGCGCCAGCTCCTCGTTGACGCGGGTGAGCTCGGCGGTGCGGCTCTTCACGCGCTGTTCCAGCGATTCATTGGCGCGCTTCAGCGCCAGATCCTGCTCGACGCGCCCTGAGATGTCGGCATAGGTGGCGACGATGCCGCCGTCCGGCATCGGATTGGAGCGCAATTCCAGGATACGCCCGCTGGTCTTCAGCTCCATCTGCCATGGGCTGACGAAGCTGGTCAGGCGGTTCAGCATGGTGACGCGCTGGTCTGGCGGTATATCGCCGCGCTCGGCAAGGTGGCGCAGGATACGATCGAGCGAGACGCCGACCTGGCCCATTTCGTCGGGCAGGTCGAACAGCGCCCGGTACTGGCGGTTCCAGCAGATCAACCGGAAATCGCGGTCGAAGACGGTGATGCCCTGTTCCATCTGGTCGAGTGCGATCTGCAGCAGGTCGCGATTGTGCTGTAGCGCCTCGGTGGCGTCGTCGAGCAGGCGGAAGGCGTCCTTGGATTCGCGGTCGTTGCGGCGCAGCAGCAGCGACAGGATCAGCCGCGCCGAGGAGGAGCCGACGGCACTGGCCAGAAGCTGCTCGGAGAAGCGGATGACATCCATGCTGGCCTGTTCGTTGCCGTGCAGTGAAGTGCCGCTGCTCTTCTCGAATGACTGGAAGGAGCGCTCGGTGCGTTCGACACCGAGATAGCGCGCGATCGTGTCCTTGAGGTCGTTGACGGTGATCGTGGTGCGGAAGCGGCGCAGGCTCGGCAGCGGCCCCGCCTCGCGCGGCACGAAGATCGACGCCTGGATGCGTTCCAGCGGCACCGACGCGCGCGACAGTGAGCCGAACACAAAAAACAACGTGTTGATCGACAGGCTCCACAGCACGCCATGGTTCAGCGGCTCGGCGACGGTGCCGAACAGGGCTTGCGGCCGCAATGCATCGAAGCCGAACAGGCCGTGGACGAGGATGCCGGTCTCGGGCGCGGCGAGCGAGGGAAGCAGTAGCGTGTAGCTCCAGACGACGATGCCAGCCACCATGCCGAGTGCCGCACCCCTTCCGTTGGCGCCGCGCCAGACCAGGCCGCCGATCATTGCCGGCGCGAACTGCGCGATCGCGGCGAACGACATCAGGCCGATCGAGGATAGCCGCGCGCTGTTTGTGCTCTCGCGGTAGTAGAGGAAGGCGATGAACAGCATGATGAAGATCGCCGCCCGCCGCACATTGAGGATGAGCGTCGACCAGTCCTCGCTCTCTGAGGTCGTGGTCCGCAGCAGCCGGCGCACGAACAGCGGAATGATCAGGTCGTTGGAGATCATGATCGACAGCGCGACGCTTTCGACGATCACCATTGCCGTCGCCGCCGACAGGCCGCCGATAAAGGCGGCCATGGCCAGAACGTCGTGGCCGCTGAACAGCGGCAGTGACAGCACATAGAGGTCGCTGCTGGTCCTGGGGCCGACCAGTTCCAGGCCGGCCAGCGCGATCGGCAGCACGAACAGATTGATTGCCACGAGATAGAGCGGAAACACCCATGTCGCCGTGCGCAGCTCAGCCTCGCTGCGGTTCTCGACGATGGTGACGTAGAACTGGCGCGGCAGCATGAGGATGGCAAAGCCGCTCAGGCATGTCAGTACCAGCCAGGTCGCGAGCGAGGTGTTGTAGCCCATCGCCTGGCGCACCTGCGTGTTTTCGGCGAGCCGGTCGAACATATCGCCTGGCCCGCCGAAGATCAGAAACGTGACCATCAGGCCTATCGCCAGGAAGGCGGCGAGCTTGACCACGGTCTCGACCGCCACCGCCAGCACCAGACCGTCCTGGTGTTCGGTGGCGTCGGCATGGCGCGTGCCGAACAGCACGGCAAACAGCGCCAGCAGCATGGCAACGACAAGCGAGATGTCGCTGACGAACGGATCGAACGACGGCGGCGAGCCGGTATAGTGCTCGACCATCAGGCTGACCGAGCCGGAGATCGCCTTCAATTGCAGCGCCATGTAAGGCACCGCGCCTATGGTTGCGATCAGCGTGGCGATCGCCGCGACAGCGAAGCTCTTGCCGTAGCGGGCGCCGAGAAAGTCGGCGATCGAGGTGATCTTCTCGGTCTTTGCCAGCCTGACGATGCGCTGCAGCAGCGGAAAGCCGAACACGAACACCAGAACCGGTCCGATATAGATGCCGAGGAATTCGAGGCCGCGCTCGGAGGAGAGCCCGACCGAGCCGAAGAAGGTCCAGGAGGTGCAGTAGATGGCGAGGCTGAGCGCATAGATAAAGGGCCGGGCGCGGCCAGGCCCGGATGAAGTCGAGCGCCGGTCGCCCAGGCTGGCGATAGCAAACAGCAACGTCACATAGGCGATCGCGATGATGACGATGAACCAGCCCTGCACGCCTCGAACTTCCTCCCTGCGCCGGCTTTTTCATCCGGCCTTGCAGACGCAATCACAGCTTGGCCACCGAGTCCATCGCGGCTTTCGGCGCATTATGGCCGCGGCTTCGCGCAATCCAGGCCGGGGAAACACGTCTTTGCTCCTGTCGCAACCGCAGGTTTTTGCTATTCTGCCTGCCGGTCGATGCCGAGGGCGTGGACGGCAGCACGGCCGGTCAGGAAAAGGAGGGTCGAATGCTGAAAGAGTTTCAGGAATTCATTTCCAGGGGCAATGTGATGGACCTGGCCGTCGCCGTCATCATCGGCGCTGCCTTCGGCAAGATCGTCACCTCGCTGGTCGACGACATCATCATGCCGGTCATCGGGGCGATTTTGGGCGGATTAGACTTCAACAACTACTTTCTGCCCTTGTCCTCGGCCGTTAACGCCACATCGCTGGCGGATGCCAAGAAACAGGGCGCGGTCTTCGCCTATGGCAGCTTCATCACCGTGGCGTTGAACTTCCTTATCCTCGCCTTCATTATCTTCCTGATGGTCAAGGCGGTGAACAATCTGCGCCAGCGGCTGGAGCGCGAGAAACCGGCTACCCCGGCCGCTCCGCCACCAGCCGACGTCGCGCTGCTCACCGAAATTCGCGATCTTCTCGCCAGAAAGTAGCGCCTGCGGCAACTTTCTGGACCAAAACCCCGGTCGCTTGCGGCCGGGGTTTTCTGTTTTCGTCCGCCCTGAAACACGCTAGCAGTCGAGCAAACGAAAACGGACCCATCCATGACCCTGATCGATACTCTGCGCGCCGAAGCGCGGGCGGCGCCCGAAAGCGGCATTGTCGCCGTCATGAATCGTGGCCGCGGCCGCGACGGTATGATCCCGCTTTGGGCCGGCGAGGGCGACCTGCCGACGCCTGCCTTCATCACCGATGCCGCCGCCAAGGCGCTGGCCGCCGGCGAGACCTTCTACACCTGGCAGCGGGGCATTCCCGAACTCAGGCAGGCGCTCGCCCGCTACTACACCAGGCATTTCGGCAAGACTTTCGCCAACGAAGAATTCATCGTCACCGGCTCCGGCATGCATGCCATCCAGATGGCCATCGACGCGGTGGCCGGCAAGGGCGACGAACTTGTCTACCTGTCGCCGGCATGGCCGAATTTCGCCGCCGCCGCCGGCGTGGCCGGCGCCGTTCCGGTTGCAGTCACCCTTGATCAGTCCGGCAATGGCTGGTCCTGCGATGTCGACAAGATCGCAGCGGCGATCACGCCACGGACCAAGGCGCTGTTCGTCAACACGCCGTCCAACCCGACCGGCTGGACCGCCGACAAGGAGACGCTGCAGGCAATCCTCGATCTCGCCCGCGAAAGGGGCCTGTGGATCATTGCCGACGAGATCTATTCGCTGTTCCACTACGGCCATGGCCGCGCGGCGTCGTTCATCGACATCATGGCCGATGAGGACCGCATCCTGTTCGTCAATTCCTTTTCCAAGAACTGGGCGATGACCGGCTGGCGCATCGGCTGGATCAAGATCCATCCCGCCTTGCAGCAGGTGTTCGAGAACCTGGTCCAGTATTCGACTTCCGGCGTTGCGCAGTTCATGCAGCGCGGCGCCGTCGTCGCCCTCGACGAGGGCGATGCCTTCATCGTCGAACAGGTGGAGCGGGCGAGGGCGGCGCGCGACCTCGTCTGCGGCATTCTCGCCGAAACCGGCAGGGCGCGGTTCACCGTGCCGCAGGGCGCGTTCTATCTGTTCTTCGCCGTCGACGGCATCACCGATTCCCGCGCTGCCGCTTTCGACATGGTCGACCGCGCCAATGTCGGCCTGGCCCCCGGCACCGCCTTCGGCCCCGGCGGCGAAGCTTTCCTCAGGCTATGCTTCCACCGCCGCCTCGACCAGCTCGAAGAAGCCGCGCACCGGCTGGCGAAATGGATGAAGACTGTGTGAGGTGTGTTGAGCTTCGCGCCAGGCATCGCAGCACTGAAAAATGAGGCGGCACCGATAGGCGGCTTCCGCAATGGTGCCCGTAGCGGCGGAGGTTACCCGCCCGACTTCGGCACCAGCAACGGAATGACGCGGTCGCTCTTTGCCACTGAAGGCCGGCCGGCCGAACCGTAGGGAATCCCCAACGCATCCCATGTCTCGACTAGCGCGTCCTGTAAGGAGGCAATCAGCGCGTCAGAATGGAACGGTGTCGGCGTGATGCGCAGCCGTTCGGTGCCGCGCGGCACTGTCGGGTAATTGATCGGCTGGATATAGATGCCGTGCACGCCGAGCAGGCGGTCGCTGGCCATCTTGCAGAGCTCGGGATCGCCGACCAGCAGCGGCACGATGTGGGTAGGTGACTCCATTACCGGCAGGCCGGCCGCGGCAAGCACTTCCTTGGTCCGCGTCGCCTGACGCAGCTGCGCGTCGCGCTCGGCCTGCGAGCGCTTGAGATGGCGGATCGAGGTGGTTGCCGCGGCAGCGATCGCCGGCGGCAGCGCCGTGGTGAAGATGAAGCCCGGCGCATAGGAGCGCACGGCGTCGATCACGGCGCTGGTGCCGGTGATGTAGCCGCCAAGCGTGCCGAACGCCTTGGCCAGTGTGCCCTCGATGATGTCGATGCGGTCGGCCAGCCCTTCGCGCTCGGTGATGCCGCCGCCGCGCGGCCCGTACATGCCGACGGCATGGACCTCGTCTATATAAGTCATCGCATTGTAACGCTCGGCGAGGTCGACGATCTGCTTGATCGGCGCGATGTCGCCATCCATCGAATAGACGCTCTCGAAGACGATCAGCTTGGCACGCTCGCGGCCGGCCGCCTGCAGTAGGCTTTCGAGATGCGCGACGTCGTTATGGCGGAAGATCTTCTTCTCGGCGCCCGAGCGCCGCACACCCTCGATCATCGAAGCGTGGTTAAGCTCGTCCGAGATGATCAGGCAATTGGGAAGCAGCTTTGCAATGGTCGAGATCGACGCTTCGTTTGAAACGAAGCCGGAGGTGAAAACCAGTGCCGCTTCCTTGTCGTGCAGGTCGGCAAGCTCCAGTTCGAGCTCGACCAGCGGGTTGCTGGTGCCCGAAATGTTGCGGGTGCCGCCAGCCCCCGATCCCATTTTGCCTGCCGCCTTCTGGAACGCGGCGATGACGTCGGGATGCTGGCCCATGCCGAGATAATCGTTGGAGCACCAGACGGTGATTTCCTCGGCGCGGCCATTGGCACGCCAGATGGCGCGCGGGAATTTTCCCACGATACGCTCAAGGTCGGCGAAGACGCGATAGCGACGCTCTGCATGGAGCTGGTCGATCGCTTCCTCGAAAAACCGCTGGTAATTCATGTCGCCTTCCCAATTTTGCGCGGGATCATAGTCATTGGCCTATTCGCCGTCCACCGCACCGTTTTGGTCAAAATGCCACGCCCCAGGCCTGTTCCTAACGACCACGGAACGTGGCCTATTCCCTTGATGTGGATCAATCTTGTTTCAGGACAATGCCACCCGCCGATGAGACTGGTTACCGCAGATTGTAATGGCCTGGCGGCAGGTTTTCCAGTACGGCGACGATTGAGACAGTTCCGATAAATCATGAATAGCGAGGATGCGGATGACGGTTTTGGTGACAGGCGGTGCCGGCTATATCGGCAGCCATATGGTCTGGGAGTTGCTGGACACGGGCGACAGCGTCGTCGTCCTCGACCGGCTTTCGACCGGCTTTGAATGGGCGGTGGCTCCGGAAGCAAAGCTCGTCGTCGGCGATGTCGCCGACAAGGAATTGGTCGCCTCGATCATCCGCGACAACAAGGTCGACGCGATCATCCATTTCGCCGGCTCGATTGTCGTGCCCGAATCGGTGGCCGACCCGCTTGCCTATTACGAGAATAACACCTGCAAGACACGCACCCTGATCGAGACCGCGGTGCGCGAAGGCGTGCCCAATTTCATCTTTTCCTCGACCGCCGCCGTCTATGGCGGCGCCGGCCTGGAGCCGGTACGCGAGGACGCCAGGCTTGCGCCGGAATCGCCCTACGGCCTGTCCAAGCTGATGAGCGAATGGATGCTCCGCGACGCGGCTATTGCCTATGGGCTGCGCTATACGGCGCTGCGCTATTTCAACGTCGCCGGCGCCGACCCGAAGGGCCGCACCGGCCAGTCGACGCCCGGCGCCACGCATCTGATCAAGGTCGCCTGCGAGACGGCGCTCGGCAAGCGCCCCTTCATGCAGGTGTTCGGCACCGACTATCCGACGCCGGACGGCACCTGCATGCGCGACTATATCCATGTCAGCGACCTGGCGGCGGCGCATCGGCTGGCCCTGCAGCGGCTGCGTGCCGGCGGACCGAGCCTGGTCGCCAATTGCGGCTACAGCCACGGCTATTCGGTGCTCGAGGTCATCGACAGCGTACGCCGCGTCTTCGGCCATGATTTCGAGGTGCGGATGGGCGAGCGCCGCCCCGGTGACGCCGCCGCGGTTGTCGCCAATTCGGAGCTGGCCCGCGGCGAACTCGGCTGGACCCCGCAGCGTGACAACCTCGACCAGATCGTCTCCGATGCGCTTGCCTGGGAGCGCATCCTGACCAGCAAGAATTCGGCTCTGGGCTAAGCGCGGGCTCTCCGCAAGGGCTCGTCGGCAGGAGGCAGAGGCGCTATTGAAGGGCCTCACGGCTGAGCGTGCAGGCGTTCGGCTGCGTTCGACTTGGGGGCGGCATGAAAATATCGGTGCTTGGAGCCGGCGTCGTTGGCACGGCGGCGGCCTATTGTCTGGCAAGCGACGGCCATGAAGTCACGGTGATCGAGCGCCATCCGGCGGCGGCGCGCGGCACCAGCCAGTCGAATGCCGGCCTGGTATCTCCCGGCGATGCCACCGCCTGGGCTTCGCCCGCCGCGCTTAAAACGTTCCTGCGAGCCCTCTACAACCACGATCTCGGCATCAAGGTGCGGCTGCGCTTCGATCCGTATTTTGTCGCCTGGAGCCTGCGCTTCCTGCGCCAGTGCACGCATAAGCGCATGCGCGCCAACACCGAGATCAAGCTGCGCCTGGCGCTTTATTCACGCGACTGCATCAACGCCATCTCCGCTGACACCGGCATTCACTATGACGAGCGCAAGAAAGGCATTCTGTATTTCTTCCGCTCGCAGCAGAGCTTTGATACCGGCACCGACAATTACCGCTATCTCGCCGAACATGGCCTGCCGATCGAGATCGTCGGCCGCGACCGGCTGGTCGAGCTCGAGCCCGGCCTTGCCGGAGCCAAGGACAAAATTGCCGGCGGCGTCTATTCGCCGATCGACCAGACCGGCGATTCCAGTCAATTCACGCAGCGCCTCGCTGCCTATGCCGCCGAAAAACTCGGTGTCCAATTCCTCTACGGCACGACGGTCGAAGGCCTCGACATCGACGGCGACCGGGTGCGCGCGGTGATGACCTCGGCCGGCCCGGTGGCCGGCGACGCCGTGGTCATTTCCATGGGGCCGGAGAGCGGTCTGCTCGGCCGCCGCTACGGCATCGACCTGCCCGTCTATCCCGTGAAGGGCTATACCGTGACCGTTCCGCTGGAAGATGAAAGCAAGGGGCCGATCATGGGCGGCGCCGACGAGGACCGGCTGATCGGCTATTCCAGGCTGGGAAATCGGCTGCGGATGTCCTCGACGGCGGAGTTCACCGGTTTCGACCGCACGTTCAAGCCGCGCGATTTCAACTCGATCCTGAACACCGGCAAGGACCTGTTCCCCGGCGCCTTCGACGAGAGCAAGGCCGTGCTCTGGGCCGGCTTGCGCCCGATGATGCCGAACTCCGTGCCGGTCATCGGCCGGGCGCGTTACGACAATCTCTACCTCGACACCGGCCACGGCCATCTCGGCTGGACCATGGCCTGCGGCTCGGGAAAATTCCTTGCCGACGTGGTCGCCGGCCGCAAGCCGGAGATCGATCCACAAGGATTGCTCTACGCGGGCTAGCAACGGCCTGACCGCAGGGCGCCATGAGCTCGGCGGTCAGGCTCGTTCGTCGACTGCCGAACGCCAGGAGCGCACGTAACTTGTCCAGAGTGGATCGGCCGACGGTTCGGTCCTTTCGCCTCTGCCTTGCGGTGTCCCCTGGTCCGACGCCAGCAAGGCGGCGCCGATGCTGGTGCCTGTCGCAGTCGCGGAGGCAATGACGGCGCGCGCCGTCGCCGCAGCCAGCATGCGGGTGAACAGCCGGTTGCGGGCGAAGGGTCCTTCGACGATGGTTGACCCCCCGCCGCCGATCAGATCGAGGCAGGTCGCGGTCATCAGCGCCAGGTAGAACGAGATGGCGACAAAGCGCTGGCCATTGTTGATGCCGTCCGCGTTAAGCCATGCCGCGGCGCAGTGCGGAAAC
Source organism: Mesorhizobium sp. M1217 (assembly GCF_040318275.1). Classification (NCBI taxonomy): domain Bacteria; kingdom Pseudomonadati; phylum Pseudomonadota; class Alphaproteobacteria; order Hyphomicrobiales; family Phyllobacteriaceae; genus Mesorhizobium; species Mesorhizobium sp. M1217. Next base: position 67,202 of record NZ_JAMYMA010000023.1, on the reverse strand, counting down.
GGCCCCGAACCCCGTTGGATCGAAGGCAATAGGGACGTCTTGCGCGCGAGCACCGCGGCGACATCGTCTTCGGTCCAGTCTTCCGATTGGCCTTCCGTCAGCACGGAGAACTCGCGGCCACCCATGAAGCGCGCCGAGGGCACGGCATCGCCGAACGCGTTGACATTGACCAGCGTGTCGCGCGCCGGATCGAGCGTGACCTTGCTGCCGCCAACCGCCATCGACACCACCCAGGTGCCGGTCGAGACGACGGAGAAAGGCGGCTTGTCGGACAGGAGATGCGGCAGCAGCGAGGCGTTGGAATCGTGCAGGCCGCAATACACCGGCGTTTGCGGATCGAGGCCGGTTTGCCGCGCCAGAGCGGGCAGGATCGGGCCCAAGCGGTCCTTGGCCTGCCGCACCGGCGCCATTAGCCGGCGCCATTCCAGCCGGTCGACCAGTGAGGAAAAATCCGCTTTCCACGGGTTCCACAGATCGGTGTGGCAGCCGAGCGAAGTCACCTCGCTGGCGGCGACGCCGGTCAGGCGCAAGGCCCAGTATTGCGGATACATCAGCATCGCGGCGGCCCTGGCGAAATCCGCTGGAAAGCGCTTCTGCTGCCAGAACAACTGCGCGCCGAGATTGAGGCCGGCCGGCAGGCGCGGCGTGCCGGTCTCGGTGAAAGGCGGGCGGATCGCGTCGTAGTCCTTGGCGAAGGCATCCGGACCGTCGAACTCGTAATCGAGCACCGGCAGCGCCAGTTCGCCTGATGCGTCGGCCAGCACCGCCGTTGCGCCATGGGTGGTGATCGATATCGCGTCGATGCGCTGCTCGCGATCGATCTCGGCCAGGCTGCCGAGGATGAACGCCCATAACCGCTCGACGTCGTGGTGCGGATACGGGCGTTGCCGAACCGGCTCGTTGACCATCCTGCGCAGCGCCACTTCGCTTGCTGCGGCGAGATCGACCAGCGCCACCTTGGCGTTGGTCTTGCCGATATCGATGACGGCGACGTGGCGGGTCATTCCATATGGAACATTGTTTCCAGCGGCACCGCCACCGGCTCGTTGTTCGGCTTGGTTTCCATGATGTCTGCCATCTCGGCCCACCAGCGCTGCATCGCCGGATGCTTAGGCAATTCGTCCATGCCATGGTCGTCACGGCGCCACAGCACGCCGAACAAGGTGTTGGTCTCCTCGTCGAGATGGATCGAGTAATCGGAGATACCAGCCTGTTTTAGCAACGCGACGAGTGACGGCCAGATGTCGTCGTGGCGCCTCTTGTATTCGGCCTTCATGCCGGGATTGAGCTTCATCTTGAACGCATATTTTTCGGGCATCAGGCAAAGCGCTCCCGCCGCACGCGCTGCCACAGGATCGGCAGCGCGATGACGATGATCAGCAGCAGGCCGATGAAGATCGACATGACGATCCCCGGCACGTTGAGCAGGCCAAGACCGAAGGTCACCAGCCCCATGATGAAGGCCGCCAGCACGACGCCCAGAATGCTGCCGGCGCCGCCGAGAATGCTGACGCCGCCGAGCACCACCATGGTGATGACTTCGAGTTCGTAGCCCTGCGCGATCGACGGCCGGGTCGAGCCGAGCCGTGACGTAATCAGCACCGAGGCGATGCCCGCCATCAGGCCGGTCAGGCAAAACAGGATGAACTTGATGCGGCCGACACGCACGCCGGAAAACTGCGCCGCAACCGGGTTGTTGCCGATGGCAAAGACCCGGCGGCCGAAGCTCGTCCGATGCAGAAGGAACCAGTAGACGACGGCCGCGACCAGGAAAAGCGTCAGTTCGAACGACACCACCCACCAGACATAACCTTGGCCGAAGAAGGCGAAGCTCGCGGGATAGCCCTTGTAGGCCTGGTCGCCGAGGATGATGAAGGCAACGCCGCGAAACAGGCTCATCGTGCCGATGGTGACGACGATCGACGGCAGCCCCAGCCTGGTGACGAGCAGCCCGTTGAAGGCGCCGCAGCCGAGCCCGACGACGATGCCGATTGCCACCAGGACAGGCGTGCCGGCGCCGGCCTGCACCGCCATGCCCATCATCGTCGAGGCGAGTGCGATGATAGCGGCGACCGACAGGTCGATTTCGCCGGAGATGATCAGCAGTGCCATGGCCAGCGCGATCAGCGCCTTTTCGGTGAAGTTGAAAGTCAGGTCCGACAGCGACCACGCGTCGAGGAAATAGGGCGAGGCAAAACTGTTGACGGCAAAGATGGCGACCGCCACGACGACCAGCAGCGCCTCCCATGAGAAGATCGCCGCAGTGAACGGCTTGTCGAGTCGGTTCGGAACATGGCGCGGGGCAGGGGTATCGGTCATGCCACTTCCGCCTTTTTGAGGATGATGCGGCCTTGCCGGCGTTCGCCGCGCGCGTTGAGCACCACGGCCAGGATGATGGCGCTGCCCGAAATCGCCATTTGCCAGAAGGGCGAGATATTGATCACCGGCAGCGCGTTGGAGATGATACCGAGGAACAGCGCGCCGAGCACCGCGCCGCCGACCGAGCCGATGCCGCCGGCGATGGAGATGCCGCCGATGACGCAGGCGGCGATGATGTTGAGCTCATAGCCGTTGGCGACCTCGACCGAGGCGATGACGTAGCGCGAGATCCAGAGATAGCCGCAGAGGCCGCCGATCATCCCCGAAATGCAGAAGACGATGAATTTCGTCCGGCCGACGTCGATGCCGGCATAGACCGATGCGGTCGGGTTGACACCGATGGCGTAGATCGAGCGGCCGAGCGCCGTGCGCGTCATCACAAGGAAGAACAAGGCGATGACCAGCAGGGCAATCCATGACAGCACCGGTATGCCGAGGAACGTCGCGCGCTGCAGGCCGATGAAATCGGGGCTCATCTGGTCGGCGTTGACCCAGGCGCCGCCTGAAATAACGAAGGTGGCGCCGCGGTAGATGGTGAGAGTGCCGAGCGTTACCACGATCGAGGGAATGTTCAGCCGCCACACCAACAGGCCATTGATGGCGCCGAGCACCAGGCCGACCAGAAGTGCGATGACGATCAGCAGCGGGATCGGGATTGCCGGATGCGCGGCGTTCAGCATCGCCACCACCATGCCGGTGAAGCAGAGATTGGCTGCCATCGACAGGTCGATCGAGCGGGTCAGGATAACCACCATCTGGCCGAGCGCCAGGATCATCAGGATCGACGTGTCGTTGAACACCTGGCGCACATTGCCGGGAGCGGCAAAGCCCGGAAAACGCATCGAGATCAGCCCGATCAGCACGGCGATTGCCGCCAGCAGCCAGACTTCGCGGTATTTGAGAAGAGCCTTCATGCCGCGATCCCCGCTGCCGTCCTGACCAGCGTTTCGGCGTCGAGCCCCTTATTGTCGTAGACCGCGGCAATGCGGCCCTCGCGCATAACGACGACACGGTCGGACATGCCGAGAATTTCCGGCAGTTCGGACGACACCATGATAACCGACAGGCCTTGCGCGACGAGCTCGGCCATGAAGCCGTGCACGGCGGCCTTCGAGCCGATGTCGATGCCCTTGGTCGGCTCGTCCAGTATGATCACCTTGGGCGCGGTCGCCAGCCATTTGGCGATGACGATCTTCTGCTGGTTGCCGCCCGACAGCGTGCCGACGTCCTGGCTGAGCGAGGAGGCGCGCAGGTCGAGCCGCTCTGTGTAGGAGCGGGCTAGCGCAAACTCTTCCGCCAGCCGCAATACGCCGGATTTGGAGGTTCGCTTGAGCGAAGGCAGCGAGACATTCTGGAAGATAGGCAGGCCGATCACCACGCCTTGCTTGCCGCGTTCCTCCGGCACATAGACGATGCCGGCATCGATCGAATCCGCCGCCGATTTCGGCGCGATCGCTTTGCCTTCCAGCGTGATCGTGCCGCCGCTGGTGCGGGTGATGCCTGATATCGCCTGCATCACCTCGCTGCGCCCGGCGCCGACAAGACCGTAGAAGCCGAGGATCTCGCCCCTGTGCAGCTCGAAGCCGATATCATCGAACTCGGTCGGATGCGACAGGCCGGAGACGGCCAGCACCGGAGCGCCGATCTCGGCCTTGCGCTGCGGAAAGATATGGTCGACCGCGCGGCCGACCATCATGCGCACGATCTGGCTCTGGCCGGCATCCTTGATCAGGCCTTCGCCAACCATCTCGCCGTCACGGAACACGGTATAGCGGTCGGCGATGCGGTAGATCTCATCGAATTTGTGGCTGATGAACAGGATCGCCTTGCCGTCGCTCTTGAGGAATTCGATCAGCAGGAAAAGCTCTTCGATCTCCTTCATCGAAAGTGCTGCCGTCGGCTCGTCCATGATGACGATCCGCGCGTCGATCGACATGGCGCGGGCAACGGCGACGAGATGCTTGTTGGCGATGCCGAGATCCTTCAGCCTGGCATCGGCGTCGATATGGCCGGCGCCCATCGTGTCCAGCACCTCGCGGGCATTCTTGCGCATGGTGCGCCAGTCGATGGTCTTGAAGCGGGTGCGCGGCGCATGGCCGAGGAAGATGTTTTCGGCCACCGTCAGATCGTCGAACAGCACGGTTTCCTGATGGATGGCGGTGATGCCATGCCCGAAGGCGGCATGGGCGCTGGGCAAAGCGACGGGCTGGCCGTCGATGTTGATTGTGCCTGAATCGGGCTGATAGATGCCGGTCATGATCTTGACCAGCGTCGACTTGCCGGCGCCGTTCTCGCCGATCAGCGCGGTCACCTGGCCGGGATAGAGCGACAGGCTGACATCGTGCAGCGCGCGCACGCCGGGAAAGCTTTTCGAGATGCCGGACAGCGTCAGCCGCGGCCCGGGAGACAAAGGCGCTTCCTTCGCCACTTCGTGTTGGGCTGTCGTGTCCATAATCGTATCAAGCCCTGAAACTAGGTCCGGTTGAGGCCGCGGCGGGGCCAAGGTCCCGCCGCACCAGTTCGAAGGCTCCAGGATCAATAGATCTTGGAGAACTTTTCGATGTTCGACTTGTCGAACTGGAAGGGCGGAGCCATCGCAGCCGAGTTGGTGTCGTCGAGCGTGACCTTGCCGACGCGGCCGATCGACAGCGTAGCACCGGGCTTCGCCTCTTCCTTCTTCACCGCCAGGTCGTGGGCGAGGTAGACGGCCGAATAGCCGAGGTCGATCGGGTTCCACAGCGCAACCGCTTGGCTGGCGCCGTTGTCGATGAACTTCTTGAACTCCGACGGCAGCGCCAGGCCGGTGACGTTGACCTTGCCGATCAGGCCTTCATCGGTCACCACCTGCGCGGCGGCAACGACGCCGACCGTGGTCGGTGCGATGATCGCCTTGAGGTTCGGGTAGGACTTCAGCAAGCCCTTGGCCTCGTCCGTGCTCTTGGCCGAGTCGTCGTCGCCATAGACGGTGGCGACGAGCTTGATCTTGGGGAACTTCTCCGGCAGCACCTTCTTGGCCGCGTCGATCCAGGCGTTCTGGTTGGTCGCGGTGGACGAAGCCGACAGGATGGCGACATCGCCGCCTTCCGGCAGGTAGTCGGCGGCAAGCTTGATGATGGTCTCGCCGATCAGGTTGGTGTCGGAAGGGTTGAGGTGAAGCTGGCGGCCTTCCGGCGCGACGCCTGAATCCCACGAGATGACGGTGATGCCGCGTTCCATCGCCTTCTTCAGCGCCGGAACCAGCGCGTCGGCGTCATTGGCCGAAATGGCGATGGCGTTGACCTTCTGGGCGATCAGCGAATTGACCACTTCGATCTGCGCTTCGGCGGTCGCCTTGGTCGGGCCGGTGTAGATGATCTCGACGTCGCCGAGTTCCTTGGCCGCCTCTTCGGCGCCCTTGTTGGCGGCGTCGAAGAAGCCGTTGCCGAGCGACTTCACCACCAGCGCGATCTTGACGTTTTCGGCATAGGCGGCATTCACGAACATGGCGGCGGAAAACGCCGCCGTAACCATCAGTTTCTTCAGAAAGCTCATCGAATATCCTCCCTTGAGCGTTGCATTCCATCGCCGCTGCGGGCGTGAGTTTTCTCAGGCCTGCAGCGAAGATTCTTCCTTGTTGCTTGCCGTTGTGCGGGCGACGATCAGCGTCACGCCGGCGGTCTCCAGCATCTTGGCTTCGCGATCCTCGATGCCGTCGTCGGTGATCACCGTGGCGATGCGCGACAGGCCGCACAGGATCAGGCTCGAGCGCTTGCGGAATTTCGAGGAGTCGACCAGCACCACCAATTCGTCCGCCTGGTCGATAAGCTTCTGCTCGGCCTGGATCAGCAGCGGGTCGCCTTCCATAAGACCCAGCGGCCCCATTCCCTGCGCGCCCATGAACATGCGGCGCGCGTAGAAATTGCGCGTCACGTCATTGTCGAAGGGCGACAGGATGATGTTCTGCTCGCGGTAGATGGTGCCGCCCGACAGCATCACCGTGTTCTTGGAATGCCTGAGCAGGTGCTCGGCGATCGGAAAGGAATTGGTGAAGATCGGCATGCGGCGGCCGCTCAGGAAATGCACCATCTGGAACGTGGTGGTGCCGCCATTGATGATGATCGGCTCGCCGTCCTTGCAGAGTTCCACGGCCTCTCGTGCGATCGCCCGCTTCTGCGAAGCGTTGATCGTCTCGTTGACGGAAAACGGCCGGCCGGCAAGGCCGATGAACTGCGGAGGCGAGAGCGCCTCGGCGCCGCCGCGCACCCGGCGCAGGCGCTTTTGCACATGCAATGCCGCGATGTCGCGCCGGATCGTCGCCTCCGACGACTCCGTCAGGTCGACCATCTCCTGCACCGTCACCACAGGCTTTTCCTGGACGGCGGACAGAATGATCCTGTGGCGCTCTTTCTCGTGCATGGTTCCTCCCTGCTTGAGCATCTAGGCACCCAAAGCGCGCAGTGTCAATCATTTCCGATCAGATAATTTCATTGTGCAGTGCAATATGATTGATATTGATCGTTTGTGATTGACAAGACAGCCACTTGCGTAGAAATTCGCACAAAAGGGACCCGCGCCGTTTGCGTGTCCCAAAGGGAGGATTACCTATGCTCGACAAGCGCTCCGGCACGCGCCTCGCCAATCTTTGGGATGACGCAAAAGCGCAAGCGATGAGCGAGCCCGAACGTCTGGTCTACCGCTCGAATGTTCTTGGCTCCGACAAGCGCGTCACCAATTATGGCGGCGGCAACACCTCCTCCAAGATCTGGCAAAACGATCCGCTCACTGGGCAGAGCGTGGAAGTGCTGTGGGTCAAGGGCTCGGGCGGCGACAGCGCCTCGATCAAACTCGACGGCTTCGCCACGCTCTACATGGACAAATTGCGCGCGCTGAAAGGTCTCTATCGTGGCCTCGAACATGAAGACGAGATGGTCGGCTATTTGCCCCACTGCACTTTCAACCTCAACCCGCGCGCGGCCTCGATCGACACACCGCTGCATGCCTTCGTGCCGAAGCCTTATGTCGACCACATGCACCCCGACGCCATCATCGCTATTGCCGCCGCCAAGGATTCGCAGGCGCTGACCAAGGAGATATTCGGCGACACGATCGGCTGGCTGCCATGGAAGCGCCCGGGCTTCGAACTCGGCCTGTGGCTGGAGAAATTCTGCCTCGAGAACCCCGAGGCCAAGGGTGTCGTGCTGGCAAGCCATGGCCTGTTCAGCTGGGGCGACACGCCGAAGGAATGCTACGAGACGACGATTTCGGTGATCAACCAGGCGATCGACTGGTTCGAGCGCAAGAGCCAGGGCAAGCCGATCTTCGGCGGCGAAATCGTCAAATCGCTCGATGCACCGGCGCGTCGCGCTGTGGCTGCAAAACTGATGCCGAGGATCCGCGGCCTGATCTCGGAGAAAAGCCACAAGCTCGGGCATTTCGACGATTCTCCTGCGGTGCTCGAATTCGTCAATTCCAGGGATTTGCGGCCGTTGGCGGCACTCGGCACATCCTGCCCGGACCACTTCCTGCGCACCAAGATCCGGCCGCTGGTCATCGAGTTCGATCCCAACAATCCCGATGTCGATGCCGTCATTGCCCGTCTTGTCGACGATGTGGCGGAGTATCGCGTCGGCTATCAGGCCTATTATGACCGCTGCAAGCACGCGGATTCGCCACCGGTGCGCGATCCGAACGCCGTCGTCTATCTGATGCCCGGCATCGGCATGTTCACCTTCGCCGGCGACAAGGCGACGGCGCGTATATCGGGCGAATTCTACGTCAACGCCATCAACGTCATGCGCGGTGCCTCGACGGTCTCCACCTATGTCGGCCTGCCCGACCAGGAAGCCTTCGATATCGAATACTGGCTGCTCGAAGAGGCAAAGCTGCAGCGCCTGCCGAAACCGAAAGCTCTTGCCGGCCAAATCGCGCTGGTCACCGGCGGCGCCGGCGGCATCGGCCGCGCCACCGCCAACCGGCTGCTGCGCGAAGGCGCCTGCGTCGTGCTGGCCGATATCGACGAGGCAGCCCTTGCCAGCGCCAATGACGAGCTTGCCAAGGCCTACGGCAAGGATTTCGTGCGGCCCGTCGTCATCAACGTCACGTCCGAGGATCAGGTGATCTCCGGCTTTGCCGAGACGGCGGTCGAGTTCGGCGGCATCGACATCCTCGTGTCCAACGCTGGCCTGGCCTCCTCGGCGCCGATCGAGGACACCACGCTGGCGCTGTGGAACAAGAACATGGACATCTTGTCGACGGGATATTTCCTGGTTTCGCGGGAGGCGTTCCGGCTGTTTCGGACGCAAAAGATCGGCGGCAACGTCGTCTTCGTCGCCTCTAAGAACGGCCTTGCCGCATCGCCAAACGCCGCCGCCTACTGCACGGCCAAGGCTGCCGAGATCCATCTGGCGCGCTGCCTGGCGCTGGAAGGCGCGGAAGCGCAGATCAGGGTCAATGTCGTCAATCCCGACGCCGTGCTGCGCGGCTCGAAGATCTGGACCGGCGAATGGAAGGAACAGCGCGCCGCCGCTTACAAGATGTCGACCGACGATCTCGAAGAGCATTACCGCTCGCGCTCGATGCTGAAGCGGTCGGTGTTCCCCGAGGACATCGCCGAAGCGATCTATTTCTTCGCCTCCGACATGTCGGCAAAATCGACCGGCAACATCATCAATGTCGACGCCGGCAACGCGCAGAGTTTTACGCGATAAGCAGTCGTTTGAGGGTTGGCGCCGACGTCGGAGCTTTACCCTTCTCCCCGTCACTATACGGGGAGAAGGTGCCGGCAGGCGGATGAGGGGCAGCGCCAACCGAACGCATTTGGGAGGAACCATGTCCGAAACCATCATCTCCGCCGACCTCGTCGACAGGCACAATGCCGCGCGCAATGCCGACCTCAAGCGCGACTACGAGTCCCTCGGCGAGCGCCTCGACCGCCGCGGCATCGCCATCGATGCCATCCGCGACAAGGTCGAGAAATTCGCCGTCGCCATCCCGTCCTGGGGCGTCGGCACCGGCGGCACCCGCTTTGCCCGCTTTCCCGGCGCTGGCGAGCCGCGCGACATTTTCGACAAGATCGAGGACTGCGCCGTCATCCGCCAGCTGACGCAGGCGACGCCGACCGTCTCGCTGCATATTCCGTGGGACAAGGCCGATCCGAACCGGCTGAAGCAGGCGGCATCCCGCTTCGGCCTCGGCTTCGACGCCATCAACTCCAATACCTTCTCCGACGCCAGAGACCAAAAACTTTCGTATAAGTTCGGCTCGTTGTCGCATGCCGATGCCGCAACACGCCGGCAGGCGGTCGAGCATAATCTCGAATGCATCGAGATCGGCAGGACGCTGGGCTCGAAAGCGCTGACGGTGTGGATCGGCGACGGCTCGAATTTTCCCGGCCAGGTTAATTTCGCCAAGGCGTTCGAGCGTTATCTCGACGCGATGAAGGAGATTTATGCCGGACTGCCGGACGACTGGAAGCTGTTCACCGAGCACAAGATGTACGAGCCGGCCTTTTATTCGACCGTCGTGCAGGATTGGGGCACCAACTACATCATCGCCAAAGAGCTTGGCGACAAGGCGTTCTGCCTGGTCGACCTCGGCCATCACGCCCCCAACGTCAACATCGAGATGATCGTGTCGCGGCTGATCCAGTTCAAGAAGCTCGGCGGCTTCCATTTCAACGATTCGAAATATGGCGACGACGACCTCGACGCCGGCTCGATCGATCCCTACCGGCTGTTCCTGGTCTTCAACGAACTGGTCGATGCCGAGCTTTCCGGTGCCGAAGGGTTCGATCCGGCCCACATGCTCGACCAGAGCCACAACGTCACCGATCCGATCGAAAGCCTGATGCTGTCGGCGGTTGAAGTGCAGCGCGCCTATGCCCAGGCGCTGCTGGTCGATCGCAAGGCGCTCGAAGGCTTCCAGGACGCCAATGATGCGCTGATGGCAACGCAGACGCTGAAGATAGCCTATCGCACCGATGTCGAGCCGATCCTCGCCATGGCACGACTAAAGACCGGCGGCGCCATCGATCCGGTCGCAGCCTACCGCGCCGCCGGCTACCGGGCGAAGGTCGCAGCCGAACGGCCGGCGGTGGCGAGCGTCGGCGGCGGGATTGTTTGATGTCGGGGTGAAAATGAAAAACCCGCCAGAGGCGGGTCGTTGGAGCCAATTAGCACCACACCCAGATTAGTAGCATAGCTGCCGGCACAAAGCAAGAACAAAGTTGCTCGCCAGCGTTGAATCGCGCCTTCATTTCAGCTTGGATTCCTCGCCCCCACGAAAGTGGGGGAGAGGTGGCTCGGCGAAGCCGAGACGGAGAGGGGGAGCCGCGCTCTACGAAGGCCCCCTCTCCGGCCGCTTCGCGGCGAGGAACCTCAGGTGTTGATAGAAGGTGCAAGCCTCGCCGATCCCATTATTGTCAGTAGACTCAACCGCTCCAAGCGCGTTTCCTAGGCTCACCCCAAGCCACGGAGAACGGCCATGCACCGCCGAACCCTAATCGCCGTCAGCCTTTCCCTCACCCTGACCTTCGTGCCGTTCCTCGCCTTCGCCGCTTCGCCGCAGCCGGCGAAGGGCGAGCACGGCATGGTGGTGACCGCCCAGCATCTTGCGTCTGAAGTCGGCGTCGAGGTGCTGAAGAAGGGCGGCAATGCCGTCGATGCCGCGGTCGCCGTCGGCTATGCGCTGGCCGTGGTCTATCCGACCGCCGGCAATATCGGCGGTGGCGGCTTCATGACCATCCGCTTCAAGGACGGCCGCTCGACCTTCCTCGATTTCCGCGAGCGCGCGCCGCTCGCCGCAACCAAAACCATGTATCTCGACAAGGACGGCAAGCCGGTAAAGGGCGCCAGTCTCGACGGCTATCTGGCCGTCGGCGTGCCGGGTTCGGTCGCCGGCTTCGAGATGGCGCGGGAGAAATACGGCACGCTGACGCGGCAGGACTTGCTGGCGCCGGCCATCCGCTTTGCCAGGGAAGGCTTCGTACTGGAGCAGGGCGATGCGGCCTCGCTCCAGGGCGGTGCGGAGCGGTTGGCGAGGGACCGAGCGGCGGCGGTCGTTTTCCTCAAGCCGGACGGCAAGCCTTACACCGTCGGCGAGCGCCTCGTTCAGCCCGATCTCGCGGCTTCGCTTGCCGCCATTTCCGAACGCGGTGCGGATGCCTTCTACAAAGGCGCGATCGCCGACGCCATCGTCAAGGCGAGCGGCGAGAAGGGCGGCATTCTGGCCAAGGCGGATTTCGAAAACTACGCGGTGCGCGAGCTCAAGCCGGCGACCTGCAATTATCGCGGCTACGAGATCACGTCCTCGCCGCCGCCGAGCTCCGGCGGCGTCATCATCTGCGAGATCCTCAACGTGCTTGAGTTCTATCCGCTGTCCTATCTCGGCGCCGGTTCGGCCGAGACCGTTCACGTCATGGTCGAGGCGATGCGCCACGCCTATGTCGACCGGAATTCGGCGCTCGGCGATCCCGGCTTCGTCGACAACCCGGTCGCAAAACTGCTCGACAAGAATTACGCCAGGGAAATCCGCGAAAAGATCGATCCGTTCCGGGCCGGCGTGTCGCAGGAATTGATGCCGAAGGGCTTTGGCGAGAGCAACGAGACGACGCATTATTCGATCATCGACAATGACGGCAACGCCGTCGCGGTAACCTACACGCTGAACGGCTCTTTCGGCGCCGGCGTCGTCGCCGACGGCACGGGCATCCTGCTCAACAACGAGATGGACGACTTCACCCAGAAACCCGGCGTGCCCAATCTCTACGGCCTCGTCCAGGGCGAGGCGAATGCGATCGCGCCGAAAAAGACGCCGCTGTCGTCGATGAGCCCGACCATCATCGCCAAAGACGGCAAGCCGTTCATGGTCATCGGCAGCCCTGGCGGTTCACGCATCATCACCATCACGCTGGAGGCGATCGTCAACGTCATCGATCACGGCATGAACATCCAGGAAGCGATCGACGCGCCGCGCACCCACCACCAATGGTTACCCGACACGGTCTATATCGAACCCTTCGGCCTGTCGCCGGATACCGAAAAGCTGCTTACCGGCATGGGCTACCATCTCGATCTCGCCGAGGCGAATTGGGGCCAGGCGGCCGGCATCCTGGTCGGCGGCAAGAGCCTGGCGGAAATCGAGAAGGGCGGCGGCGCCCGCTACAACGGCGCCATCGACAGTCGCGCCGCATCCGGTGAGGCTATCGGGTATTAGACCATGGTCTCAAAAGGCGGAACCGGTTTTCGGATAAGGTCACGGTCAATAGGAAGATTCGCCTTGCTTCAGGTGACCAGCGCGATGGTCGACGCAATCAGCATCAACGCCGCGACGCCGACGAACAGGGCGTAGATGCGCGGCCGATCGAGCAGGAGCGCGTTGCCGGATATCCATGCCGCGGTGGCGCCGCCAAGCGCGAAAAAGAAGGTGCTGCGGCGCCCGAAGCTCAAGCCGGCGGCCATCAGGCCGCCGATGATCAGGGCGCCGAATACGATGATCACGGCTACCGCGTATTTTTCGAAATCGTTGCTGCCGGCGCTCGGGCCGATCGCGTTCAACCTCGACAGATCGTCCGGATCGAACGGGCTGGTCGACCCATATTCGTCTTGACCGACAGGCTCATGCATCATTCGTTCTCCGCAAACCGACAGCAAATCATCAAGCCTCGCCGAGCGCAACCGCTCGCCGAATGTGATCGGCACGGTGTTCAACACTTTCTGGCGGCGGCTTGCCAGAGATTTTTGGGTTCGTGCTTTGATCGCCCCGCTGCTCGGTCGGGTCAAGTGTTTTGCCCGAGCTTAATCTTCAAGCCGCCCTGGCCAAAGACTGCGTCGCCTGAACGGAAGCTCCAAGCACCGCCTGTGCGGTGTCGGCCTGTCTTTCATCGACATGCGCCAGCACCAGGATCACACCTTGTGCGGCATCCGGCTGGCCCGGCTGCTTGCCGATACGGGACAATGTCGCGAAAAGTCTGCCGGCAACGCCGCCCAAGACTGCACCGACGAGGGCCGATGCCAGCCATCCCGCGCCGAGGGGATCGATGCCGGGCATATCAAAGGCGCCGAGGCCGGCCAACAAACCGGCTGCCGCACCAAGGACGGTACCCGTACCTGGATCGCGCAAGACGGCGCCGATTTCATCATCGTAGGGTCCGATGACGCTGATCTCCTGGCGAGCAATTCCTGCTGCCTGAAGCGTTTCGACGGCACGCGCCGCCTGGTCATGGGAATCGAAAAGTCTGCTGATTGTTCGCATTGAAACTGCCTGTGAGGCCCCCCGGCCCTCGACGGTAAGGCGGGTCCCAGCTGAGCGCCGAGGAACCGCCTGACGCAAACGTCACCCGCCGCTCATTTCCGAGCGACGGGCGACGGCTGCCCGAGTTTTCACGTCACTCGATGACCTTGATGACCTTGCGCGTGCCTGGGTCGACGACAACGGTGCGGTTGTCAATGACGACATAACGATATTTGACGTTCGGGACCTCATGAAGCTCGACGGTGTCGGGGAGCGTCGAGCCGATGTTGAGCTCCACCCCAGGGATTTTCACCGAGGCCAGCGGCTGCTTTTTCACATACTCCCTGATGACGGTTTCCTGCTGCGGTTCGATGACAACGTCTTGCGCCGCAGCGGCGCCGACGCCTGCCAGCAGCAAAAGTCCCGCCGCCGCGGTGGAAAGATGCATTCTCATGGTCGTCTCCTTTGCGAACTCGGTCCGCTCTTCGCGCCAAGGCTCATTCGAACGGAAGCCAGCTGAAAACGTTCCGTCGACGGGGCTTCGGTCCCACCCGGCGGGGACCAATCGACGTGTTGCCGCAGGACCTAAGTCTGATCCTCGCGGGCAAAGGGTAGGTTTGTCGCGAAGCCCGGAACCGCCGCCGCTCAAACTCGTTGCTGGCTGCACGTTCCGGGAGGATTCTTTGGAAAATGTCGACGGTTGCTCGCACCGATCTTGGCTGTTTCCATTCCGATCGAACCTGGCATCTGCGCAGCCCTGTCCCTTCCTGCGCCGATAGGGTTCGCGCGTCACTTTTGTGGCGGGCGAACCCTCAATTGCAGCGTGCTTCTGACCAAAGTTGACCCTGAGGCGAGGAGAAGAGACGAGGAGAAGAGAAATGGCCGATGACAAGAGCAAGCGAGACTTCAGCGACCGCAACCGCGTGTCGGCGGATGAGTATTATGAGGTCGAATATTTCGCGCGGGAAAATGGTGTCTCGCCCAGCCAGGTGAGCAAGCTGATCAAAAGGACCGGTGGCGACCGGATGATCCTCTCGCAAGCGGTGAAAGCATTGCGCGAGCGCAAGTGAGACGGCGGCGGAGCCGGCGGTTGGAAAGGCACTGATCACGATCTGCCGAGAATTCCGGTCAGCTATCGACAACGTGCCCGGATGCCGCTGCTTCGGCCAAGCCAATGCCCCTTTATTTCTTCGATTCCGATGAAGACGGAATCGTCTATTCCGACGATCAGGGAACGTCATGTGACGATTTCCCGCTGGTCAGGAAAGAAGCCCTTCGCACATTGGGCGAGATGGCCAGGGATGGCCTTCCTCACCGTAGGATCACAGTCAAGGTCCGGAACGACCATGACGGTCTGGTGCTTGAAGTGGCTTTGACCTTTGCCGTCGAAACGCGGCATTTCGACGAACGGATTTTCCAGATCAACATGCGCATGAGTTGACGGCCCGATCGTTGTCGTGCCGACCATGAGATTCTGGAGCAGCCGGCATCTTCCCCAAGGGAACATTAGAAGTCTCTAATTGTTATCTTAAGCAGCGGGAACCTCCCGGGTTTCTGCTGCAGATCGGGGTGCAACCCGGTCGGCCCGCGCCCTCCGCCAGAGGCGCGGGCTTCGTTTGTTTAGCCGATGCGCAACGCCATGCGGTGGCAGCATATTGGAAACCTGCGGGAGCATAAGTAGCAGAAGTCGCTACCGCGGCGCCCTGGCGCCCAGGCAACGGAGCCCGTCGTCCGACAGGGCGGCGGGCTTTTTGATACGGGCCGGGTTATCGCGCAACCGGTGGAAATCCAATGCATGTCGCGCAAAAGTGTGAAGCGGTTTTGCGATAACGACATGCATCAAGACAAGAACCTTAAGCGCGTCGCATGAGGCCGGTCGAACGCGACGCGCTTTAGCTGGGAGAGATGGCCGGCGCTGCTTCGTGAGGCGTGGGGTAAGGTGCCTGATGCAGCGCCGGCCAAGCGGAAATCAGGTCCGCCGCAGCCAGATAGTAGCTGCGTTGGCGCGGCGGGTAATTGCGTGATCGCGGAAGCCACACCATTGCAGGCCACTTGCCACGAGCCCGGCCTGTGCAGCGGCTGACCCGAAGCATTCATTCATTCTGACGATGCACCGGACGCCCGGACGGCGGAAATTGGACGCCGCGTTCGCTCTCGATTCAGCGGCCAGCGGTGTTCCCTGCAGATTTCGGACGAAAGGCCATTTCACCCTTGTTGCGCCTGGATTCTTATCAGATCGTGGCAAGGATTGCTTTTCCCGCCGCGTTTGCCGGCGTTCTGCTGTTTGCCCTTTTGCCGGAGCAGCTCCTGCAGGGTCTTGGCCTGGCTTTCACGTTTGGTCACGACAAGCTCAATCACGCCGCCGCCTTCGTCGTGCTGGCGGCTCTCGGAAGTCTCGGCTGGCCGGAACACAAGGCGAAGCTGATCGTCCTCCTCGTGCTCACGGGCGCGGCGATCGAGGGCCTTCAGGCCGTGCAGCTGATAGGGCGCCACCCGGATCTATTCGACTGGGTGGCCGACTGCGCCGGAATGGCCTTCGGGCTGACAATTGCAGGCTGGACAAAGCGGCTCGCCGGCGGATTGCCATAGCTCGAAAGCGCATAACGGAATCGGCGCGCCCGTGCTGCAATATGGGGAAAATGGCCGGCGTCACTTGGGGGGGCGCGTTGGGGTAAGTTGCCTGACGGACGCCGGCCAGGCGGAAAAATCAGGTCCGCCGCAAAGTAATGTAGCAGCAATGGCAAAGCGCGGCAGTAGCGTGATCGCGGAAGGTCCGCCTTCTCGCCTCCGATGCGGTGACCCGTTTTGGGTCAATAATTCTGGCACCTGAATTGCGCTGTAAGCAATGCCGGGGAACACTCCGGCGATCGTCCCCGAATATGGGGCCTCGCCGCTTCGCAAATGGAGCGGCGGGCCTTTTTGCCGGACGTTGAAAGCGGCCGATCAGCGGCTTAGCTGATGACGGTGTGCTTGCCCCATTTTCCCCCCAAGTGTTTATTCTCACAAGAGAAATTCTAACGCGCACAAGCTTCGGTGCTTGACACAGGTCGCGACAACTGGATAAGTGGATACA
Organism: Mesorhizobium sp. M1217; assembly: GCF_040318275.1. NCBI lineage: Bacteria > Pseudomonadati > Pseudomonadota > Alphaproteobacteria > Hyphomicrobiales > Phyllobacteriaceae > Mesorhizobium > Mesorhizobium sp. M1217. Next base: position 50,542 of record NZ_JAMYMA010000023.1, on the reverse strand, counting down.
CAGATACGCTCTGATTGGACCAAGGACATGGCAGCAGACGCAATCGAGCCGCTGGGCATCACGACCGCCGAGGAGGAGGCTTATCGCCACATTCAGCGTGCCTTGAGGATGGGGCGCTACCGCGCCGGGGACCGGCTTATCCCGGAAGAGATCGCGACGGAAATCGGCATGAGCCGCATGCCGGTTCGCGAAGCATTCCGCCAGCTGGCCGCGGAAGGTCTTGTGGTCATTCGCCCGAACCGTGGCTGCATCGTCGCCGGCCTTACCCTCGATGAGATATACGAAACGTTTGAAATGCGCTCGGTGCTCGAAGGGCTGGCGGTGAGGCTTGCCATGCCGCACATCGATATCGAAGTGCTTGAAGAACTGGAACGCCAGCTCGACCGCATGGAGCGCGCCAGCCAGACCGGCAGCAGCGACTGGGTCGTGCGCCATCAGGCCTTCCATTTGCAGATTTGCCAATTGAGCAACCGACCCAAGCTGGTCCGGCAGATTGCCAGCCTGCACGTCGTGATCGAACCCTACCTGCGCATCTGGTTCGACTATGTCGACAAGCCCGCCAGCGCGCGCGCCGAGCACGAGATCCTGATTGAGGTGTTGCGGTCAGGTGATGCCGGCAAGGCAGAGATCGTCATGCGGGATCATATCGTCGAGACAGCGCCCCTTCTGGCCAACTTCGCAAGTCCCGGCCGCCGCTAGAAAACGCCATCTAACTCGTTGAAGCCGGAAGATAATCCGGCACGACGAAAGGGAACTGCCATACCGGCAAAAAAGAGGAGAATGACATGAAAATTAGCCGCATCGCAGCCATTGCGTCGGTCTTGTTCGGCCTGGTCCAGGCCGCCGCCGCACAAGAAACACCAAAGGCAATTACCATTGCCACCGAAGGAGCCTACGCGCCCTGGAATTTCACAACAGCCGACGGCAAATTGGACGGCTTCGAAGTCGATCTCGCCAATGATCTGTGCGGGCGAATGAAGATCGAGTGCAAGATCGTCGCACAGGGCTGGGACGGCGTGATCCCCGCGCTGACCGTTGGCAAGTTCGACGTGATCATGGCGAGCATGTTCATCACTGAAAAACGTCTGAAGATCATTGACTTTACCCAGCCATATGCGGTGGATCCCTCAGGTTTCGCGGTCGCAAAGGATAGCGAACTGGGCAAGGTCGGCATTTCCAACGAGCGGTTCAAGCTGGAGAATGAAGCCTCTGCGCAGGCGGCAATCGACAAGCTCAAGCCATTGCTGAAGGGAAAGATCATTGGAGTTCAGGCCGCAACGGCGAACCTGGAATTTGTGAAAAAATACTTCTCGGACGTCGCTGAGATTCGCGAATACAAGACCACCGAGCAACACGATCTCGATCTTGCCGCGGGTCGCATCGACGCGCTCTTCGCACAGCAGACAGCGCTGGCCGCCACGCTGGGCAAACCGGAGTTCAGCGACTATACGCTTGCCGGGCCGGGATTTGTCGGGGGGCTCTTCGGTCTTGGCTCCGGTGCCGGTATCCGCAAAGAGGACATCAAGCTGAAAGATATGCTCAACGGGGCCATCGACGCCGCGATCGCCGATGGCACGATCAAAACCCTGTCGCTTAAATGGCTCAAGAGCGACGTCACTCCAGTCAAGTAGGCGCTTGTCGGCGAACGGCCATTCCTGACCCGTTCCGGAGCTGAGCCGTTCGCCCTGCCGGGGGTATCGATGGTTGACGCATTCCGGCTACTTGGTTTCCAGCACGGAGGTTGGGGGGCTGCTCTTCTCATGGCGGCCTCGGTTACAGTGCTTCTGTCTGTGCTGGGCTTTGCGCTTGGCGCTGTATTCGGTGGGCTGGCAGCGGCCGGCCGTCTCCGCAACTCCAAGGTGTTGAGGTTCTTGGCCCTTGGCTATTGCACGGTTTTCCGAGGCGTGCCCGACCTTCTGACCATTTATCTGCTTTACTATGGAGGAAGTGTCGCCCTGACCTCGCTTGGTCATAGCCTGGGCGGATCCGGATTCGTCGGCGTTCCGGCCTTTGCCACTGGAACCCTGGCCATCGCCATCATCTCGGGCGCCTATCAAGCCGAGGTCTATCGAGGGGCTTACCTCGCCATCGACCAGGGACAGCACGATGCCGCTTGCGCGCTTGGTCTCAACCGGCTGCAGCGGCTGCGACAGGTTATTTTCCCCCAGCTCCTGAGCTACGCGCTGCCAGGTCTCGGCAATGTGTGGCAGTTGGTTCTGAAGGACTCGTCGCTGATATCGGTAATCGGCCTCGTTGAACTGATGCGCCAGGCACAGATCGCTGCAGGTTCGACCCGTGAACCATTCATCTTCTACATTGCTGCAGCCTTGCTCTATCTGGCTATCGCTTCCGTCACCGGCCATGCCTTTTACCGTCTGGAACGAAAGGCGCCGTGGCGCGTCCGGTCGGCATGATAGATTTCAGTTTTTTCCTCGAAATCCTGCCGAAGCTCCTCGCCGGCCTGCCGCTTACGATAGAACTGGCCCTGACTTCCATTGTTGCCGGCTTCGTTCTTGCCGTAACATTGGCGCTTGCCCAGCAATCGGAATCGCCCTTCGTCGTTTTGCCGATCCGTGGCTTCGTTGCCGTCTTCAGGGGCACGCCCCTGCTGGTGCAGATTTTTCTGACCTATTATGGCCTCGGTCAGTTCCGGCACCAACTGTCGGCAATTGGATTATGGGCCGTTTTCCGCGAACCTTACTGGTGCGCAATCATCGCGCTGACACTCAACACCACCGCCTACGGCAGCGAAATCCTCCGCGGCGCGGTTCAGTCGGTGCCACGCGGCCTTGTCGAGGCGGCCCGGTCTGTCGGCCTGTCCACCTATCTGACCTATCGGCATGTTATCCTGCCGCTGGCCTTTCGCCAGGCCCTGCCGAGTTACGGCAATGAAATCGTCCTGATGATCAAGGGCACGTCTCTGGCCTCCATCGTGACCTTGATGGAGGTGACTGGAATTGCCCAGGGATTGATCTCCCAGACTTACCGCGCCTTTGAAGTCTTCATCTGCGCGGGCGCCATTTATCTCACTTTGAATTTCGCGATCATCCGTGCCTTGGCGGCACTCGAATACTGGATGTCGCGGCATCTGCGGCACCGTCCCTCGACGATGAGGGACGCCGCCTCTTGAGCACGATCAGAAGGGCATAGCATGCCAAATTTTGAGAAACCAACGCGCTCGGTCGTCGTTTCACGCGAGGCCATGGCCGCCACCTCTCATCCGTCGGCGACCCTGACGGCGGTGGAGATCATGGCGACCGGCGGCAACGCCATGGATGCCGCCATCGCAGCCTGCGCGGTGCAATGTGTCGTCGAACCAGCCTCGACAGGCATTGGAGGCGATTGCTTCGCTCTTCTGTCGCGAAACGGATCCGGCGAGGTCATCGCCTACAACGGATCGGGCAGGACACCCGCCGCCCTCACAATTGACTGGTTCCTCGAACGTGGCATGGCGGAGGTAGCTCGCAATTCTCCTGGCTCCGTCACCATCCCGGGAGCGATCGATGCCTGGACCAGATTGCACGCTGATCACGGGCACATGCCCTTCGATCAAATTGTGGCCCCTGCTATACGCTTCGCCGAGGAAGGCTACGCCATTTCACCGCGGGTCCATCGTGACTGGGCGTTGGAGGAAGAACTTCTGGCCTCCGATGTTACTGCGAAACGGATTTTCCTGCCAAACGGTCGCGCGCCAGGCGTTGGCCAAGTGCATCGCCAGCCTGAGTTGGCTGCAACGCTGCGGCTGATCGCAAGAAAAGGACGAGAGGCTTTCTACGCTGGCCCTGTGGCCGAAGACATGGTCGCCTATCTTCGTGGGCTCGGCGGATTGCACACACTCGAAGATTTCGCCTCGGCAACAGGCGAGTACGTGACCCCGATCAGCACGGCGTTTCGAGGCTGCGATGTGTTCGAATGTCCGCCGAATGGCCAGGGTGTGATCGCGTTGCTGATTCTAAACATCCTCTCGCGCTTCGAAGCCAACGGCGACCCGCAATCAGCGGACCGGCTTCACCTGGAAATCGAAGCGACACGCCTCGCTTACGCCGCGCGTGACCTGCTCGTCGCCGATCCTGATGCGTCCGAGGTCCCGGTGGCCGATATGTTGTCGAATGCTTGGGCCGATCGTCTGGCCGGCATGATTGACCTAAAGCGCGCCCGCGCGGACCTGCCGGCGTTCGATATGCCGCTGCACAGCGACACGGTCTATATTTCCGTTGTCGACAAGGATCGCAATGCGGTCAGTTTCATCAACTCGGTCTTCGATAGCTTTGGCTCGGGCCTGGTCTCGCCACGCTCCGGTGTCGTCTTGCACAATCGCGGGCAAAGCTTTTCGCTTGACCCCAGGCACCCCAATGCAGTGGCACCGAACAAGCGACCTCTGCATACCATCATACCCGGGATGCTTGCGAGAGGCGGCCGGGCAGAGATGCCTTTCGGCGTTATGGGTGGCTACTACCAGGCAATGGGCCACGCGCACCTGCTGACGAAGGTGCTCGACTTCGGGATGGATCTGCAGGAGGCGATCGATCTGCCGCGGGTCGCCCCTGTCAGCGGCACGATGAAGGTCCAGGCCGAACACGGGCTCGCTCGCGAAACCGTAGCTGAACTTAGCCGGCGCGGTTTCGAAATCATTCCTGCCACGGACCCGATCGGCGGTGCGCAGGCTATTCGCATCGATTGGGCAAACGGGACCCTGCTGGGCGGTTCTGAACCGCGCAAGGACGGCTGCGCCCTCGGTCTTTAGAGCGGTTGTGGCCGGAGCGGAATCCAAGATGCTGAAGGCGTTCTTCATCGCCATTTGGCCGGCGAGCAGGAGCCTCTGGCGCCATGGTCCAGATAATTCTTGCACGCCATCGACAATCCGCTCGGCGCGAGATTGTCACCCATGTCTAGGTATAAACTGTTACCTATGTCTCCGGGCCGTACAGGGAAAAAATGGTGCCCAGAGGCGGATTCGAACCACCGACACGCGGATTTTCAGTCCGCTGTCGGTGATTGATATTGTTCAGATTTTAGGCCGAATGTCGCGTTTGTGTCGCGTCAAGCCAAAACCGCCCCCTCGGCCTGAACTCGTTGCCCTGTTCAGCGCCCAAACGCGCGTGCCGTGGTGCCGACAGTCATTCAGATGGATGATGGTATGGTTCGGCACTCATAGTAAGCACTGATCCCCAGGCAATTTAGAGACTTTCTGAGGTCCATGTTCCCTATGGGCGCAAGCGGCGCGACGACGGAGGTGTTGGCGCAGGCGGCGGGGTCGGCGTCGTCGAGGCTCGCACGCCTGGAAGCCACGACGACCGACGTCGACCAACGGGCAACCGTGGGGCGCTCGATCGATCAGGAGATGGCACGGGCGACGAGCCAGTTCGACAGCGACAGGCGTGTCAACCAGCCGCAAGCGCAGGCGATCGAGAAGCAATTGCAAGTTCTCAAGTCAACCGGCAACGCTGTCGCGGCTCAACAGGCGGGACTGCACGCCATGGAAAGGCAGTCTTCCACCGCATCGCATCTCCTCCAAAGCTTTTTGCGGCGTCAGCAGGATGCCAGCGAGCGGGGTCAACTCGGCCAGGCGGATGCCAGAGTGTTTACGCTCGCCACACCGCCGGAGCGGGCGAGCTCGCTTCATCCGATCTTTCTGCTTCCTGTTCGGGAGATCCCTACATGATTATCGAGTTGTTCGGTCCGCCTGGTGCAGGCAAGACGACCCTTCTCCGCGCCCTTTGCCGTGAGCTGGCGAAACACGACATCCGTGTGAAGACAGTCAATGGCTATCGCCGGATTGATTTTGTGTCTGTCGGCAGCGAAGTCGATTCGGTCGAGGATGAAAGCCCGGAGACACGCCATGGTATCCAGCGTCTGGTGCACAAGCTCGCCACCGCGAGTCCGGTCTTGTTCTCGACCCCGCCGAGCGAGGGGGCCGCTGCGCGGCTTTTGGCATCGATCCCTCCAAAAAGTCGAATATGGGCGTTGCGTCTGAAGATCGACGTCGTTTTGCTTTTCGAAGCCTGGAATACGGCGCAGGCCTCAGAAGGGTACTTCATTTTCGAAGAGGGCATTGTTCAGGCGTTGTGCGCGCTCGTCCTGTTGGGACGAAATCAAAGTATCGACATGGTTCGTAATTGCCTGACGTTCCTGCCGCGACCGGATCTCCTCATTCAAGTCGACGCGCCTGGGGAAACGCTGCGCCACCGCCTCATTGAGCGGTATGCGCGGCAGCCGTACCTCGAGCGCCTTCTCGAAGTCGGAGTGGTCAGGGGCCTGAAGCAAGCGGATATCGCGAGGGAGATCGGCCAATGCCTGCAAGACAAATGGCCGCTGATGCGTGTCGACGGCCTCGACCCACGCAATTTCGAACAGGTCGTCGCGCGCATCGTGGGGCACGGATTGCCCGCGACGGCATGCGTCGGGCCAGACTAGAGGCGCGAGTTGCATGGTGTTCACGGTGAGATCGTTCGTTGGCATTCGCAGATTTCTGCGGGCGCAGCGGCGACCGTTCGGGAGCGTCCATGAGAACCCTGCACCCGCTCGTCGGGATTACCGAGCAAGCCACCAGACGGCTGGGTACGGTGCCCATTACTCCGACACGTACCGGTCCGGCTACTATGCAGCTCTGTGGTCGGGTATCGAAAAGCCTTTGGTGGAACGTATTCTCCTGCCTGTCGGCGGGCCGAACCGGAAATGCCTGGACTTCGCATGCGGCACAGGCCGCATAGCAAATATCGCAGCTCCATTTTTTGGTGAAGTCGTCGGCGTTGACATCTCCCAATCTATGCTGGCTAGCGCACGGGTTCCGAAGAACGTGAAATTGGTCCGCGCTGATCTTACGTTCTCTCCGCTTGCCGAAAGGTTCGACGTGGTCACGGCATTCAGATTCTTCCTCAATGCTGAAGATGAGCTCAGGAAGGATGCACTGTCGGCCATCAGCGCGCATTTGAACGAAGGTGGATTGCTAATCTCGAATATCCACATGAATGCGACCTCCCCAATAGGGCTGGTCTGCCGCATTCTGAACCGTTATGCAGGAGGGACAGTCCGCCACACTTTGAGCATTAAAGGATACGAGCAGACGCTCATTGCAAATGGCTTTATTGTCGAGCGGATAGTTGGGTACGGTTTTTTGCCGCGACCCGGGAAATTGCTGCCAAGACTGTGCGAAATATTGATGGTGCCGTTTGAAAGGATCTGCGCAAGTGCCAGGATTCCGGCGGAGCTTGCGCAGAATTTCCTGGTGGTTGCCAGAAAGCGGTAAAGCCGGCGGGCACATGAAATTTGAAACCGAGCATTTGCCATGAGGCTGGTCTTTGTTGAAGCTCATGTCGCGTTCATGTCGCGTGGAGTTGCCGACAGTCGCAGGAAACCCTTGAAACTCAACGGTAACAGTTCGCAACACGGCGCGACATGAAATGCCGTAAGTCGCCAAGCTGGCGACACCGCAAGCCATTGACTTTATATGAGGAAGTAGTGGTGCCCAGAGGCGGATTCGAACCACCGACACGCGGATTTTCAGTCCGCTGCTCTACCAACTGAGCTATCTGGGCCTGCTCCGGCGGGCGGCAATCTGCACACCGGGTTCATGAAAGCGCCGTCGGCACCCCTTGAAAGCGCGTGGGTTATAGCACGGGAATCCGGCCTGTCCAGCGCTTAGAGCATGATCCCGAAAAGTGGAATCCGGTTTTCGGAAAACATCATGCTCAGACAAAACGCCAGAACCTGTTCCGTCCGACAGTGCCCGGATGGAACAAGTTCTGGACATTGATTTCAGGCGGGAAACGACAGGCAGTCCGCAAGGCCGATCATCGGTCACGATCACGGCTGCGAAACCGTCCCAAGCCTGTGGAAAACCGCAGGCGGACGGCGCTATTTCTGGTCGTCGTTGTCGTCCTCGTCGTCGCGGCCCGGGATGACGTAGACGCCCTTCAGCCAGCGGTTGAGGTCGATGTCCTTGCAGCGCTTCGAGCAGAACGGGTAGGTTTCGCGCGCCGATGGCTTGCCGCATTCGGGGCAGGGCCGCTTGGGCCGCAGCGGCGTGACCTTGTCGTCCGGGCTCATATCCGGGCACCCGCCAGCCAGTTGACGTGCACCTTGAAGCCTTCGCCGCTCAGCAGCGCCACCGTCTCGTACAGCGGCAGGCCGACGACGTTGGTGTAGGAGCCGACAAGCTTGACGACGAAGGCGCCGGCAAGCCCCTGGACGGCATAGCCGCCGGCCTTGCCGCGCCATTCTCCGGACGCGATATAGGCGTCGATCTCCTCGCGCGGCAGCCGCTTGAAGCGCACCCTGGTCTCGACCAGTCGCAAGCGCTGCTTGCCGCCCGGCGTGATCAGGCAGATGCCGGAATAGACCCGGTGCGAACGGCCGGACAGCAGCCCGAGGCAGTTGGCGGCGTCGTCGAGCGTCTCGGCCTTGGGCAGGATGCGCCGCCCGACGGCGACCACCGTGTCCGCGGCCAGCACGAAGCTCGGCAGGTAGTCCGTCTCGGTTTTCAGCGAGGCCAGCGCCTTCTCGGCCTTCTGCGTCGCCAGCCGCTTGGCCAGCGAGCGCGGATGCTCGGCACGCAGCGGTGTCTCGTCGACATCGGCCGGCAGCACGCGGTCCGGCTCGATGCCGGCCTGCTGCAGCAGCTCTATCCGGCGTGGCGAACCCGAGGCAAGCACGAGCTTCTGCAAAATGCCCATCGCAATCCCGGCCGGGTCCTTGAACTTACTTGAAGCGGTAGGTGATGCGGCCCTTGGTCAGGTCGTAGGGCGTCATCTCGACCAGGACCTTGTCGCCGGTCAGAACGCGGATGCGGTTCTTGCGCATGCGGCCGGCCGTATGGGCGATGATTTCATGTTCGTTTTCGAGCTTGACCCTGAACATCGCGTTGGGCAGCAGTTCCGTCACGACACCCGGAAACTCGAGGACTTCTTCCTTCGGCATTCGATACCTTTGCTTGGATGGGTACTTCCAGCGCCCCGGCCGGAAAGTTGCGCGGAACCTATATGATAAACGTCCGCTTGTGAACATGCTTAATCCGCGGCGTTTTCAGCCCCGTTGCCGAGAAAACGGCGGCCGATCCGCGCCTTCAGCCGCTCGCGCACGTCGCGATAGGCAGCCATGATCTGCTCGCGCGTGCCGCTGACGCCGGTCGGGTCGGGCATCGGCCAATATTCGACTTCGACGGCCAGCGAACGGGTGAGCTCGAGCGCGGTGTGGTGGGCTTCCGGCGCCAGCGTCACGATCAGGTCGAAATAATCGTCCTCGAGGTCGTCCATCGTTCTCGGGTGCCGTTCGCCCAGTGAAAGGCCCTCTTCGGCCAGCACGGCATCGACGAACGGATCGCGTTCGCCGCCGCGCACCCCGGCCGAGGCGACGAAAGTGGTAGGCGGGAGCACCTTGCGCGCCAGCAATTCGGCCATCGGCGAGCGCACGGCGTTCATGCCGCAAACAAACAGGATCGAGCGGGGCAGGATCGAGCGGGGCAGCGGGGCGGCCAGTTTAACCTCGCCAGTGCAGCACGCAAACCAGCGTGAACAGCCGGCGCGCCGTGTCGAAATCGATGTCGATCTTGCCGGCAAGCCGGTCCATCAGCGTCTGCGAGCCTTCATTGTGCAGGCCGCGCCGGCCCATGTCGATCGCCTCGATATGGCTGGGCGTCGCGGTGCGGATGGCGTCGTAATAGCTTTCACAGATCATGTAGTAATCCTTGACGATGCGCCTAAGCGGCGTCAGCGACAGGATATGGGTGACAACGGCTGCGCCGTCCTCGCGCGCCACCGCGAACACCAGCCGGGATTCGGCCAGCGACAGTTTCAGTCGGTATGGCCCGGCACCGTCGTCATTGACCGGCTGGAAACGGTTCTCCTCGATCAGGTCGAAGATCGCCACCGCCCGCTCATGCTCGACATCGGGCGTCGAGCGGCCGATCGTCTCGTCGAGCTCGACATCGATCAGCCTGGCGCGGGTTTCGTCGTAGTCGGACATTTCTACATGTTCAGCCGGATGGCGACGGAGCGTCCATGCGCATCGAGTCCTTCCGCCTTGGCCAGCGTGATCGCCGCCGGCGCCAGCGCCCGCAACTGTTCCGGCCCGAGCTTCAGGATCGAGGTGCGCTTGACGAAATCGAGCACCGAAAGCCCGGACGAAAAGCGCGCCGAGCGCGCCGTCGGCAGCACGTGGTTGGAGCCGGCGACATAGTCGCCGATGGCCTCCGGCGTATGACGGCCGAGAAACACCGCGCCGGCATTGCGCATCCGAGCCAGGAAGGCCTCGGGGTCATCGATGGCAAGCTCGACATGTTCGGCGGCGATGCGGTCGACCAGCGGCAGTGCCGCCTCGATCGTCGGCACCAGGATCACGGCGCCGAAATCGCGCCAGCTCGCCGCCACCGTTTCTCGGCGCGGCAGGTTCTGCAATTGGCGTTCAACCGCCTGTTCGACCGCGTCGCCGAAGGCAGGGTCGTTGGTGATCAGGATCGATTGCGACGACACGTCGTGCTCGGCCTGGGCCAGCAGGTCGGCTGCGATCCAGTCGGGGTCGTTGCTGCCGTCGGCGACGACCAGCACTTCCGAAGGCCCGGCGATCATGTCGATGCCGACCGTGCCGAACACCTGGCGTTTGGCCGCCGCGACATAGGCATTGCCGGGGCCGACGATCTTGGCGACGGGCTTTATCGTCTCGGTGCCATAGGCAAGGGCTGCGATCGCCTGGGCGCCGCCGACGCGGTAGATTTCGGAAACGCCGGCAAGGTCGGCCGCGACCAGCACCAGCGGCGGCACGTCGCCGCCGGAGGCTGGCACCACCATGGCAATGCGCTCGACGCCGGCGACCTTGGCCGGCACGGCGTTCATCAGCACCGAGCTCGGATAGCTCGCCGTGCCGCCCGGCACATAGAGCCCGACGGCCTCGATCGCCGTCCAGCGCGAGCCGAGCTCGACGCCGGCGGCGTCGGTATAGCGATCGTCTTTAGGCAGCTGCCGCTGGTGATGGGAGCGGATGCGCTCGCGGGCGAATTTCAGCGCCTCGACCGTCTGCGGATCGGCTGCATCGTAAGCCTTGGCAATGTCATCCTTGGACACCGCAATGCCGAGCCTTGTCAGGTCGCCGCCGCCGAATTTCTGCGTGTAGGCGACGAGCGCCGCGTCGCCGTCGGCGCGCACCTTGGCGATGATCTCGCGCACCACGGCGTCGACGTCGGCCGAGACTTCCCGCTTGGTCAGCAGGAACGCGGCAAAGCGCTGCTCGAAATCGGCGTCGGACTGGCGAAGCGTGATGGCCATCGGCTCAGACCCTGTGGACCGGGCGCGACGTCGCTTCCCAGGCACCGCCGACATCGGCAAGCCGCGCCTCGATGCATTCGACATCGAGCATGATGGCGCCGCCTCCCGCAAAGATCAGCTCGACGATGCCGGCCGGCTTGTCTAGCGCGAGAAAGCTGATCGCCAGCAGCGACAGCACCTCGTCCGGCTTGTCGCGGGCAATACCGCTGGTCTTGGCGGCGAGCACCCGGTCGAAATGCAGTACGGCTTGCCGCCGCTCATTGTGCTGGCGCAAGAAGCCGGATTTCGCCTCCCAGACGAAGCGGTTCATGGTCAGCACGAAGCGCTTTACCGAAGGCAGGTATTCGAGATCGCTGACCTTCATGACGGCATCCTGGACATGCGCCGAGATGATGCTCAGATCCTGATCGTCGAGCGCGACAAGCTTAAGGCCATTCATGCGGAATTCGCACCTGCGAAGGTTTACATTTGGCCTTCTGTTAGGCGGTCTTGGCGATCCGCGCAACCGGACCGCAAGCCTTGCGGAAAGGCTTTAGCCCGAAATGCGCTCGATCTCCGCGCCGCAGCCGGACAGCTTTTCTTCCAGCCGCTCGAAGCCGCGGTCGAGATGGTAGACGCGGTTGACCGTGGTTTCGCCTTCGGCCGCGAGACCGGCGATGACCAGCGACACCGAGGCCCGAAGGTCAGTTGCCATGACCGGCGCGCCCTTCAGCTTCGCCACGCCGTCGACGATCGCCGTCTGGCCGGACAGCGTGATGTGGGCGCCGAGCCGGGCGAGCTCCTGGACGTGCATGAAGCGGTTTTCGAAGATCGTCTCGGTGATGCGCGACTTACCCTTGGCCATCGTCATCAGGCCCATGAACTGCGCCTGCAGATCGGTCGGGAACGCCGGGAACGGCGCCGTCGTCACGTCGACCGGCGAAATGCCGGCGCCGTTGCGCCTGACGCGGATGCCGGAATTGGTCTGCGTGATCTCAGCACCGGTCTGCGAAATGATGTCCAGCGCCGTCTGCAACAAGTCGGGCCGCGCGCCTTCCAGCACGACGTCGCCGCCGGTCATCGCCACCGCCATCGCATAGGTGCCGGTCTCGATACGGTCGGGGATCACCCTGACGCGGGCGCCCGACAGCGCCTCGACGCCGTCGATGGTGATGGTCGCGGTGCCAGCGCCGGAAATCTTCGCGCCCATGGCGTTGAGGCACTCGGCGAGATTGACGATCTCGGGCTCGCGGGCAGCGTTTTCGAGCACCGTCTCGCCCTTGGCCAGCGAGGCCGCCATCATCAGCACATGAGTGGCGCCGACCGAGACTTTCGGGAACACATAGCGGTTGCCGACCAGCCGGCCGTTCCTGGTCTTGGCGATGACATAGCCGGTGTCGACGTCGATATCGGCGCCCAATGCCTGCAGGCCTTCGAGGAAGAGGTCGACCGGGCGCGTGCCGATGGCGCAGCCGCCGGGCAGCGACACCTTGGCCTCGCCCATGCGGGCCAGCAGCGGCCCGATCACCCAGAACGACGCCCGCATCTTCGACACCAGCTCGTAAGGCGCCGTCGTGTCGACGATATTGCGGGCGGAGAAATTGATGGTGCGCGAATAGCCCTCATGCTGCTTTTCGCGGCGGCCATTGACCGAATAGTCGACGCCGTGATTGCCGAGGATGCGGATGAGCTGCTCGACGTCGGCCAGATGCGGCACGTTTTCCAGCGTCAGCGTGTCGTCGGTCAAAAGCGCGGCGATCATCAGCGGCAGCGCGGCGTTTTTCGCGCCCGAGATCGGGATGCTTCCGGCAAGCTTGTTGCCGCCGACAATTCTGATGCGATCCATGAAGAGCGTCCCCTCGGCCGAAAAGCCGGTTTAAATCGGTTGAGTCAGTTGCGGCCCATCTAGACCATTGGCCGGCTTGGTTCAAGAAACAGGCTATTTCCCCGCGTTGGCCCACGATACCTTGGCCAAAATACCGGCGACCAACATAGCCGATTCGCGTTAATCCTTCTGCTTTGCCGCCTGCAGCCCGTCCGGCCGCTGGTCGGCCCCGCCGGTTCGCCGTGAGCGCGATTGCGCCTTGCGCTTCTGCAGATTGGCACGCAACTGCTCGGCCAGCCGGTCCTTCCGGCCAGCCTTTTTTGGTGGACCATCCTTGTTCGGAGAAATTGTCTTGTCGTTCATCGTCCCGTCCCCGGCCGGCGACCCGCCGGTGCGGATCAAGGGATAGCCAACATTGTGGCATGGCCATGTCCGGAACAATCGCCTGGTGCGGCCTTTCAACCCGTCTTTGTCTTGGCCTTGCGCTTGCCGGTTCGATATGGCAGAAGCCCCGCCATCGGCGGCTGCGGTAGCTCAGTGGTAGAGCACTCCCTTGGTAAGGGAGAGGTCGAGAGTTCAATCCTCTCTCGCAGCACCAGATCGTTTTCGCTAGCGCATCTTCCAAGGCCGCTTGACCTGCTCGATAATGATTGTGCACGGTTGGCGAGGTTGCCGAAAAATAGGCGCCCCGCGACCTGCCGAGTGCCACGCGCGCAGGCTTGTCAAAAATGATGGTCTTGCACGCTCACCTCCCGAGTCTCGAACGCGACTCAATCCTCTGTGATGTGATAGCCTACCGCCATGTCGGATCATATTTTGCCTGGCCAGAAGCAGCCCAAGCTGATCGTCGTCGTGGCGTTCGATCGTGGCGAGGACGGCGAACTGTTTCCCACCTTTGGTCCGGCCGATCAGCAAAGCGAGGAACGCGCCATCCGCACCGCTAAGACGCTCGCAGGGAAGCACGTTGGCGTAATCGCATGGAGCCGTGACGCGAACCCGGCGCTTGGTGACTACGGCCCGCCGACCGTGCTATTCACCAGCGGTGACGTGCCGGATATGGAGTAAATTCAGTCGGGGTCTATCTCACGGTGCTCGATGGGACGTGCTTTACAAGGATGATGAGCCTTTTTGCCCGATTCATCCTCGCCCTTCCAGTCTGCTTGATCTGTCTGCCTTTCGTATCCAAAGCGGCTCCAGGCTCCACAGCATCCCGCGATGTGGAGGAGGCCGAGGCGTGCAGTCCTCTAAACAAAGCCAACGAAAGAGTATTAAGGACGCCCGCCATTCAGGTTACGGACCACTTAGTTAGGTATGGTGACCAACCTGGGTTTCTGCATCAAGAAGAGATCTACATAGGCGACATGGTTTACTCACGACGCCAGCCTTTTGGGCGCTGGATCGCGACGGCACGTCCTCCGGGCAGCGACTTGAATCCGGACGGGACGCCGATAAACCGAACTTGCAGCCGCGTCGGTGAAGAGAAGTTGGACGGCATAAATACCGTGGTCATCAGATATGATAAAATGATCAACGACCAACACCAGTCGTACCGCTGCACCACTTGGCTTGAAACTCCAAAATACAGACCCCTAAAGATGGTGTGCAAAGGACCCTTTGAGTGGACAAGATATTGGTTCTACCGGACCGACATTAAGCCGCCGATGCCACCACCGAAGTGAGCGCCTCTCGCCGTTTCACCTTTCAAGTTCCGTTCATGCCGCATCATCGCATCCGCGATGACCTCGCGGTGGCGTGTATAGATGCCGGGGCTCGACACAATTGATGCAGGCGTGCCCGAAGACGCACGGTTGATCGTTCCAAGCGATTGTGGCGGGACGGTCCATGTGCCAATTAATTGCGGTATACTGACGTGCCCGAATTGGAGAGCCTCATTTGAAGTGCGCTGGCAAATTGATCGTCGCAACAGCACTGCTGATTGCTGGCTGTCAAAGCGATGGTAGAGCCCAGTTTGAAGCAGGCAGAGCGAAACTGCAGAGTCCGGAACAGAGGCGCGCTGCAATTCAGCACTGCCTCAAAGGCGTAACATCGAAAAAGAGATGGGTTGGAGGACGACCTCCTCCCGGAGGCGTGAAGTGGTGCACCGACTTTGTCAATGCTTGGGCCACCGGCCGCTGGACCTATGACGACTATCGCAACGGAACTCCGAAGACCGGCTATGACTACAGAAGAGACAAGATCGTGAAACTTCCCGCCCCATGAGGGCTTGGACAGTCGTTGTCAGGCCTCGCTGGAAATATGAGCCCCGAGCGGGAAATGGACGGCTATGCAGGTCAGGCGAACCCAATCCGATGGCGTTGGGGTCAAAACCCAACACCCTGAACGACCCGAGTTCGACCCAGGGCAGACATTCACAGCTCGTTGACTGACTGTCTGCAACAGCTGGAGAGCGGAAGTGCCACCCCGGGAAATGTCGCCTCAGTCGAGGCTGGCCGGCGACGAGAACGGCTGCTTGGCGTCGACCACGAAGATGGCCAGCTCATCGAGATCGGTTGTGCCGGCGTTGAACACCTCCATCGGCGTGTTGGCCCCGTGTCCGATCATGGCCGTGCCAGCTTCAGCATAGGTCACTCCGTGGGGCGTTCTCTGGCCGACCTTGCCGGCCAGCACATAGAAGGCCTCCGGTCCCGGATGCGTATGGATCTTCGTCTTGACGCCGGGCGCTCCACCGGCGCGGTTGACGCGCAGCAAATACTCGCTTGCGCTGATCGGAGGGATCGGTCCGATCTCGACGACCTTGGTTCCGCCGGTCGTAGAGCCATCCTTCGGTCCAAGCGTGAACAGCCAGACCTTGCCTGCGATCTCCGCCGCAAGCGAGGTCGGGCCCGCCGCGCTTTGGGCCTGCGCCAGCGTTGGCAGATTATCCAGCCGCCAGTACAACGGTCCGGAGGGCAGTTCCGTCACCTTTTTCTCAACCACCGGCTCGACGGCGAATTTGCTGTCTGCGGGCATTGAGACTGACGTCATCAGCCCGAAAGCACACACCGAGAATATAAGCAGGCCAATACGGTGAGCGCTGAGGGAATGCGGCTTCATGATTGGTCCTCCCTTTTCATGGTCACCCCCTCGACCCAATATTAGCTATAGCATATGTACCGCCTTACGGGGCGGACCAAATTTCGGGCCACCCTAGTGCGCCTGCCGCCAAAGAAGACTGTTCATGATGCCAAACCGTCTCGGGAGAGTTTTCAAGTATTGGAACTAGGTCGTCGCGGTGGCATTGGCTGCGATGACGAGTGCCAGCAGAGGAACGCGTGGCTCCTCCGCGTCGTCAAATGGGTAGCCGACGGCCCCGTTTAGGGTTCGAAGCAGTCTTGCCCCCAGGCTACTGTGTCTGACGTGAGTCCAACGGTCCAGCCGTCCAAGATCGGCCCGCGCATGGCAGCCAGAGCCGCTCAGGCGGGCGCTCGAAAATGTCTGAGGTGCCAAGGTCGGCGCACAGCTCCGCTCGCATGCGCCATGATGCGTGCGGGGAAAGGCTTCTGGTCTGCCCCTGCTGCAGGCGGCTTAGCAAAGCTTGCAGCCGGGAACAACCACTCAACGACTCGCGTTTCTTGCCAGGGCCCGCTTCTTTTGCAACAGGGCGGCGGGCGTCGAAGGCTCGCAAATGTCGCGCCGGCGTTTCAATAGCACTCGCCTCAGCCCTCACGATTTGGCTATTTGTGAACGCGTGTTTGATCAGGTTTGCGCAGATGAACACATTGACCTTTTAAGCCTGGATGCCGAAGCCTTAGCGGTGATGATTGTCGCAATCTTCCGAAACTTGACTACCAATGAGCGCGAACTGCTGGAGGAAGTTAGGTCTCTTCGTCGCTCAAAAGGCAGAGAGAAGGCGCACTAGCTTTGCGGCGTTCCGAGGTGAATTGGTCTAATCCCGCTTTGGCACAGCCGTTTGGCATCTGAATTGCCCATTGAGAATCGCCAGAGTGTAGCCACCGAGCTTGCGAAGGGGATGGAAATGGGCTTAGCCAAAGACTTATCGGATGTCGCGCTCACATTCGAATGTCCGGATTGCTCGCATCCGGCGGTAAGAAAGGGCTCTGCACTCAGAACAATCGCGCACTTCAAATGCGACGGGTGCAACGCAAAGGTGCGGATCACCTATCCGCAGAAGCTAGCGATTTTTGAAAAGCACAGGCTATTGGCCGCAGGCGACCGCCGCCAGCGAGGCCAGGAACACTACGGTGCCCGCAACATCGATCGGGCCGATGCGGCCGAAGTGGCTTCGCGACCTCTGCCGCGTGCAGCGACGCGTGCTTAAGCCTTCCTCATCCGCGCGGCCTTCGCCCTTTTTACGCATGTTGACCGTGAGAATGCCGTCCATCGGAATAATTCGGGCGAAGGGCTCGTTTGTTCCTTAGACGATGCTAAAATATAGCAAAGTGTCCGAATGTCACTTCATGAAGCCCGCCAGACAGGCTGCGGCTTGCTCTGGCCTAACCTCGAAGGGAACCAGGGATGAAAACGGCTGTTTCAACCTCTTTGACAAGACGAAGTGTTGTTGCCGCGCTGGCGCTGGCCGCCGCGTCGACGGCGGTATTGCCCGCCGACAACGCACTCGCCCAGGCCAAGAAAACCACAGCTGAAAAAAGTCTGTATGAGCGGTTGGGGGGCGTGTTCGCCATCGCAGCGGTGATCGATCATTTTAGCGACGCCGTCGTGAAAAACCCGATCGTCGGCAAGAAGTCGAGGAACCCACAATTGCGCAAGTGGCACACCAAGAACCTTGAAAGGTTGCCCGGCCTCAAGTTCATGCGCACGCTGTGGGTCTGCGACGTTTCTGGTGGGCCCTTCAAGTTCGTCGCCACCAAGCCCGGCACGACGCCGCTCGGCCTCGAGGAGGCGCATCGCGACCTGCGGATTTCCCCTGCGGAATTCGATGAGGTCGCAGCGGAACTCGGGCGGACCCTGGATCATTTCAAGATTCCGAAGCCTGAGAAAACCGAAGTCTTGGAAGCTTTCGCCGCCCACAAAGACGAGGTCACCGCCGGCAACGTCAAGCGGGGCTGAAGCGCTTATATCGTGCGGGCGGATGCATTCGCATGGCGCCAGCGTCGCCCTGAATGCAGCGCGGCCCTGACCTCGAGATCAGAGGGGCCTCGGGACATCGTCGACCCACCTCTACGAACCTTGCAGCTCAAGGTGAGAACGCGGAATTTTCGACAGACGCCAGGGAAGGTTCGGCCTGGACCTCCTCCGTCACGACTTCGAAGCGGGTAAGCCGCGAAAAACCGAAACTGGTTGAGATGGCGACGTCGGTCGCGTCGCGCCCGGTTGCCATCAATATCCGCCCGATGCGCGGGCGGTTGTGGCGAGGATCGAATGTGAACCAGGTGCCGGCGAGATAGGCCTGGAACCAGGCGCTGAAATCCATCGGATACGGCGCCGGCGGTACGCCGATGTCACCGAGATAGCCGGTGCAGTACCGCGCGGGAATATTCATGCAACGGCATAGCGCGATCGCCAAATGGGTAAAGTCACGACAAACGCCGGCCTGGTCGGTGAAGCTGTCGTGAGCCGTCCGCAGCGGGTCGGCTTTCTGGTAGTCGAAGACGATGTGATTGTGAACGAAATCGCAGATCGCCTGGACACGCGCGCATCCAGGCGCGGTATTGCCGAATTTCGCCCAGGCAAAATCTCCAAGACGATCGGTATCGCAGTAGCGGCTGCCGAGAAGAAAGACGAGCACTTCGTCCGGCAGGTCCTTGATCTTGTGCTGCACAGCCTGCTCGGCGACCGCATCGGGCTCGCCGCTATCGTAGATATCGAAGGTGGTTGAGATCGTCGTCAGGCCCGAGGGCGCCTCGATCCTCGTGCAGGCGTTGCCGAAACCGTCGACGTAGCCGCGTGCTTCGACGGGACGATCGAAATCGATGACCTGTTCCGTCAACAGATCGACCCGGCGCGATGGATGGATTTCGAGCGCCAACAGCATCGGCGTTGGCTGCGGACATTCGTAGGTGAGGGTGTAACCTGCGCGGATCCGCATCGACGCTCCGATTGTTGTCATTCAGCAACCGGGCAAACTCCGCGTCGGCCAAACAGTTCCGGGAAAACATCAGCGGATGCTAATTTTCCTACGCACCGATCTCCTTCGCCACATTCACCTCGACGGTCATTGCAAGAAAGCTCGACGCGCTTCCCGAATAACTCCCGGAAAGCGGAATGGCTTGACGAGGATGCCGGGCCACGGCCACCCTGATCAAATCCCGATTGCCGACAATGCCATTGGTGGGGTCGAACTCGACCCAGCCGGCACCCGGCAGGTAGACCTGGCACCAGGCATGCGTCGACCCGCCGCCAAGAACCGTCGCGCTGTCGCGGCTCGGCACATAGACGTAACCAGTCACAAAACGGGCGGCAAAGCCGAGCGAACGAACCGCCTCCATCATGAACAGCGCAAAGTCCCGGCATGTGCCGCGACGCAGGTGCAACGTCATCAGCGGCGGCTGCGTCCCAGGCTCGCTTCGACGGGAATACACAAAGCTCTCGTGGATGGCATAGCAAAGCGTCATCAACAGATTGCCGGTCCCGGTGTGCCCTGCGGCACTGAGGAACTGTCGTGCCCAGTTGCCAACCTCGTCACTGTCATCCTCGTATTGACGTTCCATCGTCTGGGAGAGATCTGCGGCTTCGTCGGGATCGTAGGAAAACGGATAGTGAAGCGCAGCTTCGTCGATACGGAAATCAGGCGCATGCTGCGGCGTGTGGTCCAGCCGAATGTCTGTCGCAAAGCGCAGTTCTTTCGCGGGATTCTCGAAATCGATCACCGCCACGCAGTTTCCGAAAACGTCATGGATCCAGCGAACCTCTTTCGGCTCGGGATCGACAGACAAGGCGTGGTCCAGGAGTCTTTGATCGAAGCTGTCGCGCGGTCTGAACATCAGCCGATGCTCGCCGAACCTCACCGGCCGGCTATAGCGATAGACCGTCGTATGCTGGACTGAGAAGATCGGCATCAGTTTTGGTCGACAAGTTTACCTGCGATGTTGGCGCAATCATATAATCTTTTCCACGCTCATTCGATGGTTCCTACTCGGAACCTGCGCGAACTGTTTCCGCTCTGAGCGACCCTTCCGGCAGCGGCCGCATGAGTTCAGCCTCGGACTTCGTCAGATGGATCCATGCCGCCCAGTCCGATGGCCGCAGCACAACCACTTGGCGGTTGTGATATGGCGCCACGTCCGGCCCCGGATCGGTCGTCAGCATCGTGAACGTCGGCGGCTTGTTGCCGACCCCCTCGCGCCAAAGCCCGGCAATCGCCATGAACGAATGGCCATTCAGCGTGAACTTGTGCTTGGCTTTCGGATATTTCGTTCCCGTGAATTCGAAGAATGCCGACGCCGGGACGAGGCAGCGTTTGCTGTTGCCGAATTGTCGACCCTCCGAGCGAAAGTTGAATACAGGTCCGCCTTTTGGTCCGGCCGGAGGAAAGCCGAACGTCATCGACGCCAGTTCGATTGTGTTGCCGGCAGCCCGCATTACAGGCGCGGGGTCGTTGATGTGGATGTCATCCGCCTGCGGCAGATCCAGTTCGGTTTGATGGCTGGGAATATTGAGCGCCAGCAAAGCCATCATCCGGCAATACTCGGCCCAGGCGATGTGCTGCTCGTAGTCATTGCACATTAATATGGCTCCGGACGCTCGATCGAGATCAGTTTCAATATAGCGTTATCGGTTCGCGCCGATTGCTGGCGGACTTGCCCTATTTGGGCCGGCGTGCGGCGGCGATGGCCTGCAACAGATTGATGCTGTTCATGTCGGGTTCGCTGGATGCGGCAACGGCAAGTGCGGCGGCCTCGGCTATTTTCGCGACGTCGTCGCTGCTGATTGTTCCGCGCTTTTCCAGCAGATTTATAAGTTCGACAACGAGAAGAAAGGCGTTCACGCCATATCGTTCGGCTTTGAGCTCGAACTCGCCTCGAGCCAATCTCTCCGCGTCTCCTTCAGCCCGTTTGTCCATCTCGGCGTCCTCTCCTATGGCGACAAGCTGTGAACGCTTAGCACGAATGGTTTAATCCTTCGAACTGGCCGCACCTTTCGCCAGTTGCCGATTGCCGGAGCTTGGCACCGTGTCGCCGGCGGCAGGGCACGGCTTCAGCCAAGGATGAGACCTGCCAATAGAACGGTAAGGATAAGGGACAGCACGACGGCAAGCAGCCCGCATGCCTCCAAGGTGTTGGTTTGCCAAGGTTTCATCGGGCGCCTCCCGCCTGAATTCCTGTTTCGCGGAACAAACTTCATCTGGCACCAGATCGGACGCGGAGCCGGCTTGAATTTGTGTAAGCGCTCCTCTTCATCTGCCCGGAAGCGCAGATGAGCTGCGGCATCTCCACGGAACTCCGGAACACTGCCTGCGCGGCGCCGGCCTGCTTTTCATCGACGCGGGCCATCACCAGAACGACACCCTGTGCAATCTTCGGCTTGCCCGGCTTTTGGGCAAAATTGGCCAGCGTTCCGAGAAGCCCGCCGGCAAAGCCGCCCCACGCCGTACCGACCAGGGCCATGCCGGTCATCCCCGCAGGATCGATGCCCTGAGCTCCAAAAGCGCCAAAGCCGGCTAGCAGACCGGCCGCCGCGCCAACGACGGCACCGACCCCCGGACCCCGCCAGAGAGCGCTCATCTCATCCTTGTAAGATCCGACAATGCTAATCGGCTCATTGTTGTCATTGTAAGATCCGACGACACTGATCTGCCGGCGACGAATTCCGGCAGCCTGAAGCCTGGCAACGGCACGTGCTGCCTGGGCATGGGAATCGAACAGTCTGCTAATCGTTTGCATTTACACCCAAGCCCGCCGTTCGTTCGGAGCGTCGGGCCTCTCCTCCCTGACTTTGAGCTCTTCCGCCCGGACGCATCTTCATCGCGCCAAAGCTCACCACAACGTGGGCCAGCCGGCTACGTTCCTCAGCCGGGGCTTCGGTCCATTCCTGGAGCGTCTTGCTTAGGACCTAAGTCTGATCTGTTGGGCGCAGCGGTCAGTGAGGCCACGCCGACCGGGGAGCGCTGTCGGGTCGAAGAGAAGGCCCAGATGCTACCGCAGACCCAAAAAGCTCAAAATGGTATTACGATCACGATGGCGCCGACCAGCCAGATAATGTTGTTCATGATTACGCTCCTTCGCCTCCGGGTCGGGCACACGCCAAGGCGAAGCCCGCCACGCAAGTAGAACATTAGATATAGCTAAAGGTTCCTCGCGGGCCTCGCTGTCGAAAGAGCCCGCCGCACCATTCGGCACGGCGGGTGATTCAGAGGTTAACCCGGTGGTGGGCAGCAGACAGCGTTACGTCCAAGGCTCAGCCGATGCTTCTGGACCAGTCATCTACCTGGCGCTCCGCCTCTTCCTTGGCGATCCCATATCGCTCCTGGATACGTCCCAAGAGCTGGTCTCGGTTACCCTCGATCCGATCAAGATCATCGTCGGTGAGGTCACCCCACTGTTCTTTCGCCTTGCCTTTGAACTGCTTCCATTTTCCCTTGATTTGATCCCAGTTCATATGTTCCTCCTTGCTTCCTGCGTGTTGTGGGCCCGCACTAAAGCGGAGCGCGGACCGATCGAGCATTTCGATGTCGGTGACGAATGAAGATTAGCGGCCGCTAAAAGTTCCGGAGCCGGCGCAAAAAAGCCCGCCGTGCCCGTGCCGGACTGCGAGCTGATGTTGATGATGTCCAGAGCTTGATGCTCTCTCGCAGCGCCATCCTATCCCGTTGAAGGCGCTGAGCTTCTCGCTGGGTGGCCTTGGCTGGCAAGCCTCGAAAGGCTGCCCAGCAGCATTGTTCTGTCCTTGCCGATCATCAGCACGCCGCTGTCGGGCGCCAACAGTGCCGAGAACGGCAGCATCGCGGCGCCGATAGGCGAGGCCTCGGGGCCGAATTGTCCCGATACGATTTCCGGCGCCACGATGCCGATGGCGCTGATCGTGTTGAACTGGGTCTGCACCTTTGCCAGCAGCTCGAGATGGATCGGCCGCGGCAGGATGCTGTCGAGGACGATCGCCTCGATGTCGATGACCGAGGTGATGGCGATGATCGCCTCGACCAGCGCATTGGCACAATCGTCGATCCATTCGGACAGCGGCTCGCGCGCCCCCGGCGGCAAGGGATCCAGTTCGCGCACACGATTGATCTCGATGCCGCGCGATTTGAGATGATTGACCAGCACATAGATCGAGGCGCGATGCAGCAGACTTTGGTAACGCGCCGGCTTGGCCGCGACCGAATCGAGGCTTGAAGGCGAAACCGGCAAAGGACCGAGCGCGGCGCTGTTGCCGTGCGGACCGGTATGGACCTTGCCGCCTTGCACCAATCCGCCGCCGACAAAGGTGTCGATCGAAATATGCATGAAGTCGCGGAACCGCGCGCCGGTCCCCTGGATGAGTTCGGCGAGTGCGGCCGATGACGCGTCGTTTTCCACGAAGACCGGGGTCTTCGGTTTTGTGGCGAAGAATGTCGTCAGATCGATTGCTTCCCAGCGGCTACCGAGGTCATCGGGAAAGCCGAGTTCCTCGCTCCAGCCGCCGAGGAAATATGGCGAAGCGATGCCGACACCGACGATGCTGGCATCGCCAAGCCCCTCGACCAGCTTGTCGAAATTGGCCAGCGACATGTTGCCGGCCTTGAGCACCAGATCGGGGTCCGGAAAGCGATATTCGTGCGACTCGCGGGAGCGGACCTCGCCGGCGAAGTCGACGAGCACGGCTTCCAGCGCGCGCCGGCCGATCTTGATGCCGGCGCTGTAGATGCGCTCCGGTGTAAGCCGGTAGAGGGTGGACGGCGATCCGCGTTGCCCGAACCTTTTTCCCACTTGCTTTACGAATCCGGACGACTCCAGCCCGTCGACAATGGTGGCGACCGCGGCCGGCGTCAGATTTGCGGCGCGCGCCAGATCGGACTTGGATGCCTCCTTCAGACGGCGGATGGCATCAAGCACGAAGCGCTCGTTGTAATGCCGAACCTTGACCGAATTGCTGCCTTTTCCGGACAAAACCGGCGCCTCCCCATTCATCTCGCGGAGCCACTCTGGCCGCCTGCAGCTTTTAGGCTGCTGGGTCGAGCACTCCAGCTGCACCCGTGCGCGACGCGACAGTGCCCTTCGGGGTCATGGAAGTCAATTTTCCAGTTGCGGCGTCAAACCATTTAATATAGCAAATTGAAAAAACAGGACCAGGGAGGAAGGGTGCTGCACTTGGGCGCATTAGGCGAAGCCGATGCCGTGGTGAAGAGCGACGTGGCTGTCCCCGTTGCCCTGGTTCAGGCGACAAAGGCCTTCGGCGGCACGATTGCCCTCAAGGACGCGTCCTTCGAATTGCGCTCAGGCGAGGTGCTGGCTCTGCTTGGCGAAAACGGTGCCGGCAAGAGCACCTGCGTGAAGCTGCTGGCCGGCGTGTACCTCTCTACCGGCGGCCATATCGAAGTCGACGGCAAGCCTGTGGTCTTCCATTCGCCGCACGATGCCCAGGCTGCCGGCATCTCGGTCATGCACCAGCATCCTGGTCTTTTCCCGGATCTTTCGGTGGCGGAAAACATCTATCTCGGCCATATGCCGCGCGATCGCTTCGGCGGCATCGACAACGCTGCCGTGCTTGCCGGCGCGCGCAAGGTGCTGGCGACAGTCGGCCTCGACGTGCCGGCCGAAACCCGGCTCGGAACGTTGCGCACCTCCGAACAGCAACTGGTCGAGATCGCCCGCGCCCTGTCGCTCGACGCGCGGGTGCTGATCATGGACGAGCCGACGGCCGCCCTGTCGCAGCGCGAGGTCGAGCGGCTGTTCACCGTCGTCGCCGACCTGCGGCTGCATGGCGTGGCGATGATGTTCGTCGGCCATCGCATGGACGAGATCTTCCGCATCGCCGACCGCATCGCGGTGCTGCGCGACGGCCGCCTCATTGGCATCAAGCCGAAGGCCGAGCTTGGTCGCGCCGCCGCCATCGGCATGATGGTCGGCCGCGAAGTGACCGACCTCTATCCGGAACGAAACCACGCCACCGGCGCGCTGGTGCTGGAGGCGAGGGGGCTTTCGCATGCCGGCGGCTTTTCCAACATCGACCTCAAGCTCCACGCCGGAGAGGTGCTCGGGCTCGGCGGCCTGGTCGGCAGCGGGCGGACCGAGATCGCGCGCGTGCTGTTCGGCATCGACCAGCCGGATGCCGGCGAAATCCTGATCGACGGCGAGGCCGCGCACTTTGCATCGGCACGCGACGCCATGGATGCGCGCATCGCCTATGTCTCGGAAGATCGCATGGGCCAGAGCCTGGTGATGGACTTTTCGATCCTCGACAACGCGGTGCTGCCCGTGCTCGACAAGGCAGCTCGCTCCGGCTTCTACGGCACGGACCGCGCGATCGATCTGGTTTCGGACTGGCTGAAGCGGATGAAGCTTCGCTTTTCCGGCTACGGGCAGCCGGTAAAGGAACTGTCCGGCGGCAACCAGCAGAAGGTGGTGTTGGCCAAATGGCTGCGCACCGAGCCGCGCGTCCTCATCCTCGACGAGCCGACGCAAGGCATCGATGTCGGCACCAAGGCGGAAGTGCATGCGATGATCGCCGACCTTGCCGCACAGGGCATGGCTATCATCCTGATCTCCTCGGAAATGCCCGAGCTCATCGGCATGTGCGACCGCATCATCGTCCTGCGCGAAGGCCATCGGACGGCCGAATTTGCCAGGGGCGAAGCCACCCAGGAAAAGGTGCTGGAAGCCGCGACGAAGGCCGACAAACGCGCCGACCCGGCAGCGCAGGCCGCCAGCGAAGAGAAAAGAAAAGGACCGCTCGACATACTGAAGCGGCGGGAGTTCGGCCTGCTCGCCGCGATGCTGGCGGTCGCCATCCCGGTCACCATTATCAATCCGCGCATGGTGAGTGCGGCAAACCTGACCGCCGTGTCGATGGATGCAGCCCTGCTGGTAGTTGCAGCACTCGCTCAGATGCTGGTGCTGATCACCCGCAACATCGACCTTTCGATCGCCGCGGTGATCGGCTTGTCGGCTTACATGGCGGCGAGCATGGTCCAGGCCTATCCAGGGCTCGACATCGGCATCGGCCTGATGACCGCATGCGCGGTCGGTGGTGTCGCTGGCCTGATCAACGGCCTTGTCGTTACCAGGGGAAAGATCCCGGCGATCGTCGTCACGCTGGCCTCGATGTCGATCTTCCGCGGCTTCAACTCGATCTGGGCAGCCGGCGACCAGATCAGCGCCGACGAAGTCACGCAAGCCTGGCTCGACATGACCGGCCTGAAGATCGCCGGCGTGCCGCTGATCGTCATTATCGCGATCGTCATCCTGTGCCTGGGTTATGTGCTGCTCTATCGCACCGCCATCGGACGCGAACTGTTTGCCGCCGGCTCCAATCCCGACGGCGCACGTCTTATCGGCATCCCCGTCGACCGGCGGATTCTGCTGGCCTTTGGCATGGCCGGCCTGCTCGGCGGCCTGTGCGGTGCGCTGTGGGCATCCCGCTATGCGACCATCGATGCCCGCGTCGCGCTCGGTTTCGAACTCACCGTGATCGCGTCGGCGGTGGTCGGCGGCGTCGCCATCCGCGGTGGTTCGGGCACGCTGCTCGGCATCATCCTCGGCGCGCTCACGCTGCTCGTCATCAAGAACGGGCTGACGCTGGTGCGCGTCGACCCGCTGTGGCTGCAGGGCGTCTACGGCCTGGTGATCCTGGTCGCCATCGGCATCGACACCTTCATCGTGCGGCGTGCCGAGCAGGCAAGACAGGCGAGGGCGCGGTGAGAAAGTTCCTCCGTTCGATCGACTTCTGGGATCTGCTGCTGGCGACCTCCTGCGTGGCCATCTTCCTCTACGCGGCGATCGTCGTGCCGAATTTCGTCTCCGGCTTCAATCTCTCGCAACTGGCCGCCAGCGCCTCGGAAAAGGCGCTGCTGATCCTGCCGATGACGCTGCTCATCATCACCCGCGAAATCGACCTGTCGATCGCCTCGGTGCTGGCGCTGACGTCCGTCGTCTTTGGCTTGCTGGTACAGGCCGGCGTGCCAACGCTTGCCGCAATCCCGCTGACGCTCGTCGCCGGCGGCCTGCTCGGCGCTTTCAACGGCTACCTGGTCTCGGGCCTTGGACTGCAGTCGCTGGTGGTGACGCTCGGCACGATGGCGCTCTATCGAGGTATTGGCTACATCCTGCTCGGCACCGGTTCGGTCAACATCCTGCCGCCCGCGGTCGTGGATTTCGGCATCAACAATCTGCCGGGCACCGAGATACCGTGGACCATCGTCCCCTTCCTGGCGCTGGCGCCGGTGTTTGCGGTCGTGCTGCAGAAGACGCCGACCGGCAAGCGCATCTACGCGCTCGGCGGCAGCCCCGAGGTGGCGCGCTATTCCGGCATAAACACGCGCCGGATGGTGCTGAACCTGTTCGTCGTCTCGGGCGTCGTCGCGGCGATAGCCGGCATCGTCTATACCGCGCGCCTGTCCAATGCCCGCGCCAACAATGCGCTCGGCATGGAGCTCGACGTCATCACCATCGTGCTGCTCGGCGGCGTCAGCGTCTTTGGCGGCAAGGGCCGCCTGACCGGCGTCATGCTGGCGTTGGTCCTGATCGCCATCATCCGTAACGTGCTGGCGCTGAACCAGATCGGCGGCGACGCGCAGGGCATGATCATTGGCCTGCTTCTGATCGGCTCGCTGCTGGTCGGCAATTACTGGCGCTCCACACAGGAGCTGCTCAGCAGATCCCGCGCAATGCGCGAGACAAAGGGGTGATCTCGGGCCCCTTCCTTTAAGCCCGAATTTTGACGGAGGAGTCACAATGAAAGCGTTTAGATTAGCCCTGCTCGCATCCGCGGTTCTGCTCGCGCCAACCTCGCTGGCTTTCAGCCAGGAATGCGCCAAGGAACCCGTAACGGTCGGTTTCCTGCCCAAGCTCGACACAGACCCCTACTTCAAAGTGGCTTTTGGAGGTGCACAAGAGGCAGCCAAGGAAATTGGCGGCACCGCTACCCAGGTCGCCCCATCGCAGGCGACCGCCGAGGCGCAGATCGAATTCATCAACAGCCTCGTGTCGCAGAAGGTCGGGGTCATCGCAATTGCCGGCAACGACGCCAATGCCGTCGCGCCTGCGCTGAAGCGCGCCGTTCAGCAGGGCGTCAGGGTGATTTCGTATGACTCCGATGTGGCCGCCGATGCCCGCGCGGCATTTGTCAATCAGGTCAAGGGCGACAGTCTCGCCGAGATGATGCTGGAAAGTGCATTCGCCCTCAGCGGCGGTGAAGGCGAATTCGCGATCCTGTCGTCGACCCCGACGGCGACCAATCAGAACGCCTGGATCGACTTCATGAAGGCGAAGATGGCCGCCGAGCCGAAGTTCTCCAAAATGAAGCTGGTGCAGGTGGCCTATGGCGAAGAAAGTGAACAAATCAACCAGCAGCAGGCGTTGGCGCTGGTCCAGGCGTTTCCCGATCTCAAGGTGATCATCGTCCCGGCAGGCATCGGCCTTCCGGCGGCCGCGCGTGCACTCGAGGAGGCAGGCATGATCGGCAAGGTCAAGCTGACCGGCCTCGCGCCGGCTACTCTGATCTCGAAATACATCAAGGACGGAGCGGCTCAGGATATCTGGTGGAACGTCACCGATCTGGGCTACCTTACCTATCAGACAGCCCAGGCGCTTGCGCAGTGCAAGATCACCGGCAAGGAGGGTGAGAAGTTCACGGCAGGCAGGCTCGGCGAATACACGATTGGCGCCAGCGGCGAACTGATCCTTGGTCCGGCCAAGATCGTGACCCCTGAAAATCTGGCCGAGTTCAAGTTCTGATCCTTTGGAGTTCGAACTCCGCGGGGCGCCGGTCCATCCGGCGCCCTTCCTGAACCTCTCGAATCAAAACAGTGCGGGGGCGGCAATGAAGATATTGCTTGCAGGCGAAACCTTTGCGGCGACGACGTCGGTCGCCATCGGTAGCGATGTGCTTACAAGTGCGACCTCGACAAATGGCGCGACGGCCTTCAACGCCGCGATGGCCGATGAGCGCATCGCGGTCACGCAGATCGGCGGCGAGCGTTGCGGCGCGGAGTTTCCCTATGACCTCGATGCGCTCGCCCAATATCGGGCGGTGGTGATCTCCGACGTCGGCGCCCTGACATTGCTGGTGACGCCGGATGCCCGCGCCGGGCGTGTCGGCGTCAACCGCCTCGATGTGCTCAAGGCCTATGTGGAACGTGGGGGCGGGCTGATGCTGGCCGGCGGCTATATGGGTTTTCAGGGCATGTTCGGGACGGCGCGTTTCCACGACACCCCGGTCGAGGACGTTCTGCCGGTCCGTTGCCTACCCTACAGCGACGGCATGGAGGTCCCGCAAGGCCTGCAGACCTCCATCCTGCAGTCATCCCACCCGATTTTTTCCGGGGTGGAGGGGCCGTTGCCGCCGATCCTCGGCATGAACAAGCTGGAATTCAGGCACGACGGTTCGTCCCGGCTTCTGGCGACCTGCCACCACCGCGGCACCGACTGGCCGCTCCTTGCCGTCGGTAGCCATGGCCGCGGCCGCACGATTGCCTGGGCAACAGATATCGGCCCGCATTGGCTCTCGCAGAATTTCCTCGGATGGCCGTTCTACGGAAAACTGATGGCGAACATGGTCCGTTGGCTCGCCGGCAATGAATGAGAAAGCTGGACACCAGGTTTGACCGATGCAGTTCGCCTGCCGGCGCGGCCGATGCCGCGCGAGGCGCCGGTGACAGGCACCACCTTGCCGGCCAAGTCGAATTTCGGCGTGAACTCATTTGTCATGCGATTCCACCTTGTTCTTCAAATCGGACCGGCTGCCGTGCCGAACCGAATAGGCTCGCGTGAATTCGGCGCCCAGCAGAAATATCTCGGCCGAATAGTAGACCCACAACAGCACGACGAGCAGGGCGCCGGCCGCGCCGTACGACGATGCGAAAGCGCTGGTTCCGATATACCAGCCAATCAGCGACTTGCCGATGGTGAACAGAAACCCGGTGACGACGGCGCCAAGGCCGACATCGCGCCATTGCAGACTGCGGTCGGGCAGCACCTTGTAGATCGCGGCAAACAGCAGCGCGATCAGGGCAAACGAGACAATCCCGTTGACCGCGCTCAGGATGATGGTGCCGAACGGCAGATAGGCGTTGATGACGTCTCCGAGCGCCGAAATCGCGGCGCTTACAACCAAGGACACCAGGAGCAGGAAACCGAGAGCGGCGACCAGGCCCAGGCTTGCAATGCGTGCCCGCACCAGCCGTGAGATCGTTGCTGCCCTCGGTTTGACTTTCCAGATTTCGTTCAGCGCCAACTGCATTTCGCCGAACACGCCGGATGCGGCGACGAACAGCGTGACCAGCCCCAGAATGCTGGCAAGGGTTCCCGCTTCCTTCTGCGAAGCGTTTTCGATCGTCGCCTGCAGCAGCTCGGCACTTTGCGGTCCCATCAGGCCGGCGATCTGTGCCGAAAGGGCGAGTTGTGCCGCCTCGTGCCCGAAGGCCATGCCGGCGATAGCGACGACGATCAGCAGGATCGGCGCAAGCGAGGTCGTGGCATAAAAAGCTATCGCCGCCCCATGGCTCAGCGCATTGTCATCGATGAAGCCGAGGACGCTCTGCTTGAGGAGCCTCCAGCTCTCTGCTGCCAAATTCCACATGTGGGCCTCGCATGCTGTCAACAAACAAGTAGCGGCGGCGCAGCGCTGGGCGAGGGAGGGGCGCGAAGATCGCAACGGAGCGGCACGACAGGCCACGACAAGAACACCTCTTGCCCGAACACTTGCCAAGCGCCGGCCATCATGATGCCATGGCGCTGTGGAAGATTGCACGCTGGGTTGGGGTGGGCGATGTTGTTTCCAGGTGCAACAGGGCGCATAGGCGTGGCGTTTGCCGCGCTGCTTTTGTGCGCGCTGGTTCCTGCTCGGGGCGAGGAGCCGAAGGCGCTAAAAGGCGTCGCGCTCGTCATCGGGCAGTCCGACTATGAGCATGTCGGCAAGCTGCCCAATCCGGAAAACGACGCCCGCGCCATCGAGGAGATGTTCGACAGGCTCGGCTTCGAAACCGATGTCGCGACCAATCGCGACGCACGCAAATTGCGGCGCGACCTCGAAGGCTTCGTCGACGATGCCGAGGGTGCCGACGTCGCCATTATCTACTATTCCGGCCATGGCATCGAAGCCGGTGGCGAGAATTTCCTGGTGCCCGTCGATGCCGACATTGCGGCGCTCGAGGATGCCGGCGAGAAGCTGGTCCCGCTGTCGTCGATCGTGGCCGAACTGAAGGCCAAGGTGCCGGTCACCATCGTGCTGCTCGATGCCTGCCGCAACGACCCGTTTCCGCCGGGCACGCTTTTGAAACTCAAGCCGGGTGAAGCCGGCAAGCCGATCGGCGCCGGCGGCCTCGGCGAAACCCGCAGCGTCGTGGCGTTAAAAGACAGCGCGCCGGCCAAGGGTTCGGCCGACGACAGCGGTTCTGGCAACGACAGCTTGGGCCAAGTCATCGGCTTTGCCGCCGAGCCCGGCAAGGTGGCGCTCGACGGTCCCGCCGACGGCAACAGCCCCTACGCGGCAGCCATATTGCGTCACATCGACACGATGGGCGGCGAGGAATTCGGCACTGTGCTGCGCATGGTCGGCGAGGAGGTCTATCTCAAGACCGGCGGCCGGCAGCGGCCCTGGGTCAATGAGAGCCTGCGCCGGCTGCTCTATTTCGGCACGCCCGCCGAGGTGCCGAAAGGCGAGGAGGGCGAGATCCTCACAGAGCGCCGCCGGCTGCTGCTGACGATCTCGACGCTGCCCGACCCGCAACGCCGCCAGATCGAGACGATCGCCCGCGACGGCGGCGTACCGATGGACGCGCTCTACGCCATGCTGAAGACGCTGGGCACCGAGACACCCAGGGATGCAGCCGAACTCGACACATTGCTGCGCGGCCAGACCGAGCGGCTGAAACAGGTACTGGCCGAGCAGGCGACGCTGAAGAGCCAGGATCCGGAAATCGTCCGGCTTTCAAAACTGGCCGAACAAGCGGTGCAGGAAGGCGCGCTGGAAGCAGCGCAGAAAATCCATGAACAGGCCAAGGCCCGCGTTGGCGAACTGTCGAAGACCGTCGACCGGGCTGAAGCCGACCTCAAGGCGCGTCGTTTCGAGTTTGCCGAGGTTTTCGGCGACAGCGCCAAAACCTACGAAATCTCCTTCAGCTATCAGGCGGCAGCCCAGGACTATGCCAAGGCCTATGAGCAGGTCGAGAAATGGGACGACCATGAAGCCTGGTTCTACAAGGCAGCCGAGGCCCAGGCGCTCTCCGCGCATGGTTCTTTCTCGGGCGACAACGCCTTTCTGGTGCAGGCGGTCGCTGCCTATGAAAAGGCGCTGACCTATGTGTCGCGCGAAAACAGCCCGCGGCAATGGGCGGCCACGCAAAACAATCTCGCCACCACACTGTCGACGCTGGGCGAGCGCGAGGCCGGTCGCGAAGACCTCGACAAAGCGGCAGCCGCCTTCGATCAGGCGCTGAGCGTCTACACGCGCGACGCCAATCCGGACGACTGGGCCTCGACGCTAGGCAATCTCGGCACCGTCTATTGGCGGCTCGGCCAGCGCGAGAACGGCACGACGTTGCTCGACAATGCCGTTGCCTCGTTCCGCGCGGCGCTCGAGGTGCAAGTGTCGAAAAAGCTGCCGCTCGAATGGGCGGCGACTGAGAATAATCTCGGCATCGTGCTCTCCGAACTGGGTGAGCGCCAAGCCACCAGCGACAGCTTTCGCGCCGCCATCGAAGCGCATCGCGCCGCGCTGACCGAATACCGCAGGGAGCGCGTGCCGCTCGACTGGGCGTTGAGCCAGGTCAATCTCGGCGCGGCCTTGTTCCTCCTCGGGGAGCGTGAACAAGACGTACCGACGCTTGAGCAGGCCGTTGCCGCCTATCAGGCGGCGACGGAGGAAATGACGCGCGAGCGCGCGCCGGCGCAATGGGCGACGATCCAGAACAATTTGAGTTCGGCGCTGGAATCGATCGGCCAGATCAATGGCGACATTGCTACGCTTCAGCGTGCTCGGGAGGCGGCAGAGGCCGCACTGACGGTGTGGACGCGCGACCATGCGCCGGCCAGCTGGGCAAACGGCCAGTTGACGCTTGGCAATGCCTTGCAGCGTCTCGGCGCCAGGCAGGCCGGCAATGACGCGCTGCTCAAGGCGGTCGCTGCCTATGAGGCCGCACTTTCTGAATATCCGCGCGAAAAGCTGCCGCTCGACTGGGCTTCGTTGAACCAGAATCTGGGCTCGGTCTATGCGACGCTTGGTGATCGGGACACCGGCATCGACTATCTCCGGAAGTCGGCGTCCGCCTATCGCGAGGCCTCGCAGGTCTATACCGTCGCCGCCGCGCCGCTCGAATTCGCCTCAATAGAGCACAGTCTCGGCAACACGCTGTCGACCTGGGGCGACCGTGCTCGCGACAAAGCGATCCTTGAAGAAGCGGTCGCCGCCTATGATGCAGCGCTCACCGTGCGAACCAAGGAGAGTGCCCCGAAGGACTGGGCGAAGACGCAGTACCGGCTGGGCGCAGCACTTTCCATGCTCGGCAAGGCCGATGGCGGTTCGGACGAGGCGCTCCAGCGCTCGGCGGTGGCCTATCGCGCGGCGCTCGAAGTGCAGAGCCGTGACAGCGACCCCGACGCTTGGGCGGCAACGCAATGGGGTCTCGGCCATGTGCTCCTGGTTCTGGGCGACCGCACGCAGGACGGCGAAGCGTTCAACCAGTCGGCGACGGCGCTTGAAGCGGCGCTGCCCTTCTACGACCTCGCCACGGTGCCGGAAGATCACGCCCAGCTGCAGAACGAACTCGGCAGCGCCTATTACTACCTTGCCGGCAGCGCCAATGACCCGTCGCTCTACCAGAAGGCGGCGGCCGCGCATGAAAAGGCACTGGCCGTCTATGCCACGCTGCCCGACCGCTCGCTCTGGGCTTCGGTCGAAGGCGACCTCGGCAATGCCCGCATGATGCAGGCAAACGCCAGTTCCGACCCGGACGCCATGGCCAAGTCTGTCCAGGCCTATGAGGCGGCACTGACGGTGATAAGCCGCGACAGGGATGCCGACGAATGGCTGCGCAACCAGACCAATCTGGCCAGCGCGCTTTCGACGCTGGGCTACTGGCGCGACGACGTTGCCCTGCTGAAGCGTTCGGCCGGCATCTATCGTTCGATCCAGAGCGTGCGCTCGCGCGACCGCGACCCCGAGCGCTGGGCGAGCATGCAAAACGAGATCGGCTATCAGCTGACGCTCGCCGGCCGCGCCGGAAACAACGTCGCCAAATTCGAGGAGGCGGTGCCGATCCTGCGCGAGGCCATCGCCGTGCAGAAGAAGATCGGTTCGGTGCCGGGCATCGCTTTCACCGAGGACAGCCTGTGCGACGTGCTTACCGATCTGGGTGCTGCTCGCAAGCAGAAGGCAATGGCCGAGGAAGCGATAGCCGCCTGCCAGCATGCGCTCGTCATCTTTCGGGATGGCAAGATGGACGACCTTGCCGCCGGCTCCGCAAAGAACCTTGCCGAGGCACAAGCCTTGCTGGCCGAATTGCAATAGCGCACAGGAAAAGGTGGCCGCGGCCGGTTTCGATTGGCAAAGGGTTGCCGTTCCCTGCTATTCCCGCTTCAAATCAAAAAAGCAGTGGACGTTTCCAGCATGACCAATGTCGCCTTGACCGGGCTTGCCCGGGATCTTGCCAAGCGCGCGGCGGAAGGCCGCCCGGTGCGCATCGGTGTCATCGGGTCGGGCGAGATGGGCACCGACCTGGTGACACAAGGCATGCTGATGCCGGGCATTTCGGTTTGCGCGATTTCGACCCGCCGGCCGCATACAGCGCGTGACGCCATCCGCATCGCCTATGGCGACGAGGCAATGGCAGCCGAAGCGGACAGCGCTTCGAAGGTCAGCCAAGCGATCGAGAGCGGCAAGATCGCAATCACCTCGAACGAGATGCTGGTCACCAATCCGCTCATCGATGTTGTCATCGATGCCACCGGCAAGCCCGGCGTCGCCGCCGATTTCGACCTGATGGCGATGCAGCACGGCAAGCATCTGGTGATGATGAATGTCGAGGCCGACGTCACTATTGGCTGCTACCTCAAGCAGCAGGCCGACCGGCTCGGCGTCGTCTATTCGGTCGGTGCCGGCGACGAACCGTCGAGCTGCATGGAGCTGATCGAGTTCGCCTCGGCGCTCGGCTACACCATCGTCTCCGCCGGCAAGGGCAAGAACAACCCTCTCAACCACGACGCCGTTCCCGACGACTACCGGGAGGAAGCGCTGCGCCGCAACATGAATCCGCGCATGCTGGTCGAGTTCGTCGACGGCTCGAAAACCATGGTCGAGATGTGCGCCATCGCCAACGCCACTGGGCTGGTACCCGACGTTCCCGGCATGCACGGCCCCAAGGCCGACCGTGACGAGTTGGTCAAGGTGCTGATCCCGCGCGAGCAGGGCGGCATCCTGTCGAAGAAGGGCGTTGTCGACTATACCGTCGGCAAGGGCGTGGCGCCCGGTGTCTTCGTCATCGTCGAGGCGACTCATCCGCGGATCATCGAGCGCATGGACGATCTGCATATCGGCCACGGCCCCTATTACAGCTTCTTCAGGCCCTACCATCTGACCTCGCTGGAAGTGCCGCTGACGGCCGCCCGTATCGCGCTTTACGGCAAGCCCGACATGGTGCCGCTGCCGAGGCCGGTGGCCGAGGTCTGCGCCGTGGCCAAGCGCGATCTGGCGGCAGGCGAGACGTTCGACGCGATCGGCGAGACCTGCTACCGCTCCTGGACCATGACCGTCGAGGAGGCTCGCGCCCACCACGCCGTGCCCGTCGGCCTGCTCGAAGGCGGCAAGGTGCTGAAACCGGTGAGGAAAGGCGAATTGCTCACCGCCGACAATGCCGCGCCCGACCCGACGACCAGGCTATTCGCCTTGCGCCGGCTGCAGGACGAGATGCTGTATGGGGCGGGTTAGGTGCGGTGCAGAAACTTTGACGTCGGCGGGACAGCGCCCCTCTCTGTCCTGCCGGACATCTCCCCCACATGGGGGGAGATCGGACGTCACGCCGGCTTTCGCCAATCTCCAACATCGCAGTTCGTGAGCGGAGCGCCCAAACTGCCAATCTCCCCCCTTGTGGGGGAGATGTCCGGCAGGACAGAGGGGGGCGCGAAGGATCGCTACAGAGCGTTTGCTATTGCCCCTGAAACGCACGGCCGACCCACGCCTCGACAGCTGTTACTTCCCCAGCTCTACCGACCGCAGCCGCGCCGCTTCCACCGCCTCGGTGAGCAGGCGTGTCAGCCGGTCCTCGCCCATCAGTACTGCAAGGGCCGCAGCCGTGGTGCCGTTGGGGCTGGTCACCTGCTGCCTGAGCACGCCGGGCTCCTCGCCGCTTTCGGCGGCCAGCGATGCGGCGCCGTAGACCGTCTGCATTGCCAAGAGCTTGGCAGTCCCGGCCGGCAGGCCAGCCTTCTCGGCGGCCACCGTCAGCGCTTCGATGAAATGGAAGATATAAGCTGGACCGGATCCGGAGACTGCCGTCACCGCGTCCATCAGGCCCTCGTCGTCAATGTCGGCCACTTGCCCGCTCGCCGAAAGCAGATCGGCGACAAGGTGTTTGGTGTCCTCGGAAACCAGCCTGTTGGAAAACACCACCATCATGCCCTTGCCGATTGCCGCCGGCGTGTTGGGCATGCAGCGCACGATCGGCGCGCGGTCGCCGAGAATGCCTTCGAACGTGGCGACCGGTGTCCCGGCGGCGATGCTGAGGAAAGTGGTTCGGCCATCGTTGAAGCGGATGTAGCCAGCCGTCACGTCGCGGATCACCTGCGGCTTGACCGCCATGACGACGAGGGCCGGCACGGCGTTGGCCGGTATGGCGCCGACATCCGCGGCAGCACCGCAGCCCAGTGCTTCGGCACGCTTGCGCAACTCGGCATTGGGCTCGACCACGAACACCGCAGCCGGAGCGAGCTTGCCGGCTTTCAGCCAGCCGGAGAGCATGGCGTAGCCCATATTGCCGCAACCGGCGAGAACAAGCCTGATCGTCATCGAAGCTCTCCATTCGAAATGGTTGGCTTTGCCATAGACGTTCGTGGACGGACGGGGAAGCCCCTCTCGGACCTTGATCAGGGGCCGGGTTATGTCGCCGCTTTCGCCGCCTGATCGGGCTCGGTCAGTCCTGACCCGATCACTCTGGACGGCCAGGTTCGGCCCATCCCAGACTAAAAACAGGGATTGCAGACGAGGTGGGAGCGATAGCCTGGATTCTCCAACAGCGCACCAAAGCCGACAAGAAATCCTCCCCAACCAAGCACAACTGCCACGGCCACGACGCCGACTCCCATAGCCATCTTGCAAGCCGCCACGGCCCCTGAAGAAAAGCGCCATCGGCGTATCAAAGCAAGGATTGCGGTCCCTGCCAGCAGACTAAGCACCGGAACTCCGAAGAGCACAGCGTGCATCTCCAGCATCAGCGCAAACGGAGTGTCTGGCGTTATCATACGGATAGCCTCCCCCGAATTCTGACGGTGTTCAAGAGGGCGACTTCATGAACCCTTAACCGACATCCCGCCATTTTTCGAGTGATCGACCAATCGTGGGCGACGAACTCGATGGCATTGTCTTAAGGCGGGAAACGAGGTCTCTCAGCCGACCAAATTAACCTTTTATTTCCTATGCCTGTTTAGCATCGCTTAACCAGTGGACGGTCGCTACGTCCCAGCCCTAGGGGAAAGCTCCAGGAACCATGGCTTACAGGGATAATCGTCAACACTGGAGGAACGAGCGGTCTTTGCTGTCGCTCGTCGAGGCAGTGCGCGACGAGGACGAAGCATCGCTGGTTTCGCTAGAGGACCGTGCAGGCCCGTCATGGCGCGAGGATGCCGCCACACGCCATCGTCTCGCCCGGTCGCGCCGCGAGGCGCGTGCCAGTCCGATCCTGTTGGCAGCCGCCGGTACAAGCCAGCTCCGTCCTGATGGGCCGGAGGCCGGCACCATACTGACGGAAGAGCCTGCAGCTGCCGATGTATTGTTCGACCCCGCTGGCTCCCTTGGCGGCCGCGATGCCGGTCCCGCTGAGGACAAAGCGTACCGGGCAGCGCGTCGGCGTCCGATCGGTACCGTGTTGTCGGCGCTGCGCAGGCTCATGCCCGGCAGAGCGCCGGAGGAGATGGCGTCCGGCGAGACTTCCGCCGCGACAAATTCCGGCGCAGCGATGCCGCCTGCCTTCGATCTACAGCCGCTCTATGCCGGACAGCCACCTTATCCGCAGCAACCCACGCCGCAGCATTCGGCCTATACTCAGGCCTGGTCGAAGGAGGCAAATCAGGTTTCGGAAGCCGCCGATCAGCAAAGCCAGATCGAGGAAATCCGTGCCAGCCTGCGTGAATTCCGCGAAGCGGTTCGCGAGCTCACCGAAAACCGCACGCGCCGCTATTTCTAAGCGTCGAATAAAACATGCCGGTTTCGAGTTAGCGGCATGGGACGGCGCATTGACGGGATTGCCCGGCTCGATTTTCGTGAAAATGCCGCGCTGCATGTCCGCCCGGCTGCGCATGGTTCTGGGCAACGACATGCATAAAAGGTATCTGGAGTACGCCGCGGGGATGCTTTAACGCGGCAGGCTTAGGCGATCGGCGTCGAGGGTGGTTCATGGCTGAGTTGATTGACGGAAAAAGCGTCGCCGAAGACGTGGTGCGGCGGGTCAAGGCCCTGGTCGCCGAACTGGCGGAAAAGGGCGGACGGCAGCCCGGCCTCGCGGTGGTCATCGTCGGCGAGGATCCGGCGAGCCAGGTCTATGTCGCCTCCAAATCCCGCACCGCCAAGGAATGCGGCTTCCATTCGGTTCAGCACACGCTGCCGGCCGAGACCTCCGAGCCGGACCTGTTGAAGATCATCGGCCAGCTCAACGCCGATCCGGCCATCAACGGCATCCTGGTGCAGCTTCCGCTTCCCGGCCATATCGATGCCGGCAAAGTCATCCAGACCATCGCGCCGGAGAAGGATGTCGACGGCTTCCACTTCATCAATGTCGGCAAGCTCGGCACCGGCGAGCTCGAGACCGCCTTCGTGCCTTGCACGCCGGCCGGCTCGATGCTGCTGATCGAACGGGTGCGCGGCAAGGATCTGTCCGGCCTCAATGCGGTCGTCGTCGGGCGCTCGAACATCGTCGGCAAACCGATGGCGAATCTACTGCTTGCCGCCAACTGCACGGTCACCATCGCACACAGCCGCACCAGGGACCTGCCGGCGCTTGCCCGCACCGCCGATATTCTGGTCGCAGCCGTCGGCCGGCCTGAAATGGTCCGCGGCGACTGGGTCAAGCCTGGCGCCACCGTCATCGACGTCGGCATTAACCGCATCGCCGCACCTGAAAAGAGTGAAGGCAAGGCCCGCCTCGTCGGCGATGTCGAGTTTGCCGAGGCAGCGAAGGCGGCCGGCGCCATCACGCCGGTGCCTGGCGGCGTCGGGCCGATGACCATTGCCATGCTGATGGCCAACACGCTAGCTTCCGCCTACCTCGCAGCCGGGTTGAAACGGCCTTCCTTCTGACCAGAGAGCAGCGTCCTTGCCGAACCTCATTGTTCCCTTAGAACGGCCGGTCACCAATGATCCCGTTCAGGGCGGCCGGCAGTTCGGGTTTCTGCTGGTCGACAAGTTCTCCATGTTCTCGCTGGCCGCGGCAATCGACACGTTCCGGTCGGCGAACCGGCTGCTCGGCCGCGATTTCTATGGCTGGACGACGGTGTCGGCCGACGGCGATGCCGTCATGGCTTCCAACGGCCTGCCGCTCAAGATCGACTACGCCGTTGTCGATCTGCCGCCGGTCGATATCCTTTTCGTCTCGGTCGGGCTGACGACGGAATTTCCCGGCAAGAGCAAGGTGCTGGCTGCGCTGCGCAGCTGGGGTCGGCGCGGCAATGCGCTCGGCGCGCTTTCGGTCGGCTCCTATCTGCTTGCCGAGGCAGGCCAGCTCGATGGCTATCGCTGCACTATCCATTGGGAAAACCGCGCCGGGTTCCTCGAACGCTTTCCGGACATCAACTGCACCGGCAACGTCTTCGAGATCGACCGCAAGCGCTACACCTGCGCCGGCGGCACCACCTCGATCGACCTGATGCTGGAGATCGTGCGCGGTGATTTCGGCTCGAGCCTCGCCAACGGCGTCGCCAACCAGTTCCAGCATGAGCGCATTCGCTCGGCCGGGGACCGCCAGCGCGTCGGCCCGGAACGCGACCTGACCGGCAAGTCGGAGAAGCTTCGCCGCATCGTCGAGCTGATGGCCGATCATCTCGACGAGCCGCTGTCGGCGGTGCAGCTCGCCAAGTCGGCGGGCCTGTCGGTGCGCCAGGTCGAGCGCCTGTTCCTGCGCCATCTCAGTGTGACGCCCGGGCGCTATTACATGCGGCTCAGGCTCGAGCGGGCGCGCGAATTGCTGCGCCAGACCAACATGCCGATCCTCGACGTGGCAATCGCCACCGGCTTCACCTCGCATTCCTATTTTGCCCAGAGCTACCGGCTGCAATTCGGCCGGCCGCCTTCCGAGGAACGCCGCACGACCTATTGAGGGTTTGGCAGAGAGGCGACGCAGCTTCGTACTCCGTCCGGGCTTGTGTCGCGACGCGGCGTCAAATAGCGTTCCGGCGCCGAGCGGCGGCGACTGACGGGGGAGATTTTTGATGGCGGGATTTGTGCGGAGCGTCGCTGCGGCGGCCCTGTTGCTCTGGACGACGGGGTTCGGTTTCGCCGCCGATCGCGTCATCGTCATTCTCGATGCCTCCGGCTCGATGTGGGCGCAGATCGACGGCAAGCCCAAGCTCGAAATCGCCCGTCAATCGCTGCGGAACGTGCTGCAATCGGTCCCGGCCGATGAGGAAATCGGCCTCATGGCCTATGGCCATCGCGAGAAGGCCAGTTGCGACGACATCGAACTCATCGTGCCGCCGCAGGCAGGCTCGGCAAGTGCGATCTCAGCCGCGGCCGACAGCTTGAAATTTCAGGGCAAGACGCCGCTGACCGCCGCTGTCAAGCAAGC
Organism: Mesorhizobium sp. M1217; assembly: GCF_040318275.1. NCBI lineage: Bacteria > Pseudomonadati > Pseudomonadota > Alphaproteobacteria > Hyphomicrobiales > Phyllobacteriaceae > Mesorhizobium > Mesorhizobium sp. M1217. The sequence goes on along the minus strand of NZ_JAMYMA010000023.1, from coordinate 9,447 downwards.
GGCGGAAGCATTGAAATACACCGAGGACAAGGCGACGGTCGTTCTCATCACCGATGGCATCGAGACATGCAGCGGCGATCCCTGTGCGCTCGGCAAGGAGCTTGAGGCTGCCGGCATCGACTTCACCGTCGATGTCGTCGGCTTTGGCCTGACGGCTGCCGAAGGCAAGCAGGTCGCCTGCCTGGCCGATAACACCGGCGGCAAATATATCGAAGCATCGGATGAAAAGGCATTGCAGGACGCCCTCGTCGAGACCGTTGCGCCGCCGCCATCCGCTCCTGAACCGGCTGCCGCCCCGCAGCCTGCTCCCCAGCCGGGGCCTGCCCAGCCGGCGGAGTCCAATTTCGTGCCCACCGTCGTGCTTGCCGAAGGTGGCGATCCCGTCACCGACGGCAATGCCTGGGAGATCTATAAGGCGAATTCCGACGGCACGCGCGGCGATCCCGTCGCCACCGAATACGGCGCCTACAAGGGCAATCTGGAGGCGGGCGACTATATCGTCGTCGCGCGCGCCGGCGAGGCCAAGGCCGAACAGAAGATCAAGATCGAGCCTGGCCAGGTCGCCAAACCGCTCTTCACGTTGAATGCCGGCACGCTGGTTATCCACCCGCGGCCAAGCGAAGGGGCGGACGTTGACGGCGGCGCGGCGGTCGTGATCGCCTATCCAGGCGTCGACACCCTGCCGACCTACTATGGCGACACGAAAGTCGTGCTGCCGGCCGGCGACGAGAAGGTGACCGTCACGATCGGCCAGGGCGTGGTTACCGAGACGGTCCAGCTTGCCGCCGGCAGGGTCATCGACAAGGATATCATCGTCGGCGTCGGGCATGTCGTCGCCAACGCCTACTATGCTGCCGGTGGCGACAAGGCCGAGGGTTCTGGCGTCGGCTTCAAGGTGTTCCAGGCGAAAAAGGACATCGGCGGGACCAGGCAGGAGGTGACCTATGCCTACGGCCCCGACAGCAAGTTCGATCTGCCGCCCGACGATTATGTAATGGTCGCGACCGTCGATCTCGCGGTGGCCGAGCAGCCGTTCAGTGTCAAAATTGGCGAACATCAGGATCTGAAGATCGCCATGAACGCCGGCGTGCTGGCGATCACCGCGCCAGGGGCCTCGAAGATCGAGATATTCGAGGCCAAGAAGAACATCGATGGAACCCGCAAGTCGGTCGGCTACGCCTATGACCAGAAGTATCAGGCCACCTTGTCGGTTGGCGACTACGCGGTGGTTTCGGAGAAGTCGGACAGCAGCTCGAAGGAAGGCGCGGTAACGGTCAGGGCCGGCGCGCGAGCCGAGCTGACGGTTCAATAGATCCAAGGGAGAGCGGCCACCAGCCGCTCTTCCTCATGGCCGAAAAAGTCACGCCACGCCGAAGGCGCTCGCGCCATGGTCGGCGCGGCCCACCATCTGCCGGAACCCGGCGAAGAGCTCCCGGCCGAAGCCGAATTCATTGCCTATGAGGTCGCTGTCCGCGGGCCGGCGCAGTGCGAAATCGCCGGCCGGCACCAGCACCTCGAGCGTTCCGGCCTCGGCGTCGAGCCTGATAATATCGCCGTCATGAATCCTGGCGATCGGCCCGTCCTCCGCCGCTTCCGGCGTCACGTGGATCGCCGCCGGCACCTTGCCGGAGGCACCCGACATGCGCCCGTCGGTAACCAGCGCCACATGCTGGCCGCGGTCCTGCAGGATGCCGAGCACGGTGGTCAGCCGGTGCAATTCCGGCATGCCGTTGGCCTTCGGGCCCTGGAACCGAATGACGGCGATGAAGTCGCCGGTCAGCGACCCCGCCTTGAACGCCTCGTTCAGCCCTTGCTGGCTGTCGAACACCTTGGCCGGTGCCTCGATGATGCGCCGCTCCGGCTTGACCGCCGATGTCTTGATGACGGCGTGGCCGAGATTGCCTGAAAGCACTTTCAGCCCGCCGCTCGGCTGGAACGCCTTCTTGAACGGCGCCAGCACCTTCTCGTCGCCGCTCTGGCGCGGCGAGGCCTCGCGCACGACGCCGCCATCGGCGCCGAGCTTGGCCTCGACCGCGTAGGGGCGCAGCCCTTCGCCCCACACCGTCTGCACATCCTCATGTAAAATGCCTGCGTCGAGCAGTTCGCGGATCAGGAAGCCGAGCCCGCCGGCGGCGTGGAAGTGGTTCACGTCGGCAAGGCCGTTCGGATAGACCCGCGCCAGCAGCGGCACGGCTTCCGAGATGTCGGAAATATCCTGCCAGGTAATGGCGATGCCGGCCGCCGCCGCCATGGCGATCAAATGGATGGTGTGGTTGGTCGAACCGCCGGTGGCGTGCAGGCCGACGATACCGTTGACGATCGAGCGCTCATCGATCATCCGCCCGGCTGGCGTGTAGGCGTTGCCGAGCGCTGTGATCGCCAGCGCCCGCTTGGTCGCTTCCCTGGTCAGCGCGTCGCGCAGCGGCGTGCCCGGATTGACGAACGAGGCGCCAGGCGTGTGCAGGCCCATGATCTCCATCAGCATCTGGTTGGAATTGGCGGTGCCGTAGAAAGTGCAGGTTCCCGGCCCGTGATAGGATTTGGATTCGGCTTCGAGCAGTTCGGCCCGCCCCGCCTTGCCCTCGGCATAGAGCTGGCGGATCTTGGCCTTTTCGTCGTTCGGAATGCCGGTCGTCATCGGCCCGGCCGGGATGAAGACCGCCGGCAGATGACCGAAGGTCAGCGCCGCGATCACCAGCCCCGGCACGATCTTGTCGCAGACGCCGAGATAGACGGCGGCATCGAACATGTTGTGCGACAGGCCGATCGCCGCGGCCATGGCGATCACGTCGCGCGAGAACAGCGACAGCTCCATTCCGGGCTGGCCCTGGGTTACGCCGTCGCACATCGCGGGCACGCCGCCGGCCACCTGGGCGATGCCGCCGGCCTCGCGGGCCGCGTCCTTGATCAGTGCCGGAAACGTCTCGAAAGGCTGATGCGCCGACAGCATGTCGTTATAGGAGGTGATAATGCCGAGGTTCGGCACCCGGTCGCCGCCAAGCGCCACCTTTTCGGAAGGACTGCACACAGCAAAGCCATGGGCCAGGTTGCCGCAGGACAGCACGGCCCGGTTGGCGGTGCGGTTCGAGGCTTCGGCGATGCGGCCGAGATAAGCCTCGCGACCGGGCCTGGAGCGCTCACGGATGCGCTGGGTGATGGCTTCGATGTCGCGTCTTGCGGTCATGGCGGTCGGTCCTTTCAGGCGAGGTCCCGCAAACACCTTCCGGCTGTTGCCGGGACCTGCAGCCAAGTTGAGATCAAGGTGCCCAGAAAACCTCTACGGGCTTTTGAGTTGCATCGAGCACGGCGCGAATGGGCTTTCGTGTTCCAACTCCAAGCGCGGCCTCGAATGCGGTGCGTTTTTCCGCGCCCTCGATATGCAGCGCGATGAAGCCGGCATTGATGATCCGCGCCAGTGACAGCGTCAGCCGCGGCTCGCCGGCGCTTGCCGCGTGAACCGGAAGCACGATCCTTTGCGACGACGGATCGAGCAATCTTGCCAGGTTGTCGGCATCCGGAAAGAACGAGGCGGTGTGGCCATCAGTTCCCATGCCGAGCACAACAACATCGAGGGGCCAGGGCAGCACTTGCAGCGCCTCACTGTCGGAGACCGCTGCGCCCGCGATAGTTGCCGCAGCGTGGTAGAGCGGCACGAAATTCGCGGCGGCGGCCGCGTTCTGCAGCAGGTTGGCGGCAACCAGACCGGCATTGGAGCGCGGCGACGAGGGCGGCACGAAGCGCTCGTCGACCAATGTTATCGTCACCTTTTCCCAGGCGATAGGAACGGTCGAAAGCGCCGCGAAGAATTTCGCCGGCGTCGTGCCGCCCGAGACTGCAAGCAGTGCCGTGCCGCGCTCGGCGATCGCCTTTGACAGGCGGCCGGCGACGTGGCCGGCAAGCGCTGTCGCCAACTCCTGGCGTCCGGCAAATTCGTGCCAGTTGTAGGCGCCGCCTAATTGCTCTCGTGCCATGTCCGCCCATCGCGTTCGATCAGCGCAATCGAGGCCGAGGGGCCCCATGTGCCTGCGGTGTAGCCTTGCGCCTCTTGCCTTCCGCTTTCCCAGGCGTCCTGGATCGGGTCGATCCATTTCCACGCAGCCTCGACCTCGTCGCGGCGCATGAACAGCGTCTGGTTGCCACGGATGACGTCCATGATCAGCCGCTCATAGGCATCGGGCGCGCGGCCGTCGAAGGATTGCGCAAAACTCATGTCGAGCGGGATCTGGCGCAGCCGCATGCCGCCCGGGCCCGGATCCTTGATCATGATGAACTGCTTGACGCCTTCGTCGGGCTGCAGCCTGATGACCAGTTGGTTGGCGGAGATCGGCCCGGCGCTCTCGCCGAAGATCGAATGCGGGATTGGCTTGAATTCGATAACGATCTCCGAAACGCGGGTCGCCAGCCGCTTGCCGGTGCGGAGGTAGAACGGCACGCTGGCCCAGCGCCAGTTGCCGATCTCGGCCTTGAGCGCAACGAAGGTCTCGGTGTTGCTGTTCTTGCCGAGTTCCTCGACATAGCCCTTCACCGGCCCGCCGGCCGAGGCGCCGGCACGGTATTGCCCACGCACCGTGTGCTTGGGCGCTTCGTTGCCGTTGATGCGTTTCAGCGCCCGCAGCACTTTCAGTTTTTCGTCACGGACGGCATCGGCGTCCATCGACGACGGCGCCTCCATGGCGACGAGGCAGAGCAGCTGCAGCATGTGGTTCTGTACCATGTCGCGCAACGCGCCAGCCTTGTCGTAATAGGTGACGCGGTCTTCCAGGCCGACCGTCTCGGCCACGGTGATCTGCACATGATCGACATTGGCGGAATTCCACAGCGGCTCGTAGAGCGCATTGGCAAAGCGCAGCGCCATCAAATTCTGCACCGTCTCCTTGCCGAGATAGTGATCGATGCGGAAAATCTGGCTTTCATGGAAATCGTCGCCGACCAGGTCGTTGAGCGCGCGCGCCGAAGCGAGATCGCGGCCGATCGGCTTTTCCAGCACGATCCGCGAATTCGGCGTGATCAGCCCGTGCTCCTTCAGCTTGTGCGAGATGTCGCCGAACAGCGCCGGCGCCACCGCCAGATAGAAAGCGCGGATGTGTTCGCTGTCGCCGATCGCCTTCTTCAGCCTGTCGAAGCCGGCACCTGTGGTTGCGTCGGCCGGGACATAGGAGAGCCGTGCGAGGAACGTTTTCAGTTCCGTGGCGTCGATATCTTCCGGTTTCACATGATCGGCAATCGCCTGCCTGGCGAAAGACTGGAATTCCTCATCGGTCATCTTCGAACGTGATGTGCCGATTATGCGCGTCGGCTCGGAAAACTGGTGGTCGCGCTGCCGGTGGTACAGTGACGGCAGAAGCTTGCGTTCCGACAGATCGCCGGTGCCGCCGAAAATGATAAAGTCGAAAGGGTCGACGGGGATGATCTGGCTGGTCATGGTCTGTCCGCTCTGACGCCGGTCGCGATAACGCGGCTGATATAATCTAATCGATTTAAACTTGCCAGTGTCATTGCGTCACATCCGCGTGTGCTCTTGACACCGGCTCTGGCCGGAGGCTTGTCGGCAAGCGATGCTTCCGGGAGCGTTCGCAGGTGCAGCATAGAGCGGGATCAAGGCGAAAGCCAAAGGAGAAATCGGCAATGGACACACATCTTTCGATGGCCATGGCCAAACGCGTCGTCGATCGTCTTCAACGATGAGTGAGAAAGGCATGCGCCTCCAAAACAAGGTCGCCATCATCACCGGCGCTGCCTCGGGCTTTGGCGAGGGCATGGCCAGGCGCTTTGCCGAGGAGGGCGCGCGGGTCGTTGTCGCCGATCTGAACGCCAAGGACGCAGAGCGCGTCGCCGGCGAGATCGGCGAAAAGGCGATCTGGACCCAGACCGACGTCTCGCTGCGGTCCGAATTCGACGACATGGTCCATGCTGCAATGAGCGCCTTCGGTCGCATCGACATCATGGTCAACAATGCCGGTTACACCCATCGCAACGGTGACATGCTGGAAGTCGACGAAGCGACCTTCGACCTGATCACGTCAGTCAACATGAAGGCAATCTACAACGCAGCACTTGCCGTGGTGCCGGCCATGGAGCGGCAAGGCGGCGGCGTCATCCTGACGACGGCTTCCACGGCCGGTATCAGGCCGCGGCCTGGTCTCACCTGGTACAACGCATCGAAGGGCTGGGCGATCACCGCGACCAAATCGATGGCGGTGGAACTCGCGCCAAAGAACATCCGTGTCAACTGCCTGTGCCCGGTCGCCGGCGAGACCGGCATGCTTGAGAAATTCATGGGCGCCGACACACCCGAGATCCGCGAGAAGTTCCGCGCATCGATCCCGCTCGGCCGGCTTTCGACGCCGCTTGACGTGGCCAATGCCGCGCTTTGGCTCGCATCGGATGAAGCAGCTTTCATCACCGGCGTGGCGCTGGAAGTCGACGGCGGCCGTTGCATTTGAACCCCTAGGCCATCCGGCGACAGGCGGCTGATGGCGAGCGATCCGAGCCGCGATCGCTCTGTCTGTCCTACGCCCCGGTTTTGACGTAGCTCTTGTAGACCCAGCCGCGCTTGCCGTTGTAGACGATCTGGCACCACTGCTTGCAACTCATCACTTGCACCGAGGTCTTGGCCGGCACGGTGAGAATGGCGGCCGCATTCTTCTTTGGGCCGGTGCGCATGGTGACGGATCTCAGGATGCGTCCGGTACCGGCAGTATTGGTTTTTCCGGATTTTGCCTTGGTGCTGTTGTCGTCTTCGCTCGCGGACTGCGTCGGCAGTTGCGGCTTGGGTGTGGGGATGGCAGCGGTCTGCGCACCGTCGGGCCCTGTGTTTTTCGTCGAGCTGCCGGGAGCCGCCACCTTGGCAAACAATGCCGCAGCGTCGGGTTTCGCTGCCGGATCGGCGAATGCCACCGAAGCAGACGATTTATCGGCCGCCTGATCGGTCTGGCTTGCCAGTTGGTCGGATGCTGCTGTGGCGGCGGCCGATGCCGTCTTTGGTCCCGTCCAGCGGGGATCGTTGGGAGCCAGCGCCGGTATGTCGGCTTCCGCCGCGGCCACCGCCGGGGAAACCGCGTCGGCCTTGCCCGTCGTCCGCGGCGCAGCAGCGACCTTGGAAGGCATGATCTTCGTCGTCTTGACCGGAATGGTCGGAACGGTCTGCTCAGGGCTCGCCGCCGCCTGTCGTTCATTGGCCGGCAAGGCCAGCCACAGCGCCACTGCGGCAACGCCGAGCAGTGCTGCCGTGCCAAGCGCAGCGATCACGAGATGCGCGTTCGACCGGACCCCGTGCCAGAACGTCGGCCGCATATCGTAACCGAATTGCATCGCAACGCGCCGTCGTTCCGGCGCACCGAAACTGAAGGGCTCTCTCACACTTGCCACCTCCATTTGCGGGCCGATGTTCTCACGACCGATGCCGGAGAGCCGGCATTTCGATCGGCATCGTTCCCAAACCAAAGCGGGCAGGCCCGCAAAAATTCCCCGTTCAGCTGCCCACGAGCATCATCTTTCGCCCGCGATTGTGGCATCACTGCGCCCTTGGCGGGGATTCTGCGCCCTGGTTAAGGATTCTGCAACGCCTGGTTAAATCCTGTCCCGCAACGCGTACCAGTTGAGCGCAAGAAAGAGCAGTGGCGCGCGGAAACGCCGGCCGCCGGGGAAAGGCGGAATCTTCAAATCCTCGATCAGCTTCAGCCGGTCGCGGTTGCCGGCGACCGTCTCGGCATAAAGCTTGCCGAAAAAATTGGCCAGCATGACGCCGTGGCCGGAATAACCACCGACCGAGATCACATTGGGCATGACTTCGCGCACGAACGGCTTTCTCGGTACGGTGATGCCGACATAGCCGCCCCAGCCATGGGTGATCTCAATGTCCTTCAGTGCCGGATAGATCTCGGCGATCTGCCGGCGGATGTGGATGTGAATGTCCTTGGGATCGTTGACTGCGTAGATCTCGCGCCCGCCAAACATCAGCCGCCCATCCTTCGATTTGCGGAAATAGCGCACGACGAAGCGCGAATCGTCGACCGCCTCGCCACCCGGCAACACTTTGGAATCGGCGCCCAGCGGTACCGTTGCGCCGATGAATGAGCCGATCGGCATGATATGCGAAGCACTCACCGGCTCGAGCGTGCCGCCATAGGCGTTGACCCCGATCAAGCACTTCCCGGCGATGATCGTGCCCTTCGGCGTCGTCACCCTCACTTTGCCGCCGCCGGAGGTGATGCCGGTCGACGGTGTCTGCTCGAAAAGCTTTGCGCCGGCCTGTGCCGCGACTTTTGCGGTGCCGATCACCAGCTTCAGCGGATGGATGTGGCCGGTGCCCGTGTCGCGGGTGCCGCCGAAATAATGCGTCGAGCCGAGCCGCTCGGCTGTCTCCGCGGCATCCATGAATGAGATGTGCGGATAGCCGAACCGGCTTGCCATGATCTCGGCATGCGCCTTGTAGTCGTCGACATAGCGCTTTTTGTGCGCCACCGACATTTGGCCGGGCATATAGTCGATCTCGATCTGGTGCATCGCGGCGAAGTCGAGGAGATGCGCCTTGGCTTCTTCGGCGAGGTCGAACAGCGCCTTGGCGCGGGAAAAGCCGTATTCCGCTTCCAGCTCCTCTGCCCAGGCCCGCTGTCCGGTGCCGAGCTGGCCGCCATTGCGGCCCGATGCGCCGTCACCGAAACGATGCGTTTCGATAAGCACGACATCCGCGCCTGACTTGGCGAGATGAGCCGCAGCCGACAGGCCGGTAAAGCCGCCGCCGACGATCACTACGTCGCATGTCCGGTCGCCGTCGAGCGCCGGATATTCGGGCCTTGGTCCGGCCGTGTCCTCGTACCAGGAGCGGCCGGGGGAGATTGGGGATTGGTAAGTCATGATGCTCGGCTAGGGGAGTAGGGCAGTAGGGCAGTAGGGCAGTAGGGCAGTAGGGCAGTAGGGCAGTAGGGCAGTAGGGCAGTAGGTGTCTATTCAGCCGACAGCTTGCGGATGAGAGGAACTGTCAGGAATTCTGTGCGCGAGGCCGGTTTCGTCATTGGCTGACGAACCTTTCGCCGAAGACGACGGCGAACTGGGTCTTGGCCTCGAACCATTCGCGCGGCGGTCGTTTCCATTCCTCGGCCGCGTGGTTCAGCACCAAATATAGCAGCTTCATGGCCGCATCGTCACTGGGGAAGTGTCCCCGGGTGCGGACGGCGCGGCGCAGCTTGGAGTTCAGCGCCTCTATGGCGTTCGTGGTGTAGATGATCCGCCGCACGCTTTCGGGATAGGCAAAGAATGGGACGACGTGCTGCCAATTGCGCCGCCAGCTTTGGGTGATCGCCGGATACCGCTGCCCCCAGTAGCTGGCTTCGAAGTCCTCAAGGGCCTTCATGCCGGCTTCGGCGTCCTTGGCCCGGTAGATCGCGCGCAGCGCCGGCACGACGGACTTGCGGTCCTTCCAGGACACGAACTCCAGGGAATGACGGA
>NZ_JAMYMA010000022.1:0-120734 GCF_040318275.1 Mesorhizobium sp. M1217 | reverse complement strand
AAAGGATGTGCTCGCGGGTCTGCGGCATCGGGCCGTCGGCGGCCGACACGACCAGGATCGCGCCGTCCATCTGCGCGGCACCGGTGATCATGTTCTTCACATAATCGGCGTGGCCGGGGCAGTCGACATGGGCATAGTGGCGGGCAGCCGTCTCGTATTCGACGTGTGCCGTCGAAATGGTGATGCCGCGTGCCTTTTCTTCCGGCGCCGCATCGATCTGGTCGTAGCGCTTGTATTCGCCAAAATACTTGGTGATCGCCGCCGTCAGCGACGTCTTGCCGTGGTCGACGTGACCAATCGTGCCAATGTTCACATGAGGCTTAGTGCGCTCGAATTTACCTTTTGCCATAGTCTCTTTCCTTGGACGGCCTGAGGACGGCCTGGACCTTCAGTTCAGTCGAATGCGGGGCGATTAGCGACTAAGGCCGAAAAACACAAGTGCCTTGTGGCTGAGCGCGGCTCACTCGGTTCGAACCCATGATCCGATTTAGGGGATGTGGCCGATATGGGAATGGCAAGACGGAAATGTAAGATGAGCACGACCCAAGGCCGGTGGCGCCACAAACCCTTAATGACACTCCCTTAATGACACTGGCTTAATGACACTGGAGCAGAATGGCGCCTGGGCACTTGCGGGTAAATGAGCATCATGCGGATTGCCACCATCGCGACAGGGCAGAACCTGCAACGTCTGATCTATCTGGCCATATGCGGCTTGATCTGCACTTACATCGGCGTGCTTGGCATTTCGATATTGATCGGCAGCTGGCTGTTCGACGAAAACGGGCGGCCGCTGGCGACCGACTTCATCGCATTCTGGGGGGCTGGCAAGCTTGTCCTGCAAGGCCATGCCGCCGATGCCTATAATTGGGACCTGCACAAGAGCATCTCGACCGCTGAAAGCGGTGCTACCTTCGACGGCTATTTTTCATGGCAGTATCCTCCGACTTTCCAGATCGTGACCGCCGCACTGGCGTTGCTATCCTATCCGGCTGCATTGGTTGCATGGATGGCGACCGGGATAACGCTCTACGCCGCCGCCATACGGCTGATCGGGAACACACGCGTTGCGATTCTGGCAGCCATGGCCTGGCCCCCCGTGCTTTGGAATACCGTGGTCGGCCAAAACGGCTTCATTACCGCTGCGTTGCTTGGCGCAGCCATCGCCTCGATCGAAAAACGCCCCGCGCTGGCCGGCCTCTGCTTCGGCCTGCTCACCTATAAGCCGCAATTCGGTCTGATGATCCCGCTTGCGCTCATCGCCGGAGGCTTTTGGCGAGTGATCGGTTGGGCCGCTGTTTCCACCACCGTCATGATCATGCTTTCCATCGGCCTCTTCGGCGCCGAGATTTGGTCCGATTTCTTCGATGCCGCCGCCAAGGTCAACGGCACCATTCTCGTCGATGGTAGGGCTGACTTCTCCAAGCTTCAAAGCCTCTACGGTTTTGTCCGCGCGCTTGGGTGGAATTGGACGCTCGCATGGACCGCGCAGGGCCTGCTCATCGCAGTTCTGAGCGCCGGCATTGTCTGGATATGGCGTCAAAAAGTGGCGTTCGACGTCAAGGCAGCAGCGCTCGCAACCGTGACGATTCTCGCTTCGCCTTACGCGTTCATCTATGATTTCGTGGCTCTTGCCATCCCGCTGGCGTTTCTAGGAAAATCAGGATTTTCGGCGAAAGAAAGCGCTGTCGTGATCGCTGCCGGAATTCTGCTCGTCTCGGGCCCCTCGGACCACCTGGCCACCGCCTTTCTCTCGGCGCTGCTTGTGTCAGGCCTGGTGGTCGGCCGCGCATGGCAGGCTTTTCCGACACGCTTGGCTTCGCGGGCTGGAGCGCTCAACGTGAATTGAAGCCATAATCCGTTCGCTTGCCGCTGGAAATCCGTTCGCTTGCCGCTGGCCCATTGCCGCTGCTGCGCCGGTCTGATTTCGTCGGCCCATGCATTTCATCCCGACTGCCATCCGAGGCCCGCTGTTCATGGTCGTTTCGACCGGGTCCTACATCGTGAACGACACGATGATGAAGCTCGCAACCGCGGGACTGCCGCCCTATGAGGTGCTGTTCCTGCGCGGCGCTGCGGCAACATTGTGGGGCATTCCGCTGCTGTTCATGCTGGGCTATGGCAAGCAGATCCCGCTGATCCTCGACGCGAAGGTGTTGCGCAGGAACCTGCTCGAACTGGGTGCTATCCTTTGCTACGTGGTGGCGCTCGCCAACATGCAGATCGCCGATTCGACCGCGCTTGGGCAGATCACACCCTTGCTGATGCTGGTCGGCTCCTCGATCCTGTTTGGCGAACGGATCGGCGGGGTGCGGCTGGCGCTGATCGGCCTTGGCTTTATCGGCGCGGTGATGGTGGCACAACCGACGATGCAGGGGATTTCGGTCTACGCCCTGCTGGCGCTGGGCAATGCCGCTCTGTCCGCGGCACGCGATCTGGCGGGACGCAAGGTCGCCGCCGAGGTGCCGGGGATGGTTGTTGCCATTTCCGCGGTGGTCGTGGTGCTCGCCGGCGCCGGCGTCGCGCATCTGCTTTCCGAGCAGTGGGTCGTGCCTGAAACCCATCACCTGCTGCTGATGGCGGGGGCCGGACTGTTCCTGATCTTCGGCCACTTCTTCATCTTCATGGCCTATCGGGTCGGGCCGACCAGCGTGGTGGCGCCGTTCTACTATTGCTTCACCGTCTGGGCGGTGATTTCGGGCCTGGTGGTATTCCGGCAACTCCCGAATGCGCTGGCCATCTGCGGTATCCTGCTGGTGGTGGCCAGCGGGTTGACAATCGTCTCGCTCGACGAGCGCAAGCGCCGGTTGACTGTCGTCGCCTAGAGCGGAAGTGGAGAAGCGCATGGCAAGCCCGGAAAGCAACCAGAATGCAAGCAACCGCACGCTCACCGGAAAGTGCCTGTGCGGCGCCGTTCAGTATGCGGTGGCGGACGCGTTCATCTATGCCGCGAACTGCCACTGCTCGAACTGCCGGCGCACCACCGGTTCGGCGTTCAAGCCATTCGCCGGCATCGAACGCGACAGGCTGAGCCTGACCAGGGGCGAGGACAATCTCATGATCTTCGGCGACGAAACCGGCCATAACGCGCACTGCAAGACTTGCGGCTCGTTGCTCTATTCGGTGGTCCGCGGCGGTGCCTTCGTGCATGTCGCCATGGGAACCCTGGTCGACGAGCCGACCATCCGCCCGACGCAGCACATCTTTGTCGGCTCCAAGGCGAAGTGGTTCACGATCACCGACGACCTGCCGCAATATGAAGAACACGTGGTCGCTGGAGATGCCGACGAATAGCTGACCGTTAGAAAACGCTCAACCAAATTATCGTTTCGTTTTCGCGTCCGTCGCCAAAGAAACTATACTGTGCTCCGTCACCGAACCTATGTCGCGGGGATTTCTGTGGCATTACCGCCCGAGTGGTTGCCCAATGTTGCGATGAGGCGCGTCATTTGCCATTGGACGGCGGGCTCGCATTCGGCCGGCGATACCGACAAGGATGCATATCACATACTGGTCGAGGGGAATGGCCGTCTGGTCAGGGGCCGGCCTTCGATCGCGCTCAATTCCGGCCGGGTAAAACCGGGATATGCCGCGCACACGCTCAACTGCAACGGCGGCTCGATCGGGGTTTCGCTCTGTTGCATGGCCGGGGCGGAGGAAAGGCCGTTCGATGCCGGCCGCTATCCGATGACCAGGGCGCAGTGGGACGCGATGACCGCGGTTGTCGCCGAACTCTGCAAATATTACCGCATCAAGGTCACGCCCAAAACGGTGCTCTCGCACGCCGAGGTCGAAAGCAATCTCGGCATCGAGCAACGCGGAAAATGGGATTTCACCCGGCTGCCTTTCGATCCGACGATCAGCGGCGCAAGCGGCTGCGGCGAGCGGCTGCGCCGCGACGTGACGGCGGCAATGAGCTCGATGCCAAATCTGCCGGTGAGGATTGGGCGGGATGCCGTATGGCAGCGATTGCTGGAGGAACTATGGCCGATCATGGTGAGAGGGCTGGAAGCCGGCCTCAACACGCTGATCCGCGAAATCCTCAGAAGGATCAGATAGGCGGTCGGCATTCACCCGAATGCCGACGCAACTGCCGGACGGCTTCTATAGAGCCCTCTTGCCGCTGAACTGATGATAGGCCCAGAGGACAACCACGGCACCGACCACGGCTACGATCAGGCTATAGATGTTGAGCCCGGTAACGCCCGACGCGCCAAACGCGCTGAAGATGAGCCCTCCGACGATGGCCCCGACAATCCCGAGCACGATGTCGAGCACAAGGCCTTGCCCGCTTTTATTGACGATCTTGCTGCCTATGAAGCCGGCGATGACGCCGAGAATAATCCAGCTTAATATTGACATTTTTCCTCTCCGTTCCCCGCGCTCGATTACTTCCACATTATTAAGCAAAGCTCAAGCCAACTTGAAAATCATGATTACGGAAAGCTCAAACCGGCTTGAAATTCGCCATGGATGCGTCATTGTCGGAGACGACGGGCAATTTGACATGGAGATCCACAATGGGACTGTTTGACAATGCCGTTCCCGGCGGCAACGTCGCCAAGCCGCTGATGATCGCGCTCGGCGCACTTTTGGTGGGAAAAATGCTGAGCGGTGGAAGTTCCGCCCAGCCGGAGGCAACGCAAAGCCCTGCCCCCGTCCCGCCTGATACAACAGCATCCGCCGATGGCGGCCTGCTCGGCGGTCTGGGCGGCCTGCTCGACAAACTGAAGGACGCCGGCCACGGCAACGTCGCCAATTCGTGGGTCGGTACCGGTCAGAACCAGCCGATCAACCCCAGCGATCTGGGCAGCGCTCTCGGGCCACAAATCATTCAGGAGATCGCGCAAAGGACGGGGCTGAACCAGCAGGACCTGCTCAAGCAACTGTCCGCAGCCTTGCCAGGGCTTGTCGACCAGCTGACGCCGAACGGGCAAGTGCCGCAGCAGAACCAGCTCGCGTCCATATTCAGCAAATTCGCGAGTTAAGGCATGTCGCCCAACACCGCCTGCGGTTTGGTACAACGACATGCATAAAACAACGGATTAAGGTCGTTGCGCGTCCGTCTGGACGCGCAACCAACACTTTGAATTATCGGCAAAGCGCTTCACTTGGCAGTGCCTGCTTCGGGATCGTGCGCGAGGGACGCCGCGGCTGCGGGAAATCTGGAGCGGGTAGCGGGAATCGAACCCGCATATTCAGCTTGGAAGGCTCCTAGAAATACAATGAAATCAATGCGCCGTGTCACGACACCTCGCGTGCCGTGTCAAGTTGTGGCATAGGGTCGGCCGCCATGTCACAACTCCTGATCCTTGCCGCCGCTCTCCTGACCGGCTGGCCTGTCGTGCTGGACGGCGACACGATCGTGCTCGACGGCAAGCACATCCGCGTCGCGAATATCGACGCGCCAGAGATCCACGAGTATCATTGCGACGCCGAATTGCGGCTCGGCTTGGTTGCCAAGCGCAGAATGACGGAGCTGCTGAACAGCGGCCCTGTCACGGTGCATCCGGGCGATCCCAAAAGCGGCCGATTGAAGGATCGCTATGGCCGGACGCTGGCGACGATCGACGTCGACGGGCATGACGTCGGCGACATCCTGATCAGCGAAGGCCTGGCGCGGCCGTGGACCGGCAAGCGCCGCCCCTGGTGCGATTAGCTAGCGCCAGTCCGCCTTGGTGAGATAGCGCGTGTAGGCGCGCTCGACGCCGGCTACCGCTTCGTCCTTGTCCCCAACTGTTCCCCTCGCCCCGCCTTCAAAGCATGTCCAGAACCAGGTGCCGGCGCCAGGGCCCTGCACCGTCTTGAATATTCGCCCGACCGCATCCTGCTGAAACATCGCAGTGAAGTCGAAAGGGGGTGTCTGGCCGCCGATCACCGTCCGCGACCAGTCGAGCCGGACGCGCGCGCCTTGCCCGTGCACGAATTTGAAGGCGTCGTCGCGAGCCTTGAAGGTCTGCAGCACCGTGCCACCGTCGACGACCTGGAAGCCGCGCTGGTAGGCCAGGCGCACCGTCAGCCGGTCCATCACCGTGCCATCCTCGCTGCGGCCGTGCCGGCGTTGCTCGGCATGGTGATGCCGACGGCGACGCGGCGCGAACCGCATTTCGGGCAGCGCAGCCGGCCGGACAGCATGGCCAGCGGAAAGTCCCGACCGCGCGTCCACAGCATGGTGTAGACGTCCAGCTCGTAGCGATTGCCGCACTCGCGGACGGTCTTAAGCCCCTCGCGACTGCCCCAAACGCAGCGCGCGGTCAGCCTCACGCCGTGGTTCCAGGCATCGCCCAATGTCTCGATTTCCATGAGAACGGAATAAGAACAAATTCCTGCTTCCGGTCAAGCCGTCTTCACGATCGCCGGCCGCGCGCCAGTATCCTGACGATGGATGAGAACTACATTTATGGCGAAAGAACCGGCCTGCAACTCGTTCGCATGGCGATCGAGCTGACCTGCCCGGCTGGCGTGCTGCCGAGCGAGGAGGCGGTCAACGTGATCTATGGACCGCTGCCGGTGCACGAGGGCGAGGCCCTTGCAAAGGCGATCATCGAAACCGTCGAGCGACTGACCCGGTAGGCTATCCCTCGTCATCGAAGCCGAGCAGCGAGGCGTGGCGTATATATTTGTGCTCGCCACGAAGGTGCTTGATCCGCAACTTCACGCCAGGCTCAACCCACTGCGTTGCCGGTCGCTTCTTGACGCCCTCCGGAGGTGGGCCGGCATGTTCCTGGACCCGTTTCCACAGCCGTTCCTTCATGTCGCGCCCCAAGCTGATGAAGGCCGAACCGACATATTTTCCGGTACCGGGCTTCGCCAGCAAGGCGAATGCCGCCTTGCCCGGCTCGCGCTCGACGCCCATCAGTTCGTATTCCTGGACTGTGAAGCTCTTCGTCTTCAGCCAATCGCTGGTGGGGCCGCTGCGATATTTGCTGTCGGCGCGCTTTGAAACGATCCCCTCGATCCCCGCTTGGTCAGCGAGATAGAAAATCGCCTTGGGGTCTCCGGGTATGGCCTCGCTGAACTGGATCCTGCTGTTCGGCTTCATGAGGCCGAACAGAAGCTCCCGGCGCGCCTTGCAGCCGATGTCACGCAGATCGTGCCCGTCGAGATGCATGATGTCGAAGGCGCCGAGGATCATGGCGTAGGGATCGCTGTGCACGGCTTTCTGCAGCGCATCGAAGTCGGGCAGCCCGGCCGTGTTGGTGACCACCGCCTCACCCTCGAAGATCGCGTTCTCGACGTCGAGCTCACGCGCCGCTTCGACAATGCCAGTGAACTTGCTCGTCCAATCGGCGCCGGACTTGGTGAAGACCCGGATATCCTCAGGGCTGTTGATGACGACCTGGGCGCGGTAGCCGTCGAGCTTGATCTCATGCATCCAGTGCTCACCCTCAGGCGGCTTTGCGACCAGCTTGGGCTCCATTGGCGCAATGAACTCGAGGCGACCGGTACTTACAATTTTACGCACCCAGTCAATACTAGGTACAAAGCTTATATTAGGTAGAGTGAACGGAACGTGATTCTAGTTCAGCGCCGGCGGCTGGCCGGGCCTGAAGCCCTTCAGGGCGGCGGCGATGCCCATCATCACCGATTGCTCGGGATAGTCGAGCATGCGCAGCATGTCCGGATCGTCGCCGACCACGCCGCGGACCGGCAGCACCTGGTAATCGCCGTCGAACGGCATGGCCTCGCCATTGGCAAGAAAATCGTATTCCGGAAAGCAGCCCTTCAGAAAGGCCTCGACCTCGCGCAGGGCGGCGTCGGAGCGAGCGTTGGACGGTGCGAGCACGACGAAGCTGTCGACCGCGTCGCCGGCCGGCATGCCGGAAATATCGATGGCGAGATGCATGAGAACCCCCGATTGGATGTTCTCATTCCGTTCATGTTGCGGCTGAAGAGTCAATGCGGGCTCCAGCCGCAGACCCCGATTCATCAACGAACTCCCCGCGCAACGAACGCTCGTTCATGGATATCAGTAGGCCTCCCCTGAATTCTTCGATCGGAATTTGCGACTGACCGATGAGATCATAAAGCTTCTTGGTGTCTTGCTTAATAAGCGCTTCGCGATTTGCGGAACCACTCGGTCGAAGCCTCTGCAGAACCGTAACGTGGGTTGGAACGGGGATCGCCCCAGGGACCTTCCTAGGAACAGTCTCATCGTAGACACAGAAAAGGCGGCCCAACTGATGATCGGTCACCTGTCTAACGATTTGAACCTGAAAACAAAGCAGCGCCTGGACGGTCTTTGCCTGCTTACCAGGTTTACGCCCCAGTCTTTCGGCTACAAGACAACGAACGTCTTCGTCACTGGCCGAATCTCGGAATACACTGAGACCATCCTTCTTCGCGTCGTTCAAAGCCTCCGTTAAGAGCCTGCCGGTATTATGATCGAAGTCGCCCGGAGTGATTACAAGTCGATATAGGTATTCCCAATGTTCGACTTTCCCGGGAGATCCCGCACCAACGGAATACTTCTCACATACACAATTCGGCAGCGATAACTCTACTCGAAAAGCATTCATCTTGTCAGACGACGAGCCGTCGAGCGCCTTACAACATTCCTGGCAAACTGCGACTGTCACGCTTCAAGGCTGAAGGCAAACGTGTTTCGAAAACGGGACTTGACAGCAGGATCGTCAACCTTGCCTTGGAATGCAACAGGATCCGATACCCCATTGTCGTGGAAGACTTCGACAACTCGACTAGGGTGAAATATTACCTGACCAAATACCCCTTCATCATGGAACTCGACGACTGCGTTGCCATCTGAATCAACCCCAACCGTTGGGTCAGGGGCGTAGAAGGGTAGAAATCGGATAAACTCAGCGGCAAGGTTGAAGGAGGCCTCTGACGGCGCAGCGGCTCCTTCCCCATCGTGATCTTCATCCAAGGCACGCAGTCGCGCGAGCCGCAACGAAGCGGCAGGAAACATCTCATACTCCGGCATATCCGATGAAGTAGAGGTGTCAGAGGACGTTCCGGCCTCGGTTATTGCCGCCGGTGGCGCATCTGCAACATCGACGTATTCTACGTATGAAGTAATAGTGCCCGCAGCCAACACGACGGGCGTAACGGATGCAAATCGGAAAAAAGTTGAAGCCGACAAGTTCATTTAATGTGAATTCCTATCTGAGGCAGCATGTTTTTATCAACGATGCGCTTGAAGAGCGCCATGACATCTGTGTGGATCTGCTGGACAGCATTGTCGAGGTACTGTACTGGGTCACCTTCAACTACCAACCCTGCAACATTATACTGAAGTTCCACTGCCGTCAGGATTCCTACTGTTCGAAGGCCGGCGAGATGCTCTGGGGTGACCAGATCGGCACAGTCGACATTGACTTGAAGCAGTTTCTTACCTCCTCCGTCAATCGGCTCAAATTTTCCAGTATGAGAATGCCAGAAATCATCCGCTGTGAAAATGTGAGGCGATAGCAAGTCACTACCCGGTTCGACAACTCCGGCAGCCTTGGCTTGGCTTGCCGGGCCGTCAAAGTAGAACCTGTCGCGGTACTCAATCCTTACAGACCGTATTTCGACAGAATTAACAACTTCGGCGAAGGCCGCAGACATAATCGCCAGGGCTTGAGCCTTCAAGGCTGGCCAGCCGGAATATTTCCAAGCACGATAAACGATATTGGTATTTGTCCACTGGAGTTGCTCGACCAACTTTTTTGTTACCACGTCGTCACCGCCGCGGATCAGTGAGTGTTTATCGAACATAATGCCGTTCGTGACGACTTGTTTGACCGCCTCCGCCGGTGAGATGCCGATCGTAAATTCAACCCCGTGGATTGGTTGGCGCTCCGTCAATCCCGCAGCGAATGTCTTCGTTTCAAGTTCGCGAGTTATTCGACGGAAGAGCACCGAGCCAATCGGCTCAACGAACGTGACGGCGATGGCCATCACCTCGATTGAATGGTCCGGATTGATGGGCTTCCACATATTGAACCAAAGTTCCTCTAGTCTCTTAACGTATGCACTGTCTTTCGAAGTGACGCTAGCCCTTATAATTCCTCGGTTGCCCAGCAACTTCGGACCGATAGCTCCACCGAACGCGCACCGCAAAACCCTCCTAAACGCAAAAAGCCCGCCGCGCCTTTCGGCACGGCGGACGGATTACAAAGCTTGGATACTCAGGCGGATTTCGTCTCGCCGAGATATTCCTCGGTGATTTCGAACGTGTTGGCCTTGCCGTGCTGGAAGTAGACCGGCTTTTCTTCGTTCGGGCCGATCTGGACGCTGTCTTCGGCGCCGTCGACGGTGCGCTTGATTGTGGCACGGTAGTTGCCGCCCACATGGATTTTGACGGTGACTGTCATGGCCGTTCCTTTCGAGTTGCTTTTTGGGAGGTTGCCCGGAACCGCCGGGCGCGGATTTCTAAGGCGCTTCCGGGGTCAGCGGCATCAGAGGTGCCGGTGCCGGCACGATGTCGAAATAGACGGTCGGCGCCGTCACCTCGATCGGGAAGGCCAGCTTCTGCAGGATGTTGCAGGTGTAGGTGAAGCGCGCCTCGTAATGCGCCCGGCCGAGCGCGGTGGCCAACGGAATGGTGATCGAGCGCTGATAGGTCTCGCGGCCTTCCGGCGGATAGCCATCGATCAGCGGCCGGCGGCCGACGGTGTAGGTCGACGGCACGTGCACGATACCATCCGAATCGGTGACGTAGCGCTCGACTGTCGCCGCGCAGATGCGGTTCTGGATCACCGTGTACTGGACATCGAGCACGCCGCCCTGCGGCACCTGCGGCGTCAGCACGCTCGCCGATTCGAAGATGATCGGCGGTTCGCGATCGATCAGGATCGTGACCAGCCATGCCAGGAGCACCGCAAAAGGCGAAGCAACCAGCGCGGAGCGCCAATCGAACGCGCGTGTTCTTTCCAGCACCGTCATTTGATCGCCCTCACATAGGGCGCCAGCAGCGCCCAGAGCTGGTTGAGCGCCACCAGCACGGCCGCAAGCCCGAGCACGAATTTTGGCGCCGAGCGCAGCGTCTTGTTGAAGATCACCGAGCGGGTGACGATCCGGAAGCCCGCCTCCCATTTGTCGTCGGGTAGCTTCAGGAACTGGTCCAGCCGGTCCATCTGCTTCCGTGATAGATGGCTGATCTGGATGATGCGTTCGCGCTCTTCCTCGTTCCATCGCGCCACCATTTCGATGGTGCGCTTGTCGAGCTCCCGCCAACGCTGCGGCAACGCCAGCGGATCTGTTTCCGGCATCGGTTCTCCCGCCCGTTCAGGATTTCAGTTCGGCGCGGCGCGCCGAGCTCGCCTTGCTGTGGCGGTCGCATTCGCCGGGCTTGTAGAGGCCGATGGCGCAGCCTGGCGCCATCGTGCGGTCGATCCGGTTCTGATCCTCGACCGTCTTGCCTTGCGCGCCGGCCAGGCTGTTACCGATGGCCGAGCGAAGGGCGGGAACACCGCTGACGCTTGAAGTCGTACACCCCGCCGGCAGCAAGGCAGTCGTCAAAAGACATGCGAGCACCCAGGCCCTTTTCGATCGCATCGCGGTTTTCCTTTTCGATTTTCGCGCGGACTTCCTCGGCGCCCTTGTGCTTGATGAAAGCGTAGACGCCCCAGGCGGCGCCGGAGGCGAGGACGATCGCCACGCCGATGGCGATGAGGTTCGCCAACGCCTGGCTGACGCCCAGCCGGCTGGCGACCAGGCCGATGATCCAGGCCATCACGCCAGCACCGGATCAGGCGCTGCGGCCTCGGCAGCGATCTCGGGATGGATGTCGCCCTCGTCGGTGCGGCGGCTCTTGACCCAGCCCCACACTGCATAGGCGGCCAGGCCAAGGCCTATCAGGCTTGAGCCGGCCAGCAGCGCGTTGGCGACCGTCTGTGCCGTGTCCGCTTCGATGCCGGTAAGGTAGCTTGCGGTCTCGGCGATCTGGTCACGCGCGGCAACGATGAAGACCAGCACGCCGCCGCCCTTGGTGGCGTCCTTGACCTCCGGCACCTGGCTGACCAGCTGCTCGCCGGGTTGCTCGGCCGGGCTCTGCTTCCAGGCTTCGAGGCGGCGGAAGGTCTCCGGCCCGGCGACGCCGTCGGCGGTGACCTTCTGCGCCTTCTGGAAGTCGCGCACGGCATCGCGGGTCGATGGACCATAGTCGCCGTCGACCTGGACCGCGTAGCCGGCGCGCACCAGCAGCGTCTGCAGGGCGCGGACCCTGGCGCCGTGAGAGCCCATGCGCAGCATGCCGGTGGAAGCCGACACCGGCTGCACGCCACTGAGGCGCTTGTAGGCAGCCGCCATCTTCAGGTGATAACCCTGCTTAGCGAAAGCCTTGCCATTGTAGCCGCGGGCGAAGGCGGTGAAGTCCAGCCGGCGCAGCTCGTCGGCGAGGCCGAACTTGTCGACGAAGCGGGCCATGATGTCGATCTGGCCGGCGGCGCCGCTGCGAGCGAGCTTGATCATGTCGTCGACGCTGGCGAAGCCGAGTTTTTGCCAATGCGCCGTCATCACCTGGCCGAGGCCGATCGAGATCGATTCGAGTGCGGCTTGCCGGTCGATTTTGGTCGCGCGCGCCAGCAGCATCCAGCGGGCCGCCTGCGATGCCGGGTTCTTCACCTTGCCGGCAACCGGACTGGCCAGCCCTTGCGCGCGGGCAACCGCGCGGTCGGCAGCGTTCAACCGCGCATCGAAATAGTGGCCTTCGAAGCGGATCAGAGGCTCCTGTTTGCCCTTGACCATGGCGAAGACCTGGCCGTTGCTTTCGACCTCGGCGACCGCCTGCAGAGCTGCTGGCGAGCACTTGAGGCGACCGGCAAGGCCCTCGATCGCGTGCAGTGTCAAAGCATCGAACATGGGAAGTCCTTTCCGCCAGAGAGCGGCCGGTTGTTAAGATTTGCGCGGATAGATTGAAATTCGCGAGCGAATAGTGTGGAGTGCACGCCGCTTGGAATGGCTGTAGGGGTCAGATGAAATTTCGCGCCGATATCAACGGCCTTCGGGCCGTCGCCGTTTTGCCTGTCGTCCTGTACCATGCCGGATTTTCATGGATCAGCGGTGGCTTTGTCGGGGTCGACATCTTTTTCGTCATCTCCGGTTTTCTGATCACCTCAGACATTATCGACCGGATCGACAAGGGGGAATTCTCGCTGGTGGAATTCTACCACCGCCGCGTGCGTCGAATCTTCCCGGCCCTGTTCGCGATGCTCGGCGCCTGCTTCGTGATGGCGTGGTTTGTGCTGCCTCCCGGCGAACTGGTCGCGTTTGCAAAGAGCGCGATCGCAGCGACGTTTTCAGCCGCGAACCTCTACTTCTACCGCAACACCGACTATTTTACCGAAGCCGCCACGTCGCTGCCGCTGCTGCACACATGGTCGCTGGCGGTCGAGGAGCAGTTCTATCTGCTGTGGCCTCTGGCGCTCATGGCGCTGATGCGCTGGCTACGGCCCTGGTCCCTGATCATCGTTGCGGGGCTGTGTGTCTTTTCGCTCGACATTGCCCAACGCTTCCTGCCAGTCAGCCAGCCATTCGTGTTCTACATGCTGCCGACCAGAGCTTGGGAACTGCTCATCGGCGGCTTGCTCGCGCTGCCTGCAGTGCGAGCCGTGAAGCCCGGCCATGTGGCGGCAGAGATCCTATGTGCCGGCGGTCTGGCGCTGATCGTCGGCTCGCTGTTCCTGATCAACGATGACACGCCATTCCCTGGCCTGTATGCGCTCCCGCCATGCCTTGGCGCCGCGCTCATCATCGGCATTCATCGCGAAACGGTGGTCTCGAAGGCGCTATCGATCCGACCAGCGGCGTTCATCGGCCTGATTTCCTACTCGCTCTACCTCTGGCACTGGCCGCTGCTGGTTTTCGCAGGGATATACCAGAACCGCAGTCTGCTTATCTCGGAGCGGATCGGCATAGTCATTGCCGCGCTGCTGATCTCCACGCTCTCATGGCGCTTTGTCGAGCGCCCGTTCCGCCAGAAGCCTGGCGCGCATACCGCCCGCTGGAAATGGATGCTGCCGGCCGCCAGCGTCACGGTCGCGGCTTGCTGTCTATCCCTGGTCATCAAGGGCGCCGGTTTCCCCTCGAGAGGACCGGATGGTGGCCCATCTGTTCAGGCGGTCAGGGCAGAAAGCGCCAAGTTCCAAGCCTCTTCATGCCTCGAACGTGGCGCGATCATCCCCAAGACGGGCGAATGCATTCTCGGTAGCGGCAACGTACCCCCGACAGTCGTCTTGTGGGGCGATTCTCACGCCGCGCATCTGGCATCCGCACTGGACGAGGCCGCCAAGGCGGCGGGGGTCAGCGTCCGGCAGATTACCAAGGCGGGATGCGCCCCCTTCCCTGGAATGCAGTTGTTGCCTTCGAGCCAGATGCGCGCAGGTTGCCCGGCCTTCAACGCCGCTGCGCTGCAATCGATCATTGATGACCCGCACGTCTCGCTCGTGATCATGGCGGGCCGGTGGAACACGTATTCGGTAGGCCGAAGCCTGCTTTCGCAGGATGGCAACTGGCCTTCGGAAACGGCATCGAGGGCCAACTTCACCTCCTCGATCGCCGCCACCGCCGCCAAACTCGCCGCCTACGACATCAAGACCGCCGTCGTTGGGCCGGCGCCAGAACCGCCTACCGACGTTCTAACCTGCCTGATCCGCGCCAACTTCCTGAGAGAAGACGATGCGCCCTGCTCAACAATGCCAGCCGCGAAGCATTGGCGGAACAACCAGGTCTTGGCCGCCCTGCTCCCGCCAAATGTCGAGTTCATCCCGATCGTTCCAACGTTGTGCGGCCCTGGAGAGTGCCCGCTGAAAATCGGCAAGGATATTTTGTACCTCGATGCGACCCATCTCTCCAAAACAGGCGGGCACATTCTCGCCCCTCTCTTCAAGGATGCATTTTCCTCGTCGCTCAACCTTCTCGCCGCAGGGCCAGAGTAGCCAAGGTGGGGGATTACCCGTTGCAACTCCCAGTCAACTATCCGAATGCCGCGACGATATTCGCCACCTCGGCGGCCGTCACATAGCGACCGGAGAGCAGCAGAACCTTGCGAATATCGCAACCGGTCCAGCCGCCCGTTGGCGGCAACGCAGTGGACTTTGCCGCTCCAATCGCCGGCCCCACCGTCGTGACACACACCCCCGACAACGGCGCTGAGCCGATCAGAACGTTGTCCCTGTAAAGGTACATGTTGGTGTTATCATGCGTCATGGTGGCGACGAATGTCGTTGATCGGACATCAACGCTGCCTAGCACCGCGCTTGTGCCGCCGTTGCCATAAAGGCCCCAAAGATACCCGGAGGCATTCAACGTCAGCTGAAAGCGGTTAGACGACTGGAAGCCGAAAAATGACCTGCCCGCCGATGCGGCGTTTGGAGTGATCTTCATTGCGCATGTGTTGCCGCCCGATGCCGCGAAAAGGAAATTGGCGGTGTCCAGCCAATCGTTACTGCCGTCTCCACGCCACACCCCGCCACCAGCAGACTGGTAAGTGCCCAGTTGGCCAGCCGTTCCCTGAAAGGCGTAGCCTGTTCCGTAGGGACTGGATGCCTTCCCGATCAGATCACCAGAAGCCGTGACGAGATTTGTCCCCGCGCTTTCCTTCCACATGCGAGTGAGGTCGGCGAAGTCCAGATAGAGCGATGCTGGCGAGTCTGCGATGATAGACGGAATGAAGCCCAATGCCTGCGGCACGCCTGCCGGATTGCTGATAGCTTCACCAAGCTTTGCAATGAACATTTTGATCTACCATCCGTTCGGGGTGAAGAAACGACTGACCACTTGTGTCGCAACAAGATCGTAGCCAGTCGGTGTAAGGTGCAGACCATCGGCCAGCAGCGAGGACGGAACCACATCGTTGGCAATATTGGTCAAGTCCGTTGCTGTCGGTGTAATCGCCGCGTCGGTCAGTCCCTTATCGATGAGGTAGCGGCGGACATCGAAGAAATTATCCGGAAAGGCCGCAGCTAGTTCAGCGTTCGCCTTGTTAAGGTCGGCATAGTAGATTCCGCCAACCCACTCGTCCGGGTAGTTTGTCCCGTTGTGGATACCGAGGATGACGAAGCGCTTGGCTGCTGCTTTAAGCCTGGCCACCATAAGGCGAACATTGGCAACGACAGACCAGTTGTTGATACCTCGATCATTGCGGCCAACCCATATCACCTGTGTCAACGCAGCGTCGGCCTGAGATTGCACCACCACCGCCGTATCGGGCGGACATGTAACCGGCACGGTTTGCCCCGCATCCGGGGTGAACGTGTATGTTTCCGAAGTCGACGGCGGGCCGCCAGCGCCGTTCCGAGTGACGGTGCCGATCACGCCGGCAATCTCGGCTTTGATGGTGACAGTGGCGTTTGTGTCCCGCCTGGAAAGCAGTTGCGTGACATTTCCCGATGTGCTGTCGGTGATCGCGACACCATTCAAATGGGTTATCGTGTTCGCCCCCGAAACGATTTGATTGCCACTCATGCGAACAGTGGTGCCCAATCCGCCTTGCCTCATGGCGATTTGCGCTGACGTTTGCGATCCATAGCCACGGTTGGCGACGGCCCGCCCCGTCAAGTGGGTGGACAAGGCAGAGGCAAACCCGTTTTGCGTCAAGCTGTCCCCGTAGCAAGCAACGTCGGCGGATGGGACGACCAGTTTGCTGCGAAGAACTGCAAGCGATGGGGCCGCAATCATCGCCTCAGTGATGACTAGATTTGCCGAATCGAAGATCAGCTTGGGAGCATAAACCCTACCGTCGCGTAGGATCGCCAAAGGATATCGACCCGTGTCGTCCCTGAACCCACCGATCACCCGATTTCCAAGGTAATATTCAGGAACTCCGCCAGCGCCATCCAGTTGCAAATCTTGGGAGTTGAAGACCAGCCTTCCGATCCTGACCTCGCCGTCCTCCATGACGGCCAAGGGAAAGAGATTGTTGCTATCTGCGAAGCCACCCAGCACACGCTTGGTGCCAATGTAAAGAGGTGTTTCAGGGCCGATTTTCGCCAGCACTGCGTTAATCGATACCAACGCTGCATCAAGCGCGGCTTTGCTCGGATAGCTGGCAATCAGCGTCGCGACAGTGGCGACGTTCTTATACATCAGGGCATAGGTGTTTGTGCCGTCGCCCTTGACGATAAAGAACTGCCCATTGACCGTAGCCGCAATACCTGCGGCCGTTGTGTCGTAAATCACACCGCCTATCGCCGCGTTGGCAAGACCAACATCAGCATGGGTCAGGACAACATCAGCATGAGTTAAAACAACGTCCGCTGCCGTAGTGATGCGATCTAAAGCGGTCTGGCCGGCGTCAGCGCCGGTTGCCGTGCGATCGAGGGCGGTTTGTGCGCGGTCAGCTGTGGTGGCAATCCTATCATCGGCCGTCGCCATGCGATCGAGGGTGGTTTGTGCGCGGTCAGCGGTGGTGGCAATCCTATCATCGGCCGTCGCCAGCCGGTCGAGGCCGGTCTGCGCGCGGTCGGCGGCCGTCAGGCCGGCATTGCCAGCGGCCGATGCGGCGGCCTGCTGCGCCAGCGTGATGCCGGTCTCGAGGTCGCCGAACTGTTCAGCGATCGTTTCGGCTTGCGCCGCCGACGCGGCGGCCTGGTCGACCTGGGCGGCACCCTGCTCCAGCAACGTGCCCCAGAAATTTTCGCCGGTCGCGGCCCACGCGCCGGCCGTCTTCAGCCATTCGTCGCCGTTGGAACGGATGATGGCGCGGTCGCCGTCGCGGCCGAAATCGGCGGTCAACTGCGCGGCATCGTCGACCGGCAGGAAAGACTGGCCAGCCGGGCCGGAGACGACGACGACATTGGGGATTTCGAGGATCGCGTCATACGACATCGCGGGTCACCGTCTCCAGAACTGGCCAGATCACTTTGTCGAGCACGATGCTTCTGTCGTCGCCGTCGATGCGGGCGATATCGAACACGACGATGGTCGAGGCGACGAAAGGCTTGGTCGCATCCTCCGGCAGGAAGAAGGCCAGCGTGCGCGGCGCCTCGCGCTGGATCGTCAGATCAAGCGTGTCGGCTTCGAACAGCACCGGGCCAGGCACGGCGACACGGAATTGCGCCACCAGCCGCCCGCTGCCGATCTGTTCGGCATCCCACAGATCCTGCGGGAATTGCAGGCGAAACACGATGTCATAGCCGGGCCGGATCGGCTCGACATTGGGGAAAACGTACTTGGCCATCAGAGCCCCGCCGCCGCGACGAAGAAGGCGTCGACCTGGGCGCCGGTGAAATCCAGAGCGGCAAAGCCGGCCTGCATCGTCGGATCGGCGCGCACGAAGCTGCCGCTATTCTCATAGGCGATCTGGACGGCCGGACCTTGGGCCGCGATCCAGTTCTCGACTTCGGTCAGCAGGCCGGCATTGAGCAGCTGCAGCTTGAACTGTCGCGCCGAAACCCGGTCGGGAATGACCGGCTCGATTGGCGGCGCGGTGAAGATTTGGCCGTCGAACAGGAAGCCGGGGCAGACCGCGTCATCGGCTTCGATAAAGCCCTCGGGCTGGGCTCCAGAGCGGTCAGACTGGACGACGATGCCGTTTTCGACGAGGACGAAATTGCTCATCTAGTCTCCCCAATATTTCAGGCGGGCATAGACTTCGATCGAGCCGAAGCCGAAGGCGAGGCCGAGGCCGTTGGCGTGTGTGTGCGAAGTGCGCCATTCCAGGCGATAGGCGTGGCCGCCGATGACCATCGCCCCGCCGACCGCAATGCAACCGGTATCCGGAGACGTGTTGCCTGCGGCGCCCATACCGATGCCGACTTCGGCTCCGGCGGTCACGTCGAACAGGCGAACTTGCAGTTCGGTGCCATAGCCGACGACTTGCCATTCAACCTGGCCATCGTTCGCCGGCGTGAAGACGTTGCTGGCCAGCGCCATCAGATTGTAGGGATCGCGAACCTTGGTGTTCAGGATGTGCGTCGCCCAGGCGCCATTGCCGGGCGCCGAGCTGCCGCCATTGGTGCCGGAGGGCTTCTGGTCCTCCAGCACGGCGTCAGGCAGGCCATTGCCGCCGCCATATTCCGGTGCGGTCGCGGCGGCATTCATGCGCAGCGTGCGCCGCGCCGCGCCCTTGGGCACTCGCGCCAGAACCTTCGGCCCTGTGGCATAAAGCAGGTCGCCCGCTACCAGGCCGGCTGGCGCCGCCAGGAACAGCCTTTGCCCAGCGCCGTCGCCGATGACAAGGATGTTGTCGTCGGTATCCCAGCGGATATCGCCCTCGGCGGTCGGCAGCGGATTTGAGCCCTGCCGCAGAATGCTGCTGAGCGGCGCACCGCTGGCCCTGAAAAAGCCGAGCATGCGCCAGTTGCCGGAGCCGAGCGACTGCATCCATGCGGTATCGCCGGCCTCGATCGCAAGGTCGGCGCCGCCGAGCAGGATCATGCTGGTGGCGTTATGGGTCAGCGTCAGCGCTGAGGCAAAGGTCAGGCGGCGGATGGCGCCGTTTGGCGCCGAGCCGAAGGACGAGATCGCATCCGTGCCGATGATACGGACATTGATGCCGGTGGCGTCGCCGAGATCGGTGGTCGCCCCACTGGCCATGTCGGTGGACATGGCCGACAGATTGTCAGCGGCATCGATCAGGCTCGAGGCACCCGTGCCGCCATGGTCGATATCGATCAGCCCGTCATTGTTGGCGTCATAGATGGCCTTGGCCATCATGCCGTAGCCGCCGACATCGACGCCGGACAGGATGTCGGTGACCGCCGCGCCCAGATAGAGCTCCAGCACGGTCTTCAGCAGCGCCGGGTCGGCCGGGTCGAGGGTTGAAAGATTGACCCCGGAGGCGATCAGCACGACGCGCAGATTGGCGATGATGCGGTTCCAGTCGTCGGCGGTCAGCTTGGTCGAATCGCCATACGATAGGCCGTTGCGCGCCCAGGAAAAGCCATCGACATGGGCGGTGCCCATGCCCGCCGGCGGCGTCAGTTTCTTGACGACATCGAGTATCCCAAACAGGTCGGGTGCTGCGGCCATGTGTCAATCCAGTTGTAAGAAGAGCATTAAGGCCGCGACTGCGGCCCGCCGGTCGTCCGGCGCCCGCCGGAGCCGCAGGCCGCGAAGCGGCCGGTGCGCGGCGTGAGGCCTAAGTTTTGATTATGTAGAGCACGGCCCGGTTGCGCGGCCGCGTTTCGGCATCGCCTGTCGTGACATTGACGATGTCGACATAGGGGTTGCCGCCGCCGCCCGGGTCCCAGCCGTCATTAACGTTGCGCTCGCCGGTCTTGGCGACGCGGGCAAAGCCGACCTCAGACGGGTTGGTCGATGGTGTCGCATTGCCGGCTTGCCGAAGCGTTCCAAGCGACCCATCGCCATTGACGCGCGCGACATCGTCCGTCTGCGGCCGCGCCGTGGCATAATCCTGAAAGCTGCCGAAGACGCGTCCGGCGTCGATGCCGCGGCCGTCGTCAAAGCCGCGCAGGAATTCGCCGCGGAAGTCGGGCACGTTGAAGGTGGAGACCGCATCGCCGACGCCCCAGCTGGTGCCGATCGCCGCGAACAGATCGGCATAAGTGGCGCGGCTGACCGCCTGGCCATTGCATTTCAGCCAGCCGGTCGGCGCCGTCGCGGCGGCAAACATCGAGATCGAGCCGGGCGGCACCTCGATCGACGGGCATAATGGACCATAACGTATCGCTCTCGTCGCGTTCTCCGGGGTGCTGCCCGAAACAATGTCGGCGATCAGCGCCTGCAGAGCCTGCCAGAGCTGCGTCTTGTCCGCGGCATCGGGTGTGAGGCCGGCTTCGACGATCACCTTCAGGATCTCGTCCTGCGGATCGTTGAAGACATCGGCCGGCGGGATCGCGCCGGTCAGGCCAGCCGCGCGGTTCTCGTTCCAGTATGGGATGCGCTCGCTTGATACGGGCGCATTGCGCGGATTGACGAACTTCATGGCGGCCTCTTTTCAGACGGAAAAAACGATGGTGGTCCAGGCTGGTTTCAGCGCGTTGAACAGGCAGATCAGATCGTCCGGCAGGCCGAGCCGACCGAGCGGCGTCTCGCCGGCACGGCCGTCGCCGGCGCGAAAGAATTCGACCGAAACGCCAGGCACGCTGACGATCCAGACATATTCGACGACCTCGCCGCCGGCGATTGCCTCTGGGCCGCCGCAAGTTGATGCACCGGCCCGGAACGGCGTCGGCTCCTCGATCGAGATGGCATAGCCGGCATCGGCGGCTAGCTTGATGAAATCGGCCGGCGTGATGGTGCCGCCGGAGCGGATTTTCAGCAGCAGCGAGCGCATGCGCGCGTCGATCGTCTGGTCCGGCCCGAGGCAGGGATCGGGCAGCCCGTATTCGACTTCCCAGTCGTCCAGCGAAGTGACCAGCGTCACCGCCGTCGATTCCAGCACGACGCCGAACAGCGCCCGGTAGGCGTCGGCAAAGGCCGAGCCGATCGCGCGCCAGAACCGCGACAGCACCGACAGCGGATCGAGCGCCTGGTTGTCGGGCGTGCCCCATGCCGCCCCCTTCGGCAGCAGCGCCGTCAGAAAACCTTCTGCGGCCTCATCCGAAGGATCGGACAGGACATCGCCCTGCGGCGGCGCGCCGATGAACGGATCGTCCGGGGCGAAGTGGAAGAAGGCAAGCTCGTCCTCGCCCGGATAGCGCGGCCATCTAACGCTAGCAGGAATGGGCACAGCATCAGACATAGTTTACCGTGCCCAGCACCGGCATTTCGCCGCCGACATAGATGATGTCGCCGGACGGGTTGATCAGAAAATGCCGGTCCTCGCCGACCGCAAGGCTGATCGCTTCGGAAATCCACGAGCGCGACAGCGTGAAGGGTGCGGAGGCGACGCCCGGCCGCGCGCGCCTGACCAGCATGGCGGCGATCGAGGCGGCGATCGCCGCACGCGTCTGCACAGTGTCGACGACAAGATTGGCGATGGTGATGTCGAGCGGCGACGGGACCGGCGCGGAAACCGACAGGCCGGCGCGGATCAACCGCCGCGCTTCCAGCGCATCCTGGACCAGGGCGATGTCGCCCGCCTCCGGAATGCCGTTGACGCGGCCTTCGAACAGGAACCAGACGCCGACCGTCCCGGGCGCGTCGGCGAAAGGAAAGGCCCAGGCCTGAGTGACGCCGGGCACGGCACGGGCAAACTGCTCGTAATCCGAATAGGCGCCGCCCTGCGGCGGCCTGCGCTTGCGGTCGAGGATGCGGGCGCGGAGGCTGGCATCCGTCTCCGTGTCGGCACCGCCGCCAATGCCGCCGCTGGCCACGGTCGCTTCCAGCTCCAGGTTCGGGAACTGCGTCGGGTCGGCGCGCTGCATCGTCTCGCCGGCGGCGATGTTGGTGGCGACGCCATAATCGTCGGACAGGATGGTCAGCGCGAGTTGCCCGGCCAGGTCGGAGCGCGCATCGGAAACCGAGCGATAGAGCCGGTTGCCGGCGATGAAGGCTATGCCGGCCGGATAGATGGTGTCGGCATAGCCGTTGAGCGTCACCACGCCCTCGGCACGCGCCATCGGCCGGCGATAGATGCCAAGTTCGGCACCGTGCCGTTCCAGATGCTGGACGCTCGCCGTGGTCGCGAAAATCTGATCGTAAAGCCAGGCGGCGCGCAGATGCATGTCGTGCATGCCTGCGGCGACGGTCTTGACGATCGCGGTCAGATTGTTCGGCCAGACCAGCGCATCGGTGCCCGGCAGGTAGCGCCGCAATGTGCCGCGCAGCCGGGTCGAAATCTCAGTTGGCGAGAGGACGGTCCAGGCCACGCAATTGCTCCCAAAGGACGCCGAAGCGGCGATCGAAGACGACCGCGCCATCGCGGTCCTTCAAGGCGATTTTCAGATCGATGCGCCGCTGCGCCGGGTCGGCCATACCAGTCACCTCGACCGTCGAGACCGCGCCCTGGTCGATCAGCGTCTGCAGGGCGGCACGGGCATAGTCTTCAGCACGCAACGCGGTCGCGTCGTTTGCCGTCGAGCGGCGCAGCAGCCAGAGTTTTGAGCCGATCACCGTCTCGCCGAGATCGGTGCGCAAATCGAAACTGTCGCCCGGCCAGCCGCGGTTCTGCTCTTCGGGCGGCAGCTCGTCCGCCTCGACGCGCGCATCGGTCATCAGGCAGAGCAGCACGGCGGTGGCAAGTTCCGCCTTGGCGCGCAGGCCGCCGGCATTGGCCTTGTCGTCGCCGGCTATGGCCCAGTCACCCGACGTGCCATCCCAAAGGGTGTCGGGCGACAAAAGCGGTTCGCCGTCGCCGGTGAGTGGAACGATCCTGATCATCAGTGCGTGTGGTGCGGTGTGTTGCCGCCGGCGTCGATGATTGAGCCGGTGGCGGTGATGTTGCCGTCGACGTTAAGGTCGCCCTTCACATTCCATGTGCCGCCGGTCAGCGTGATGGTTCGCGAGCCGAAATCCATGGTCACGCCTCCGGCGAACAGTTTGATGATGTTTCCCGACGCGTCGTAAAGCGCCGCGGCACCGTCCGGCAGGTCGGGCCGATGCGAGGCGTGCTCTATGCCCATGAGCATCGCCTGTGTGCGGCGGCCGGGCATGACCATGGCCACGCCAATCGATCCTTTAGGCGGACGGCTGGCGGCGCCATGCGGCTGGACGTAGAGCAGATCCTTGAATGTCTCGCCGGCAAGACCGCGACCGGAGATCAGCAACTGGCCATTGTCGAAGCGCGAGCTGTCGATCTCGAAACGCGTCAGATGCGCGGAGGATTTCATTGCGCCGAATACTCCGCCTTCGGCTCCGGCACCGACCAGCCCTTGCCCGACTTCGAACCGGACGAAGAGCCGCCGAGCGCGCGCGGATCGGTCAGCGTCAAGGTCGCGCGCGTGCCGTCACTGTCGGCTTGTGTGTCCTGCGTCAGTTCCACAGATTTGATGACCATCATCTGATCGAGGAAGACGCGCGGATGGCGGACATAGACCAGAAAGTTCGGCGTCCATATCCTGCCGCCGGCATCGCGCCAGCCCGACACGGTGACGGCCGCGTTGACAGCAAGGCCGGCCGCCGCGCGCGCCTCCCATTCGACGGCATTCTTCATATGCTTCGACGTCGCCTCGCCATCGAGAACGACGATCTTTGGGCGGCTGCGGCCGACCGCGGGGTCGGACACCTTGGCCTCAGGCCGCAGCGCCTGGGGCGTCGTGCCCCGCGACTGCTGGCCGCGCACGATCACCGGGTCGAACCTGCCCTGCCCGGAAAACTCGGCGCCGGCCGAAATGATGTTGACCCCGGCAACCAGGCCGCCGCTATGCGAACCTTCCGGCTTCTGGACGATGCGCAATTTGCCTTCCGGCGTGTCGTGGATGATCGCCGCCTCGGCACGAGCCAGCGGCTCCAGTGTCGAATAGAGCGATTCTCCCGGCTCGATCTGATGCTTGGCGATGGTTTCGAATGATCCCTTCGCCTCGATGCCGATGCCGCAATTGTCGAAGGCCTCGCCGATGCCCTTGATGTCCTTGTTTTCGACCAGGCCGGTCTTGTGCAGGATTGAGGTCTCGACCGCGTCGACAGTGCGGGAGACCAGCGACAGCGAATATTTCCAGTCGTCGGACCCCTGGTCGGGCCGGAAGTCGCGGACATAGCCGGTCAGCAGCAGCGTGCCGTTCGCCGTCAGGCTGGCCCTGTCGTCCGGCCATGGCGGCGCCACACCGGGCGGGATGTGCCCGGTAACGACAGCCGTGCGCACTGCCTCCTCGGCCGAGATCGTAATGCTGATGTCCTGCCACGTGAGCAACAGCCCGCCCGCCTGGATGGCAATGGTCTCACGCGGCAAGGCACGATCCTTTCAGGCCGCCCCATGAAGGCAGCGTGTACACGGCGGCCCAATAAGGCCGCGACTGCGGCCCGCCGGTCGTCCGGCGCGCCGTCGCAGGGCCAGCCGCCGCAGGCGGCGGTGCGGCCCGTGAGACAAAAACTACGGGGCGATGGCCTCGAAGCTGATCGGCATGGCGGCAGGCGTGGCGACCCTGTTGCGCTGGACCAGCTCGCCGGCGCGACCAGCATCGCCATAAAGCGCGTAGGCCAGCGCCGACGCCGGCAGCGATATTTCGGTCTGAACGCTGACCAGCGGCGCCCGATTGGCGGCAACGGCGCTGAGGTCCGATGCCGCGGTCGCCGCGATATCCGACAGCCATTCGCTGACCGCAACGTCGAGGCCTGTCGACAGGGCCTCGAGGACGGGATCGACGACCGGCGCAATGCGGTCACGGGCACGGCGCGCATCCTGGCGCGAAACATAATCGCCGGCGGCAAGCGCCTGGCAAAAGCCGGCGGCGAAGGCGGCGGCCGACACCAATGCGAAGACATCGTTGCCGGAAGGTGCGGCCGCAACCGCAAAAGCTTCAGTGGCTTCGGTCGGGCTCGCCGCATCGGCAATGGCGCTGACCGTGGAGACGATCGCCGCGGCAATCGGCCCGGCCTGGGTAACCGGCTCGGCCGACAGGCGCGTAATCGTCGCAATCTGATCGGCAATGACAGGCCGCGTCTCGGCCGGCATCTCCGCCGCATCGGCGACCGAGGCCATCGCCACCGCGGCAGAAGCGGCGGCAAGCGCCGAGGGTGCCGCCTGACCGGGCGCGACATCGCGCATGCGGAAAGCGGCGGCAGACGCGATCATGTCAATGGCGGCAGCGATCTTGCCGGCAATGGCAAAGGCGCCGGGCACCGCAGCGAAAGGCAGTGCCGGCAGCCCGGCCGAAACGAACTCGACTTCGAAGCCTACATATCCGGCTCTCGCCCGTTCGCGCGACAGCGACCAGCGCGGCACCCGCACCAGCACAGGGCCGCCCATCGGCAGAACCAGCGTCGCAGCGCCAGGCGTGTTGAGCGCAGCGGTGAAGTTGCGCGCGGCGGCATCGGCAATGTCGCCGACGACATAGGCCGACAGGCTGAAACGCCTGACATCGCCGCCCATGTCTTCGGTGACATGCAGGTCGGAATAGGCGATCGGCGAGATGGCGACACGCCGGCCGCCTTCGGCCGTCTCGTATTCGACGAAGAACGGGACGCCGCGGAATGACGCAGGACGGAAGGCTTTCAGCCAGTCGCGCATCAGCGT
This sequence comes from Mesorhizobium sp. M1217, assembly GCF_040318275.1. Lineage (NCBI taxonomy): Bacteria > Pseudomonadati > Pseudomonadota > Alphaproteobacteria > Hyphomicrobiales > Phyllobacteriaceae > Mesorhizobium > Mesorhizobium sp. M1217. The sequence continues at coordinate 94,771 of NZ_JAMYMA010000022.1, read as the reverse complement.
GGCCCCATCAGATGGCCGGCATTGGACTTCCCGGTGTCGGCGCGCACCGCCTTAAGCGAGCCGATAGGCCGCGACAGGTCGGCGGCAGCACTGCGGGCGGCCCCGGCAAGGGCATTGGCGCCGGCGACAATTGCCGCCTCCAGCTTGCCCGCGACCGATGCCAGAGTGTCGGCACCTGACTTGATGCTGTCGCCGGCTTGCTTGCCGCCGTCAGCCACGGACGATGCCGTCTCGACGCCGGCACCCTTCAGGTCGGCGGCTGCGGCGTCCGTAGCTCGTTCCATCGCGCTGAAATCGATTTCGTTGCCGAAGTATCCGGCCGGCTTCTCGACCTGAACGCTGTTGCGCATGGCGGCAGCGTGGCCGCGACCGTAGAGCCGATATTGCTCGGCCACGCTCGGCGCTACCGGACGTGGTGTCGGGATCGGCGTGCGGCCCGGCTGGTCCTGACGGCGCGACGGCAATTCCGGGCTGGCGCTCATCGGCCCCTTGGCGGCGACCAGGCCTTCGGGCGAGCGCCATCCGCCCTTGAATGCGGTCAGCCCCTGGTCCTGGTTGTCGAAGCCATTGCGCAGCCACCACATGCGCTTCTCCCACCAGCCCATGCCCTGCTTGTCGAGCTCGGCGTTGATGAACTGCGCCTTGTCCATGTTGGAGCTGACGAAGTCCATGGCGCCCGTAGCGGCGGGTGCAATGCCCGACCCGATCGCGCGCACCATGCGCTCCCACGATGCGCCCATGCGGTCAATCTTCGACTGGTTGTCATCAAGGACGCGGCCGAGGTCGCGCATCGTCGCGCCGTCGACATTTTCGAGCGCCTTCTGGAAGCCCTCCATGGCGTCGCGGCCCTGCAAAAGGGCGCGCATGCCTTGCTGGAACTGGGCATCGGTGAACAGCTGCGGGATCTTCGACAGGTCGCCTTTAAGGGCGCGCTCGGTCAATTCGATAAACACATCGATAAGGTCGCGGCCTTCCTTGCGTGCCTTGGCCATTTCCTTGCGCAGATCGACGCCGAACTTTTTAAAGCTCTTCGCGGTCTCGTTCGATTCCATCTTCTGCAAGACGTTCTGCAGATTGGTGGCGGCCGAACTCGCGTCACCGGTCTGCAGCCGCACCGTCTGCAGCATGGAGGCGAGCTTGCCCAAGCCCTTCTCACCCTCATAGCCGAGCGAAGCCATGGCCGGCGCCAGCGACGGCAGGTACTGGGCCATGTCCTTCAGCTCGAACTTGCCCTGCTTGCCCGACGTCACAAGGATGTCGAAGGCGCGCTGCATGTTGTTGCCGGCGAAGTGGAAAGAGTTGCCGATCGCGTCGGCCGTAGTGGCTATGTCGGCGATTTCAGCACCTGCCGCCTGCGCCGTGGCGGCGACGGAGGGCAGGAACGAAAGCGCATCGTCGAGGCTGCGGCCAGAAGCGACAAGCGATTCGAGACCGTCCGTGATGCTGTCCTGCGTCATCGAATAGTCGAGCGCAGCACGATCGACCGTGCGGAACATCTCGTCAAGCTTGTCCTTGCCCGCATCGGCGTTGATGGCGATTCTGTTCAGCCGCCGTTCGGCGCCGGCGAAGTTCGTCACCATTTGCCCGGCGCCGCGCACCAGGCCATAGGCGACGAGCCCGCGGACGGCGTTTGCCGCCAGCATGCTGTTGCGCGCCATCAATCCTTGCGTGCGGTTGAACGCCAGAGCCTTCTGGTTGACCTGGTTAAGCTTGCTGGACAACTGGCCGAAGGCACCCATCGGGCCGAGCTTCGCCGACAGGCGCAATATGGCCTCGATCGTGCGGTTGCTCATGTCTTCGGCCTACGCTTCAGGAATTCAATGCCGCGCCTGTGCAGCATGGCGATGTCGGAAAACGGCATCGGCAGCACCGTGCCGGGCTGCCAGTTGAAGAAGAACATCAGATCATCGGCCTGAATGCCGATGACATCGCCTACTCGGTGACCGCCGGCGCGGTACGCATAAAAAAACCGATCACCGCATCGCGCACCTGCCTGGCATCGGCCAGCTCAAGCACGCCCAGCTTCTCGATCCCCGGCGCCACGACACAGCGGCGAACATAGGCAGCGACGGTGTCGACGTTTTCGATGACGACATTGTTGCCGGCGGCGCGCTGTATTTCGTAGGGCTCGCCCAGCGCCAGCAGATCTTCGAAGCGCGGCTCGCGCACCGTCACCTTGTCGAAGGCTTCGCCGTGCGCCTCATAGCGCTTCGACAGCGGAACAACCGTTTCCGCCATCGTCAGATCTTCCGGTAGACGCGGGCAAGCAGGGCCACGCCGGTGACTTCACCGGTTGCCCGGTTGACCGTCGGCGTGCCGGTGAAGCCTGCTTCGGTCCACAGATGCTGGACCCCGGTGAAGCTTTCGTTGAGCGTAACGTTGAAGCCCGAGGCGCGCATCAGCCGGTTCCAGTCGTCCGTCGGCAAATCCTCGAAGGTGAGATTGGCCTTGAAGCCGGTCGGCTCGACCGTGCGATAGGGCGAGCCGTCCTGGTTGGCGTTGCCTTCGATGTTGACGTTTGACGGCATGATCTCGGCGGCACCGCGCACCACGATCCGCTCCCCGGTCGAAAGACCGAACGTCATTTCTCCGCCGAAATTCTGCATCGGTTTTTCCTCTCAGTTGAATGGATGGCTGGACGATCAGGCGGCGCGATATTGGCTGTAGAGCATCGCGTTCGCGGCGATCACGTCGAGCGGGTTGACGCGGTCGATCGGCGCCATGATGTCGACGCGGTTCGGGCTCTGGCTGTTGCGCTGGACGATGAGCCGGTCGGCGAAGCCACGGGCGTTTTCCAGCACGCCACGGTTTTCCAGCGTGTCGGCGGCGTGCACAAGTGTCGCCTTGATCGACTTCGGCGTCGAGATGGCGCCGAGGCCGCCGGGGTTTTCGTCGGCAAGCGACTTCTGCCCGTGCTCGTAAGAAAGCTGCGCCCTGAAATAGCGCAGGATGGCGACGAGCTGGCCCATTGCCTGGATGTCGCGGAAGGTCTCGTCCGGCTGCGAATTGGCGTCCTTCTGGTAGGTGGTGACGATCTTGTCGATCGCCACGCCGCCATCGGTGTTGACGATGACGCTGGAAATGCCGGAGCGCAGCATGGTGTTGCGGCCGGCATAGGTCGGCACCAGCGAGCGGTCGCGCGGCGGCCGCTCGCCCTGGACGACCAGGCCCTTCTGGTTGCGCGAGACATTGCCCGTGGCATCGTCGGACAGCCATGGCACGATGCGCGCCGTGCGGGCAGCGGCGGCCAGCCATGCGGGCGTCGGATTGCCGGCGGCGGCAGGCAGGCGCGGATGAATGGTCAGATGGCGGTCGTTGAGCGCCAGGCCGATCGTGGTCAGCGCCGACAGCGTGCCGGCCGCGGTGGTGAAGACGTGGCCGTAGACCTGGCGATTGTAGGCCCAGCGGCCGGAGACATCGTTCATCGCCGTGGTGTAGCGGGTGATGTTGGTCGCATCAGAAAAGGGCGAGACGATCCAGTCGAAGGGATCGTCGCCGAGCGCCGCCAAGGCCGCCGACAGGTCCGGGCTGCCGGTCGGAACCACGGTGTTGGTGATGGTGACGGCAGCCCCGGCGAAGCCGTTGCCGGCGACAACAGTCGGCACATAAAAATCATAGTCGACATAGATCAGGCCGAGATGGCGGGCGGTGACGGTCACCGTGTCGGTTGCAACGGTTGCGGTGACCGACAGCGAGGCGCCGGTCAGCGCGTTGAAATAGGCGTTGATGGCGGCAGCAAGGGCGGCGGCCACGGTATTGACGCTGTCGCCCGCCGCGATCTGCACCTGCACCGGCTCGCCGCCGATTTCGATCGTGGCGACGCCGCCGCCGGCCGGAACCGAATTGACCTTGATCGTATCGACGCGCGCGGTGCCGGTCGCCGGCACCGCCAAGATCCAGGTCTCCTGCGTCGGCGCGTTCAAGAACGCGACGCGGGCCATTTCGGCCAGCATCGAACCGGCGCCGGCAAGCGCGACAGCCTCCTGCGCCGAGCCGACCGGCGTCGGGATATTGTCTGCAATGAGCGCGCCGGTGTTCTTATGGCCGATCAGCAGCAGGCGCGAGGCCGACTGATAGGAGCCGCCGGAGGTGACCTCGAAGGCAAACAGCGGCGCGACCAGGCCGGCGCCCGGAATGTTGTTGAACAGGATGCCCATCAGTACTTCTCCTTGCGCTTTCCTGCCGAGGCAGGCGCTTCGATTGGTTTGTCGATGATCAGCGAGCCGTCATTGATCAGCTGCAGCCAGGCCGGGTCCTCACGGTCGACGGTCAGGCCTTCGGCCGGAAAGTCGACGCTCGGGTTGAAGGGGTGCGGCATGCGGTGGCCGGCATCGGCGAGCTTGACGTGAACAAGATTAGCCATGGTCTAATCCTCGATTTCCGGAAACGGCTGCGCGATCGACGCTGCAGGCCCCATCTCGCCGGACAGCCCGGCCTGCTTCACTTCGAAGGCGATCGTATCGATGATCGGCAACGGTGCGGCGGCCGCGAACTGCGCGGCCATGTTGTCGAGCGTCGCCTTGGCGTAGGAGTTCGCCGGCAGCAGTGCCGCGATGCGTGCGGCCGGCTGCGGCAGCCCTGCCCCGCCGGAGAAATCGTCGTCCGGTATCTGGCAATCGAACAGCATGGTCGTGCGCTGCCAGCGCAGGCCAAGTTCGGGGACGGCAAAGCCCTCCTCGTCGATGCTCTCGACAGCCATGACGATCTGGCGAAACAGCGCACCGGTCGGCCCTTGCGTCAGCACGTAGCGCACCTGGGCACAGAGCGCCGACAGCACGATCCGCGCTTTCGGATCGGAGCCGACCATGGCGTCGGTATAGGGCGAGCCGTCCTCGTCATTGGCCGAGACGCAGAGCTCGGCCACGACCTCGAGCATGGTGCGGCCGTTCCTGGCGACGCTGCCCTGCCCCTGGCCGCGCCGGGGCGATTCCGACTTGCGGGTGAACAGCGACAGCACCGGCGTGTATTCCTCGCCGGCGTCGAGCTCGTCGATCGAGGGCCGGCGGCTGTCGAAGACGCGATGGCGCGCCAAGGTCGGCAGCGCCGTTTCAGCGAGCATGGCAGGCGTCGGGCACAAACTCTCGACGGCGGCCAGCCGGGTGATTTCGGCTGCAATGGTCATGGCCGGCCCTTGGTGCGGTTGACGAAGATGGCAAGCCGCTTGCCGCCGTCGACCGGAATGGCCGCGATAATGAAGCGGCCCTTCTCCACGCCGGTTTCGAGGTCAACCCAGACGATCTGGTCTTCCACCTTTATCGGCTCGGGCCAGTCGATCGACAGCGCAGTGACGACAGCCTCATGCGCCGGCATTTCACGCGCGCGGTCACGGTCCGATGACAGCGTCGAGGGATGCGAGAAACCCGGCGCAAGGGCGGCAGGGCCGAAATCAATCGAACCGAGGAAGGGAAACCCGACGCGATCCGGATCGGCCATGCGGGTATCGTTGACGCCGACGCGCCGCGCCGTCGGTACGACGCGGAAGCTTTCGCGGTCGAAGACCTCGGCGACGGTGGTTTCAACCGCCGCCAAAGCCTCGTTCCAGTCGATCATCAGGCCGTTCCGAGGTCCATTTCGGCGGCCGTATCCGCGCGGGCAAGGTCGACCTTGGTGGCCGAGCGAACCGCGCCCTTGGCGACAAGATCCTCGAACTGCTTCTTGTCGAGGTCGAGGATGGCCCCTGGCGCCTTGATTTCGATTTCGGCGCGTTTGGCCACCTTGCCTTCCGGGGTCTTCTCGCCCGGCGTCTTGCACAGGTGGACCGTGTTCAAAGCGATGGCTTTGACCATGATAAGTCTCCAGTTCGGTTTGAGGATTGCCGGACGAACGAGGGCGGACCCGGTGGCTATTAGGCCAGGACGGTCGCCTTCAGCGTGGCATTGGGGTTGACCGGCACCATCAGCGGCGCCGACTGGGTGAGGATTTGCTCGATGGCGACATCGCCTTCCGGAACATAGTTACGCGGGAAGATCGGCAGCGCCTCGAATTGGGCATGCAGGTCGACGATCGTGCCAAAACAGCGATAGCCCTGCACATTCGGGCCAGACAAGACCACGTCCTTCGGCGACATGAACGGCGTGACGACGCCGTTTACGGTGTAATAGTCCTTGTAGACCCACACCTCGATGCCGCCGCCGAGCGTGCCGCCATAGCGAACCTCGCCGCTGGTCATCAGCCCGGTCTTGATCGTCAAATCAGCATTGCCGCGCCGGGTCAGATCCATTTCGCCTAGAATTTCCGGGTCGCGGCGCATGACGCCCCAGGCATCGGTGCCAACGGTGATGCGGTTCGGAGCGCCGCCGAACTCGGCCGAATGCATCATGTCGGCCCAGCTCTGAATGTCGTCCAGGATAGAGACGCCGGCGTCGCCCCAGCGGGCGCCAACGCCGAGCACGACGGTGTGGCCGCTGGCGCGGCCGAAATCGACCAGACGCTGTGGCATATCCTTGCCTTCGATGACGACCTTGCCGTCGATGATCGCCTTCGCCGCCATCCATTCCCACAGCCGTTCGACCGCGACGCGATGAAACTGCAGGATGTCGGCTTTCACCGCATCGTAGCGGGCGGCCGGGCTCTGGGCGTTGGGACCGAGCAGCGTGCCCGGACGGCGGGTCAAAGCGCGCAGCGGCGAGACGGGATCGCTGGCCTTGACATAGCCAGGCTTGAAACGCTCGACGCGAGCGCCCTCTTCGTAGATCGCGCGGCCCTGCGCCATCGGCGCGACGAAGGGCGCGAGCTTGCGGCCAGAGCGAGGGATCTTCTCCAGGTCGATATATTCGTCGGTCGACGACATCTGGTTGGGGAAGAGGAGGTCGAGCCAGTAGCTCGGCACGATGTCGAGTTCGCGGAACACACCCAGCAGAGTATGCGTGTCCCAGAGTTCATAGTGGTCGAAGTCCGCCATGGTCGTGGCCCTTTGTGAAAAGAGGCGGCATCAGCCGCGATTGCGTGGAAGGGGATGCTGTTTTTCGCGTCAGAGACGCTTGCGGACGACGATATTGGTCGGGGTGGGAGCACCGCGGAAGGCGGCTTCCCTCTTGGCGTCCGTGTCGAAGGAGGCATGCCAGTTGAGCGCATCCGGGTTGAAGTTGCCGGCGCGATAGATGGCGACACGCTGCGCGGCATTGGTGTCGACCACAGGAGCCGTGGTGATCCCGATCGGTGCGACGCCGACCTGATCGACACCGCCGACCAGCGTGGCATTGGCAAAAGCCGTCGCCGTTCCGCTCTCGGTGGTGGCGATCGCATTGCCTGCCGCGCCAGCCACCTTGGCGACGAGGCCGACGATGCCGGCAGCATCGGACTGCGCACTGACGTCCGGATGCGCCACGGTGAGAGAGCCATAAACGGTACCGGCGCCTGCTCCGGCATTGATGGCCGCGATCAGGTTGCTGGCGGTCTCCGCCGCCGTGGCGCCGATCTTCACCTGGCCGGCAACAGTGGTCGGCGCCGCCTTCAGCGTGTAGACGGTCGCGCCGATGGTGATGGTGTCGTCGACGGTACCAACGCCGGAGAAGACCAGCCGGCCGGTGGCCTTGCTGCCGGCCGCATACAGCAGCGTCGCCATGGCGAGGCTGAGGCCGGATGCCGCGAGCCCTACCACCGAGAAGGCCGGCAGAACCACATCGGCAGCCACCGGAAAATCTTCGGTAACGGGATGGGGAATGGCCGAGTTGAAGATCTCGGCCGAAGTGAACGTATCGGACACGTCGCGGGCCGCCATGCCCGGCTGTGCAAAGGGAATGCTGGTCATGATCAACCCTTTCGGTGAGCTGTGGTTGTCGTTTGGGAGGAATTGAGCCGTCGGCCTGTCTGGCCGTCAGCCCTGTTTGGCAGGAGCGCCGGTCGAGGCGCGATAATTGCCGAGGATACGGCTGGTCGCGTCCTGAGACGCATCCTTGCCGCCGGGCTGCGCCAAACCCGAGGCTGCCAGGCGGGTCTTCTCGTAAGCCGCCGCATCCGCGCTTGCTGCCGGCTTAGCCGCCGCAACATTTGCGACGACGAAGGCAGCGACATCGGCGCCGCTCATGCTGGGCGACTTGGCCGCCAGGTCGAGCGCCGCCGACATGCGGCCGGCGTCACCCTTGACGCCTTCGGCACCGAGCGCCGTCGACAGGCGATCCGTGGCTTCCTTGGCGCCGGTCTCCTTGGCGGTCTTTTCGGCGTTGGCGACGGCGGCATCGTGCTCCGCCTTGGGAATGCCGGCTTCGGTGTTGCTGCCGCCGGCGGGCTGCGCGTCTTTCGACATGTCAGTCTCCTTGCTGTGAGGCGCATCGGCGCCGGTATCTTCCCCTTCGGGGGAAAGCTCATCCGCTGCCGCGAGCGTTGCTGCGCGGACCGCGGCCAACATGCTGTTCGCCATGGTTCAGGCCTTTCCGTTGACGTCCTTGATGAAGGCAGCGAATGCCTCCTGGCTGTCGCCGACGGCATCGGCCAGGCCGAGCTCGACGGCTTCGGCCGCCGAATAGGCTTCGGCCTCGGTCTTCAGCGCCGCGGTCTTCGACATCCGCTTGCCGCGCCCTTGAGCGACGACGCCGGCAAACCGGTCGCGCATCTGCTCGACCTCGCTCTGCCATTTCTCCTGCACGCTGGCGGCCAGCGGCTGGTAGGGATTGCCGTCGACCTTGTGCTTGCCGGCATGGATGAAGGTGACCTTGATGCCTTCCTGCTCCAGATTGCCGGAGAAGTCTGCATGCATCATGACGACGCCAATCGAGCCGGCGCCGCCGAATTCCGGCATGATGATCTGCCGCGCCTGGCTGGCGAGGAGATAACCGGCCGAATAGGCGAAGTCGGTCAGAATGGCGATCGTCGGCTTGGCCTTGGACAGAGAGCGCAAGGCGGCTGCAGCCTCGAAGGCGCCGTTGACCTGCCCGCCGAAACTGTCGATCTCGACCACGGCTCCCTTGACGGCAGTGCTTCGCTCGGCCCGCGCGAATTGCGTGATCAGGCCCTGGTAGGACGTTTCACCCGACGACGCCCCTATCCATGCGCCCTTCTGGACCAAGGTGCCTTCGACCGGAATGACAGCCACGTTCTCGATCATTTCGAACGGGACGATGCCGCGCTGGTCAAGGCGGCGGCCCATGCCGTCGCCAAGCACTCCGGCGGACGGCCGGCCGTTGGCGAAGGCGACGTGGTCAACCGCGCCCGGGGCGTTGACGATGGTGATCGGGTGCCCTGTGAGGCGCGGGCCGAGCATCTGCAGCAAAGTCTCGGCCTTGCCAGCATGGTAGAGATGCGGCCTGTCGAAGAGGGCGCCGCAGATTCGTTCAAAGGCTATCGACATGGACCGCCTCCAACAAAGCGTATCGTCTTGGCGTAGCGGGAACGCTTGCCTTGTTTGGCCGAACAGGCGGCTGCGAGCCGCATCAGCTCGGCATCGAGTGCGGCGACGCTGCCGGCCGATATGCGAACTCGACGGTGGGTGACCGGCGATCGGACTTCGGTCTCCTCGACCCGCTCACCGGCGATCAGTTTCAGCTTTGCCGCATAGAGAGCCTGATAGAGCGCGCACGGATCCTCTGCGTCGACAGTGACGCCGGCGATCTTGATCAAGGTTGGCATTATGCTGCCGCCTTCTTGGCCGGCTCTACTTCGGCCGCTGCGTTTTCGGGCGGCCCGGCATTGCGTGGCACGAAGGGCGAAGGCATTTCGGCCTTCATGTATTTCTGATGCTCCCGCACGCGCTGCTCGAAGACTTCGTCAGGATCGTAGCCGAGTTCGGCGCATTCGCTGGCCAGCGTCGATGTGCCGTTGACCAGACGCTCGGTCGCAGCCTTAGCGCTTTTGCCGTCGTCGGCCGAGGGCTTGGCCGGTCCCTGCCAGAGAGCCCAGGTGACGCGGTCGCGGTTAGCGGCGAATGCCTCGTAACCACCCTTGAATTGGATGCGGCCTTCGCCGATCTCTTCGTCGAGCCAGGCCTCGTAGATCGACTGCGCGATCGGCGCAGCGATCCTTTCGCGACGGCGGGTGACGACCGGCCAGATCGATGAATTCTCCATCCGAACACTCGAATAGGTCGCCGCCGTATGGTTCATCGTCAGGCCACCGAAGGTGATGCCGATGGCGCGGGCCATATCGCGCGAGAGTTCGTCGGACACCGGCAGAAATTCGGGCCCCGGCGTCTGCGTGGTCAACAGTTTGAGTTCTTCGCCGGGCGCAAGATGCGACACCTGCGGATCGCCGCTGATCGAAATCTTGCCTTCCGCCGCGCGGCTCAGAGCTCCGGCGAAATAGTCGTGGAAATCCGCCTGAAGATCGCTGTCGTCTGGCAGCGCCTCGATCGCCTCGAAGGCTTCCTTCGACGGATTTGGGCTGGTCAGGGCGGCGGCGAAAACCGTCTGCAGGATGCCAGTCTGGATCTTGGCGTCTACCAGGATTTCGTGCTGGATGTGCTTGCGGAAGGCCGGCGCGATGCGGGAGATGCCGCGCACGTCTGTTGCGTCCCATGGATCGAAGACGTGCATCACCTGCAGCCGGCCGGTCGCATCGTAAGCGCGGTAATCGCGCTTGGTCCTGATGCCGCCCTCTTTCTCCTCGAAGCGGTAAGCTATCGGCCTGCCGTTCGCTTCATGGATGACGCCCTGATAGAGGCCTTCATACTCGTTGGTGTCCTGCACAAGCGCCGTCGGCGGCACCATGCAGACCTTGGTTCCCGTCGAAATGCCGTAGCCGCGGCGTTGGGCAATCGGCATGTAGGAGATCACGCCGGTCGCCTCGCCATAGGCCATATCCCAGCGCAGTGCGATGTCGATCATCTGCGGCACGGTGAACTTACCGCGCATATCGCATTCGCGCGGGTTCCAGGCATAGCGCTTCCAGCGGCGCTTGATGATCCTGATCAGTTCCGCCGCCTCGGCGTCGTTGTAGCCGAGGCCGGACAGGTCGGGCGTCGGGTTGAGTATCAGCTCGACGCCGACCGTATCAGCAAGAACCTGGTCGGCTGCACCTTTCAGGCGACCGGAATTCTGGATCAGGTCAATGGCGATGCCGGCGGCGCGACGCCACGCCAGGCGTATTTCATCGCGGCTGTCGCGCAGGATAGCCGGACGCGTGTTGATGATGGCCGAGCGCGAATCGCGCAAGAACGCCGCACCCGGCAGCGGGCGTGCGGAAGCCTGCACATCCGCCTTTCGCCCCAGAAGCCGGTCGATCAGTTTCACGTGCGCTTTGCCCATTTCTCGATGTTTGCCTTGCGGCGCGCGTCGCGCTCCGGATCGGCCTTTCTGGTCTTGCCCTTGAACGGCCCGTCCTCGGCCGCTTCGAACAGATCAGGTTCGGCCGGCTTGCCGTGCACGGCGGTCAGCAGATCGGCCCAACGCTCGGCGTTGAGACGGCGCTTATGCTTCAGGTGCCAGGCCAGCGCGAAGGCGTAGACCGTGGTGTCGAACCAGTCATTGGCGCGGCCGAGAATCTTCTTCCACTCACGCGGCGCCTTCGGGCTGATCAGGTTGCGGGCCCGCCGCGAGACCGTGGCGCGCGCTTCCTCGTCCGGGTCGACCAGCCGCTCGGCCGTCATCTCCTTGGCGAACTCGTCATCGCAGAGTTCGTTCGACAGATGGATCGTGTTGCGCGGCCAGCTGCCCCGCTCGTCCGGACCGAGCACGAAATTGGCAAGTGCCGCCATGACCGAGGTCTTGATGTCGTAAAGCCCGACCGGATAGAGCATCACCTTGGCGACGATGCGCTTGCGCTGGTCTCGAATATCCTTCTTCACCGGCGTGCCGAGCCATGGCAGGCCGATCGGGTGGCGGCCGTCGAGCGCGTAGACGTTCGGCCGTGATGCGCAGAAGCGGTAGACGCGGTCGGTGGCAAAGCCCGAATCGACACCGGAAAGATCGATGCCCTTCTCGCCGCCGCCGGCGGTGCGGTAGGTCTTGCCGAGCGCATCGGCCAGTTCGATCCAGGCATCGTCGACCTGGTCCGGCGCGCCCATGAACACCTGGCGGTCGATCAGCCAGGCGCGGTCGCGCGGCCCGATTGCCCAGACCGACCATTTGATGCCGTAGCCCTGGACGTCGGCGGCCGAGACGATCAGGCCGGCCTCGGCTGGGATGACGCCGCGCGGGAACGGATTTTTGCGCCCTGCCTCGACGATCTTTTCCCATTCGACGGCGACGCCGCCGGGGTCATAGGGCAGCGCCAGATCCTGCTGGTAGAAGGTACGCAGCTTCGTGGTGTCGCCTTCCGCGTCCTTGAAGCGGTTCCAGATGTCGGCGAACCGCTCGCGCGGCGCGTAGGCGGCCCACAGATGATAGCTTGGCTGCCAGTCGCGGCAGCGGCCCTCGCACGGATCGCAGCGCCAGCGGTCGATGTCCGCAGGCGGAATTGCCTCCGGCACCGGCTCCTCGCCGTCATGGACGCGGCGGGCGATCCAATAGGCCCGGGCATTCATCTCGGCCTTGTGACCGTCGAGGATGGCTCCGTTGCAGGAGATGCAGGCCATGTGGACCGGAAGGTTCCGGGCCGGGTCTGCCTCCTGCATGTGGTCGAATTCGAGCGCCTGATAGATGCCGCAATGCGGACAAGGCACGTAGCTATAGCGCTGGTCGCCGGCTTCGAAGTCGCCGGAGATCGCGCATTCTCCGGTTATGCCGGGGGTCGAGCCCTCCCATTCCTTGGCGAGATCGCCATACATTTTCTGACGCGCCCGAGCCTGGTCGCGCGGGCTGCCGCGGCCGTCGACATCGCGCGGGTAGCCGGTGACCTCGTCCATGGCGAGATATTTGATCGACACCATCTGCAGGCCCTTGGACGAGCCTGCGTTGACGATCTGGCAGAAGCCGCCGGCGTAGCGCTTGAACGAGGTGGTCGACCCCTGCTCGTCGCGGCTGTTGACCGGCATCACCTTGTGCGCGATGCGCGGGCTCGCCTCGATGGTCGGCTGCAGCTTGACCCGGTTGAACTTCGTTGCTTCCTCGAGCGTCGGCAGAACGATCATCATCGAGCCCGGCGCCTGGTCGACGATATAGCCGAACCAGTTCTCGATCGCCGTCGACTTGCCGAGCTGCGCCGCCCAGCGGCAGGTGACGCGCCGCGCCGGATGGTCGGGATGCAGGCAATCCTGCGGTTCGCGCAGGTAGGGAACGCGGTCGGTCTTGAACGGGCCGGGCCAAGGTGACCCCGATTCCGGCGAGACGACGCGGTATCGGTCCGCCCATTCCGAGATCGTCAGGTCTGCGACGGGCCGGCTTGCGGCCTCGAGGCCGGCGAACAGGACTTCCGCGCCATGCGGCAGCTCCGGAAAGGAAAGCCGCGCGTCGTGATAGCTCATTGCAGGGGCGCCTGGTCGAACGGACCGACATCGCCTGCCGCCCGCTCCCGCTCTCGCTGGTCGAGACGCTCGCGGATCTCTCGATTGAAGTCGTCGAGGCCGACGCGGACAAAGCCCTTCAAGGCAATGCGCGCGACGCGCTCGTCCCAGCCATACTTGACCGAAAGGCTCGCCGCCTCACTCTCGATCGCCCGGTCAAAGGCGCTTTGCATGAGCGCGATCGCGTCGCGGCCGGCCTTGTCGACCTCCGCCGTGGGCGTCAGTTCGCCGCGGCGCTTGGCGAGGTCCATTTCGCGCATCTCGGCATCGGCCTGCGCCTTGCGGGCGAAGCCGTCCGACTGGCTGCCGGCGAACCTTGAAGGCGGCTTGGCTGGCAGCCTGCCGACACCCGGCGGCTGACCAGCAATCGGCGGTACAGTGCGAAGGCGGATGTTCTCGCCGCGGTGCGCCACCAGCGCGCCGAACTCGACCAGGTGGGACTTGCCCTCCTCTCGCGTCGGCAACGCTTGCGCGTGCTGTTTGAGGTAGCGCGACAAGGTCGAGCGGTCGATCCGGTCACCGGCCGCGCTCAAACGCGCCGCAGCATCCGTGATCGAAATCCACTCGCCGGCGTCGGCGTCGGTCTCGATGTCCATGCGTGCAGTGTCCCGTGCGGCACGCGTGCATCACACGTTCTTGCGTGTACCGCTTTCCGACGCGCCTACTAGAAAAATCCCGGGCTCCCCCGGGCCCGTATGGGTCGGAGACGCTGGTACGGTCCCTACACCGGGGTGGGGTCAGCGGGGCAAGAGGCGATCGACCTCATGCAGGTACCGAGGCATCAGGTTCTGTTCGATGATCTCGGTCAGCACTTGGAGGTAGACCTCCGGGTTGTTGGTGATGTCGTGGGCCGGGTTCGGCCCGAACAGCTCGCGGATGGGCAGCCTTGCCTTGCCCTGCCGTTTGAACACGCCCTCATGTCCACTCTTCATGCCGGCGATGAAGGCGGAGCGATATGATCCTCTCAATCGCACGCGCACGCCGGTGGCCGTCTGGGTCGCGCCGAGCTTATAGAGCGGTATCCATCCAGAGCGGACGATCACATCCGACGTGTTGCCGCCGGCATTGAACTGCGCCGTGGTCACCGCCCTGACCCGCGATGGCGGGATGTCGATGCGCTCGGCATCGCGCTTGATGATGCGGCTGCGCGCCATTTCGGTGACGCGGCGCATGGCGCGAGCAGCGGCCTTGGCCTTGATCTGCTCGGGCAGGCGCGCAATGGCGCGTCCAAGATCCGCAAAGTCGGACGCATCGACATGAAGCTCGACGGTCACGTGGCTTTTCCCAATGAAAAACCCCGGTCGCTTGTGGCGCCGGGGTGATTTCTTTTTTACCGTGTTCAGATGTATGTCAAGTTTCTCCCGCACGTCAACAGACAGCAGCAGTTTTTTTCGCGGGCCGTTCTGCCGCCCTTTCGACGATGGCTACACCCGGTCGATCTGCATCCAGCCACGGCGTCATCGAGCGGTTCGAGAACACCAGCCTGTGCCCGGTCAGCTGCAGCGCGATCTCGGCCTCGAGGCGGCGCAGCGCGGCGACCCAGATCTGGTAGTCGAGCCGGCCGAGGATGTCACCGGTCGGATCGGTCGAGAACTCGAATTTGCGATAGGCACCCTTCACCGGCCTTTGCTTGCGCTCATCATAGCCGTGGACCTCGAGATCGTATGTCTGGCCATTGATGTCGGTTACCCGCTTGGTCACGAACCAGGCGGGCTTGCCGCCGCGCTCGATCATCCGGACCTTGGACGGCTCCGCGACAAAGTCCGGCTCGCGGCCGAGGATGGCGGTGCCAACGACGAGGCTGATGATGCCGGCGGCGCGACGCTGCGTCGTTCTGATCATGTAGCGCTCAACGGCCTTGCCGACGGCCGCCTCGGCCATGCCTTCGGTGTCCGGCCAGTCGGCCAGGCAGTTCCAGCCTGCCGGCACCGCCACGTCGCAGCGCGACAGGCCGGCCACCGCGCGCCCGACCGCCACCGCATCGTCATGCGGCTCGCCCTGCTCGATCCAGTAATTCTCGGTATCGCCCCTGCCCCGGTCGATGATCGCGCCCAGCTCGGCAAAGCTGGTGATCTTGCCCCATGACGAGGCCTCCAGCATCCGCCATGCCGAATTGGCGTTGTCCAGCCCGTCGACCCCGCCACCTTTCGGCAATTCATGGACAAAGGCCCAGGTCAGCAATTCCTCAATGGTCACGGTTTTCATCTTCTTATCCCTTGCGACAGTTTTCGAGAGTTTTGCGATAGTTTAGCGATAGTTGCAGAGGGTAGTTTATTGAGGGATTTCAATTCGTTGTGTGGATGGTGCGGGAGTTGCGACAGTTATTGCTGCCCATAGACGCGAGAAATTCGTTTCCCCGCTCCCCTTCCCCACCTCTATAGGCGGCGGAAAACTGGTGCAAACTGGTGCAAGCGTTTGTTTTCATTGACCTATTCTCGCTGGCTAGACTGTCGCTAAGTGTCGCGGACTATCGCAACTGTCGCGGCTTAAAACGTAATGATTTCAAGGCGCGCATGGGTTTGCGGACACGCTCAACACGTCTCAAAGGGGTTGCGGGGATCATCGCAAATGGCCCTCGAAATCGCTGGAGCCGGAGCCAAGGTTGCCCTGTCTGGAGGCCGGCACGTCGACCAGCCTGACGCCGCGGTAGACGACGATGCGGCCGTCGATGCGGTCGTATTTCTTCTTCATGATCAGGCCGAAGGCGGTCAGCGAGATCGGCTTGCCGCCCTCGTCGACGGTGAAGTCGACATAGGCCTGATAGAACTCCTTGGCGGTCAGCTCGGCCGCGCCGTCGGGCACGACGCAGCGGGCGCAGAAGGCCGAGGTGCGGTCCATCTCGTCGCGGTATTCCTGCGTCTTCAGCCGCACCGCGTCCGGGATGACCAGGCCTTCGCGCAGGAAGATCATCACCCCTTCGATCAGCCAGTTGAGAATGCCCGGATATTCGGGCACGAACTCGGCCACCACTTCCTCGAACTCGCGCTGGTCGGCCTCGGCGATGATCTTCGACCAGTGGATGACGGCCATGCGCCGCCAGATGCCGTTGTCGGTGCCGGTGATCTTGGGATAGCCGTTGCCCGACATATGGCCGGTGAACACCGGCTTGAAGTCGAAATAGCCCTCGAACAGGTCGCGCACGGTGAAGTGCTCGCCGCCGGTCAGGTCCTTGACCAGGTTCTCCCGGAGATCCTCGCCCTCCGGCAGTTCCTTGACGCGCAGGAAGCGCCGGCCATAGAGCCGCGCCATGTCGGGATTGGCGGCACCGCCCGCCTTACCTTCGCCGATGAACGATTCCGATGGCAGCGTGACCGCGACCTCGCCGAGCAGCCGGCACAGCGTTTCCATATAGACCGACTTGCCGTTGGCGCCCTTGCCATAGTGGAAGAACAGTTTTTGCACGGTGACGCCGACCAGGCCGAGGCCCGAGGCGACCTGGACCATGCGGCGCACTTCGTCGAGCGGCAGCTTGTCGCGCAGGAATTCATCCCAGCGCGGGCATTTCGCCTTTGGGTCATAGGGCACCGGAACGCGCTGCGTGATCATATCCTGCCGCCGATGGCCTTCGACCACCTTGAGCTCGGCATCGGCAACATGGATGAACTCTGGCAGCTCCTCGCGATCGTCGTCGGGATCGTCGAAGGCAGGATTGCGGACGCGCTTCATGGTGCGCCGGAAACACAGCGTGTGGCCGGCAAGCGCCACCTTCAGCGGATCGGCGTTGAATTCGTCGGGCCCGCGCTGGATGTGCGGCGCGGCACAGGCGAGCATCGCCTCGAGGCGGCCCTTGTTTTTCGAGGAAACGGCATGGTTCATGCGCCGGCTGACGCGCTTGGCGAGGTTGGCGTTGGCGGTCGCGGCCAGCTTGGCGAGCTTGCGCTGCACCGGCGTGCGCTCCTCCTCGGCGATCTTCAGCGCCTCGGCGCCGCGCTCGATCGCGTGCTTCTCCGCCGGCGTGTGATCGATATAGTCTACCTCCAGCGCAATGCGGCCTCCGACATTCTGCGCCACCGCCAGCGCCCGCGGCTCGCCGGTATCGATATCCCAATGCGTGCCCGTCCACACCGCATAGGCGGCCTTGCGCGCCTTGGACTGGGCCCGCACCAAGAGATCCTCGCCGAAATGGGCGAGCAGCCGCTCGGCATTGTCGGTATCAGAGTGATCGAGGCCGGCACAGGCCTTGACCACTTCGAGATCGACCTTGCTGCCTTGGCGCGGGGCAGTACCCGGCTCGCCATCCTCCAGTTCGGCGACACCTGCATCGAGATCGAGCGGGGTGCGGGGCAGGCCGGCAGCCGCCGCCTGGCGCGCAGCTTCCTCGAGAAGGGCGGCCACCTCTTCAGGCATGCCAGTCTTTTTCTTGCCCACTATTCCCCCGTCTCGACTGCCATGCGTGAAAAGTCATATCCGGCGCGCGGCCAGACGATCGGGATCAGCCGTCCAGGCCGCGCATGTCGGGCTCGCGCCCGGGCCATAGCGGCCGCCGTCATCACCGGCTCGGAATCGCCGTCGGCAAGCAGCACCAGCTCGTCGACGTGATCGGCAACCCACATGGCATCGTCGGCGCCCTGGTCGCGTTTCGGTTTCGGCCCTTGCACCATCAAGGCGCGCAGAACGCCCTTTGCGTCGGGTTTCTTCAGCATCGGATGCGCGAAGCGCGATGACGGCTCGGCCGGGCCCGTCAGATTGCCGAGATCGCCGGCGGCAAAATAGAACGTGTCGGCGCGAAAACCTTCCCATACACCGAAGGCGACGCCGTTCTCGATGCCTTCGCCGCCGACCCAGCGGCTGCAGTCCGGATGGCCGGCGATCGGGATCAGGCCGCCCTTCTTCGAGCCGCGCATCTTCTTGGCCGGCAACTGCTCATAGAGACCGTCGGCAAGATCGATGGCTAAAGGAGGAGCGTCACTGAATGCCCAATCGAGCAGGCCGCATGCGAGGCCTTTCTTGGTGAGGCCGTAAAGCAGCGGCCGGTACTTCGGCGGCTGCCGCAGGTCGATCCAGGTGATGTGGCAGCCGATCTCGACCAGGTCGGGGCCAATGAAGGGCGCGACGATCGCCGGGCCGGAGAACAGCTCCAGCGGGGCGCCGCGCTCGTCCTGGCCGTGCCAATAGGGCACGCTGGCGCCGAAGCGCAGCCAGGAGGCGTCGGGAAAGCCGTTGCAGCGATATTCCAGGTAGTGGCGGCCGCGCGGGTCAACTGATGTTCTAAGCCCCGTCGCCGTCTTGATGATGCCGCGCGCCTTGGCGCGTTCCTTCTCGCGAAACTCGTCCTGGCTGGCCGCGCGCGCGGCCGCGTCTGCCTCGTTCTGCAGCCGGCGCTCTTCCAGCCGCTTCTTGCGCGCTTGGCGATCCTCGTCGCTTTCGCGCTCGCCCTCGTCAGGAATGTCACGGCCGAGCACGATCGAACAGGCCTCGAGGAGGCCTTCGCGGCTCTTGACGTCCAGCCCTTCGCAATGCGCGACCATGCCGATAGCATCGTTGCCGCCGATGCCCCCGGCGCGGCAGTTCCATTTTTCCTTGCCGGTGTTGAAGGCAAAGGTGTCGGTGCCGCCGCAGTGCGGGCATGGCTGCGGATGCTCGACGCCGGAGCGCTTGAACTTGAGGTTGAGGATCTTGGCCGCGGCCTCGATCGACACCGCGCGCGCATCTTCGACGAAGAGTTTTATGGCTTCGCTCATGTCAACGCTGGCGTAGCTTGCGGGAGAAGAGGCGAACCAATACGAATCGGCCGAGGGGAGAGATCAATATGTCCAGTCACGAGAAGTCTGCGAATAACCTGCGCAAGCAGGCCTGGGAGCAAGAAGAGAACTGGCTTGGCCTGGCTATAGCAGGGGCCGTCATCATCGCTGTCGTCGGTGGATTTCTGGTGTGGTGGATTATGTCTGTCGCCTCCGCCGCAGATCGCCTTCAAAGGGTGCAAACCGTCTCGCCGCTGGGCCTCCTTGCTGTCGCGGCGATCACCTTCTTTACTGTAGTTTGGCGCGGTCTTATTTCTGCCAGACAGGCAAACACTAGCCTTCAACAATTGGATGGTCTTACCAAGCAGATTGCTTTGGCCGAAGAGACCAGCCTCGCGACACTGCTGCAAAAGGGTGCGGAACTCTTGGCAGATGAGAATTCTGCGAAGCGATCGGCGGGAATAGCCACCCTTGAAGCCGTAGCCATCGCAGGCAGCGACAAGTTTACCGATCCAGCGAGAAAACTTCTCATCGATTTCGTAAGGGCCAATGGGAGCGAAGCTCACGGTGGCAGGCTGATCAAACAAGCGATCAGCGGTATCAATGCCGGCTTTGCCAAAGAGAGAACCTTCATTGACGATCGCCTCTATTTTGAAATGAATGATGAAATCGCCATGCGTCATGATGAATATGAGACGAACTGGCGTATCGTCGAAGGCATATTCACTGTCAGCTATATTGGCGGGAACATGGATGAGCAGCGAATAATCAGGGACAATATCGGGGACGCCAATTTTTCCCATGTGCGTTTCGGAGAATGCATTTTTGACAATTTCTATGCCATGTCGTTCAACAAATGCAGATTTGGCGGCTGCACCTTCGGGCGAATTCGTACCTCTGAACTCGACGGCTTGGACGTTAGCGACTGTAATTTCTCCGGCGCCAGCATCGTATTCGATCAGGGGATGCCTGATTTGCGGAAAGGGAAGAACTTCTTCCTTTCCGGCACGCCACCCGTTGCCGTTGGCAATACGGGCCCAACCGTTAAATGGAACGAAGTGCTGCTCGAATTTGCCGAGATAGGAACGATCGACGATATTGCGTAAAGTTCTCACTCCGCCGCCTCCTGGTAGCGCATCAGGTGACTGCAGTTCGCAGCGACCAGCGCCGCCGCCATCGGCGGCGACACGCTGTTGCCGCAGCAGGCGATCTGGTCGCTCTTTGGCAGCGGCTTGCCGTTGAAATCGAGGTCGATGATGTAGTCGGGCGGAAAGCCTTGCGCCGAGAACAGCTCGCGCGGCGTCAGCATGCGCATGCCGATGTCGACGATGGTGAAGGTTTCGCCAGCGATATCTACTGTGACGAACTCGCGCTCGTCCCAGAAACCGTGCGCACGCATGAAGTCGGCGACCTGACGCGCCCTCGCCGCCTGCGCTTCCGTGAAAGGCGGCCAGCCGATCTCGCCTTCGACAAAGCCGAAGCGGTCCTTGGTCGTCACGGAATGGCAGGGATCATCGACCCGTGCACCGTCGCCGGTGCCGTAATATTTCTGCATGAATGGCGCGATCAATGCCGAGTGGCCACCGCCCGCCAGGATCGTAGGGTGCGGCGCAACGACCTCACTGTCGCGACGGTCGCTGCCCTTCATGTTCATCAACGAAGCGGCGACGACACTTTGCGTGCTGCCCTTCTGGACGATGGTCGACAGCGGCTCGCGCGCGTCGTGGCCGGGTTCCTGGTAATTGTTCTGGGCAAGGAAAGCCGCCGTGACGCAGACGTCGGCCTTGGCCGTCTGCGTCGCCATCGGCTCGTCGCCGCCGCGTGGCCTGCTCTGTCCGGCCCGGCCGCCGCAACCGATCAAGGTCGGCACCGCCAAGGCATGCTTGACGCCGCCGGCGACGACGGTGCCCATCGGCGCGCCGATGTCGAGCGCGCGCGGCGCTTGGCCCTCACGTTCGCCATAACCCATCTGGATCAGCGTCGGCGCGATCACCGCATTCTGGTCTTTCTTGCTCGCGGTGATCGTATGCGCCGGATCCTCGACGCTGCGGTTCGCGCCGCCTTGCTGGCCATAGGTCAGCACCGGCGCGACGACGCCGAGCGGCGCGGCTCCGCCTGGGCGCTTCTTGAAGCTGTTGGCGGTCACCGTTGCCAGCGGCTCGCGCGCATCGTGGCCGGTGGCGCCGGTGTTGAAGCGGATGACCGATGGCGCGACCACCGCCTTTTCGCCGCGGTGCGCCCCGGTGATGGTGTTGAAGGGATCGTCGACCGTTTCCAGCCGCACGCCATGCGTCAGGTTGACCAGAAACGGCTTCTTCGCCTTCAGCACATAGCGGTCGACGCCACGCGCCACCCGGCTCATGGTCGCATCGGCGAGCGGCCGCACGGCGCGCAGCCCGAGCTTGTCCATGATCTCCGCCGACGTGCCGAAGATCGACGGGCATGGCAGCGACCAGTCGATGATTTCCGCAGCCGTCCGCCACGGCAGCTTGCGGCCGGCAATGACGTCCGGATCGTCCGGCTTGCCATGCGTCGGCTTCGGCCAGACGATCTTTTGCCCGTCGAAGCGGACGATGACGAACAGCCGCTTGCGGATGGTCGGCGCGCCGAAATCGCAGGCGCGGAGCTCGCGATGCTCGATCCGTCCGCCAAGCCGCCGGAGAGCACGACACCACTTCTGGAAGGTCAGCCCGCGCGCTTCGGGATCGGGCATGAGGCCGCGCTCGGTATCGAGCAGCGGTCCCCAATCCTGAAATTCCTCGACATTCTCCAGGATGACGACATCGATGCTGCCGCCGCTTTCCTGAATGCGTTCGACCCAGCCCGGAATGATCCAGGCGAGATCGCGGATGTTGCGCTCGACCGGCTTGCCGCCCTTAGCCTTCGAGAAGTGCTTGCAATCGGGCGAAAACCAGCCGAGCCCGATATGCTTGCCGGCGACATGGTCGAGCGGGTCGACCTTGTAGACGTTTTCCGACAGGTGCAGCGTCTCGGGATGGTTCGCCGCATGCAGCGCGAGTGCCGCCGGATTGTGGTTGATGGCGATGTCGGGCGAACGGCCCAGCGCCATCTCGATGCCGGTCGAAGCACCTCCGCCACCGGCAAAGCTGTCGAGGATCAAGGGCGGATAGTCGATCTGGGCAAGCGGCGCCTCGAAGTCGAGTAGCATTCACATGCCCTCCGCGACGACGTTGACGTCACCGCCGCGCGTGAACGGGCGCGCCTTGTCCAGGATCTGGTCGATCGTGCCGCCGGACAGGCCGAGCCGCGCCTTCACCTGGTTCGGGCTAAGCCCCATCTCGTACAGCAGCCGGATGCCCTCCGCCTGCATGGCGAGCGGCAGCTTCATGAGGCCTTTCGGATCGATGCTGCCTGGCTTACCGAAGCCGGGTTGCGGCACTTTGGTCATAGCGGCCATTCGTCGGGCTCCCAGCATGGTTTGTGATAGGTCTGGATGGTGCAGAGGCCGGCGACGCCGACCATGAAGCCGTCGCGCCTGCGGATCAGCCTGCCGCCTTTGCCATCGTCGATCGTGTCGAGCTTCGAGCCGGCGACGACACCGTTGTGACGCAGCTCGCGTTCGATATCGGCAATGGTCGGGTGCTCGCATTCGAACACGACGGCGAAGGAACGGGATGTCGGGCCGAACCCATTGACCATCTGCAGCCAATAGACGTAGCGCTTGGGATCATCAGCCATCGGCCCGCCCCTCTGTTTCAGTGCTCTTCCCGTGAAACACATCCGGTGTTTCACGCTCCGGATCGGCGGTTTGCGGCGGGTCGTAAAAGGCGCGGAAGGAGAGCTTCAGCCAGTCGCAGACGGCGATAGCCTTGGGCGCCGACACGCTCTGGCCGTTGCAGATGCGCGACAGGTCCGACGCGCAGACGCCGATTTCGGCGGCGCAGACGCGCCAGCCGCGCCCGTCATCCTCCAGCCGGGCGCGCAGCAGCCTGCCCAGCCCGCGATAGTCGTAGGCAGCTAACCTAGCCATGCCGGAACTCCCGCTTCAGGAAGAGCGCCGGCTCCTCGCCGATCCAGTCGCACAGCGCGAAGAATGCGTAGCTGCCGGGGTTGCGCCCGCGGGCGGCGCGCAGCACGGCGTCAAGCTCGACCTCGGCCTCTTTGGCGACGCGCCGCTGCGTCTTGCCGCGGTGGACGCGGCGCGCCTCGAGGAACATGGCGAACACGTTGAAATCGACATGGCTGGGATCGAAGGCGTCGGTGACGATCGGCGCGAGGTTCATAGCCGCACCTCGCCACGATTTCGCACATGTATGTGCGAACTTTCCTTGCTATTCGCACATGAATGTGCGAGATTGATCCTGCAGAAAGGAGTTTGGGAATGAAACGCGATGCCTTCATTCGGGAGCTTCGTGCCCTCGCCAGACAGATGGGCAGGGATTTCGAAGTCTTCACCGACAAAGGGAAGGGTTCGCACTACAGAATCAAGTTCGGGGACAAGATCACAACGATCCAATCCGGTGAGCTTACCAACCTGCGAGTTCGGACCATAAGGAAGCAGCTGGGGATCGACTGATCCCCAGTTCCTTGGGTCAGTTAAACCGAAACAAACCAACCCAAATCGAACCGAGAGTAAAATCCAATGTCCAAGCCCTATCGCTATTTTGCACGAATGGAGGCCGACCCGGAGGGAGGGTTCCAGATCACCTTTCCCGATGTACCGGAGGCCATTACCGGCGGCGCCAACGAGGCCGAGGCGCGCGTAAACGCTGCCGAAGCGCTTGGCCTTGCCTTGCGAGGGATACTTGCGATGGATCGGCCGCTGCCGAAGCCATCCGCGAAGGAAAAAGGCCTGGTGCCGGTCGCTGTCGAACCGGACACGGCTTTGAAGCTGGCTGTGATCGAGGCCTTCAAGGCGAGCGGCATGTCCAAGTCGGAACTCGGCCGCCGCATTGGCCGTGGCGAGACCGAGGCGCGCCGCATTCTTGACCCAGACCATCCGACCGGCCTGCCGCTGATGAAGGCGGCCCTGGCGGTGCTCGGCAAACAGGTCGTCGTGTCCGTGATGGACATGGCTTGACCTTATAAGGGCGGCGGAGTGAGCGATCATTCCGCCGCCTCGTCCGCCGCTTCTATGTCAACAGTCTCGGCCTCGAGCAGGTCGAACATCCCAGGCCCCTGCCCGCCGCCTGCGGCGATCTCGGCATAGGTGACGCCGTCGGCGAAATAGTCGGGATTGAGCTCGACAGCCACAGCCTTGCGGCCCATGCGCAGCGCGCAATAGGGCACGGTCATGATGCCGCCGAACGGATCGAACACCGTCTCGCCGGGCATCGAATGCTGCTCAATCTCGCGCTCGACGATGTCGAACTGCAGCGGACAGAGGTGCATCTCGCGGCCCTTTCTCTGCTGCAGCATGTTGAGCGTGCGCATGCGCGCCACGTCGGTCCAGATCTCGTCATGCTCGACATGCGGCGGCACCAGCATGAATTTCGACGGCAGCCGCCCTTCCGCCGCCAGCACTTCGGTGAACTCGACATGGACGGCATGGTCGTAAGGGTTTTCCTCCGACCATTTCTTCCAGCCGCGATAGATCAGCTTGGGATGCAGATGGATCAGCCGGCGCAGCTCGTCCGGCAGCAGCGGCCGGTCGCCGCTGGAGCGCCACACTCCATGCGCATCGACCTGCCAGCGGCCGCGCGAATAGCCGGCACCTGGTGCGGGCCGCAGCTTCTTGTCGTGCGGCACCAGCCGGACATTGTAGCCGATCGGCAGCGCCTTGTCGGGCTGCTCGGTCGGGTCGACGAAGGACAGGTTCTTTTCCTTGACCACGGGATGGTCGGCATAGCCGTTGGAACGGTCGGTCGGCGGCTTGCGAAGCCGCAGCACATATTCGGGCATGCCGTTGCCCATGCGCGTGCCGTCCTTGCATTGCTCGGTCCAGCCGAGCCGATAGGAGCCGTTGTTCTCGCGCACGACATCGGTGCCGACCGTCACCCGCGACAGCAAGGCGAAGCCGTGCTTGCGGAAGTGCGCCGCGCAATCGTCAGAAAAGGGATTGATGGTCTGGAAGCCGTAGCCGTTGATGCCGCCCGGCACGATGCGGTCTTTGACATGGATGCAGGCGACGCGGCCGGGCTTCAGCACGCGCAGCAGCTCCGGCGTCAAAAAGTCCATCTGCGCCCAGAAATGCGCGTCGTCGTCGGTGTGGCCGAAATCGTTGAACGACGGGGTGTACTCGTACTGCGTCGAGAACGGGATCGAGGTGACGATCAGGTCGACGCTGTTTTCAGCCATCGACCGGGTTTCCTCGACCGTGTCGTTGTGCACGACCAGGTAGTTCTCGCCGCGCACCTCGCGCCTGGTCACACCCATCGAGCGCTTCAGCGCGCCCTCGATCGCCTGCTCAGCCAGACCGAAACGGCGGATGATCTCCGCCATCTTTTCCGACTGCTCCTCGAACTGGCGCCAGCGCCGTTCCAGCGTGACGCGCATCTCGCGCTCGGCCTCGGTGTAGATCAGGTCGAGGCGGACGCCGAACATCTGACCGAATCGCTGGATGCGGAACACCGACTGGATGAAGTCGTGGAACTTGAAGCCGATGCCGGTGTAGATCGCCCAGTAGCAATAGTCCTGGAAATTGCAGCCCGAGCCGTTGATGACCGGCTTGGTCGCCAGCTCGGCGATTTCACCCCTGGCGAAGCCGACGACGCGCTCTTCCTTGGTCTCGGGATCGAGATTGCCCCACACCGATTTGACGGTCGGGATCGCTTTTTCCAGCGCGTGCCGCTCGGCCTCCAGATCGTGCCACAGGATGCGATGCGCGCCAGGATCCTCGGCGCGGATTTCCATGACCTTGGCGATGCGAGCGTCAAGGCTGCGCTTCTTTTCGCGCGCGGCCTCGGTCACGCCATGCGCGGAATTGGCGAACAGCCTGCCCTGCCCGTCGCGCTCCTCGCCGGCGGCGCTATGGTCGGACGGGATTTCGTGCCAGCGGATATCGAGCGGCGGCAGGTCGTAGCCTTCGTCGGAATAGCCGAGGTCTGACGGCTTCTGGACGAACAGCGCCCAGCTCGCGACCCACAGCCAGAACTCTTCCTCCTTGTGCGGATGCAGGGTGAGCGCATCGGCCTTCTCGCTGTCGCGCTTGAAGAACCGGGTCTTGGCCTCGCCGACATCCATGACGCCGAGAAAGGCGGCATAGGCGAGCAGCTCGATATATTCGTTCGGATCGGGCACGGCGGTGGCGACGAAGCGATAGCGCACGCCGGCGTGCTTGCGGCCGGTCTTACGATCGTCGCCGGCGAAGGTCGCCATGAACTCGCGGAAAGTCTTGGTGCCGCCGAAGCCGCGCAGCACGGCAGCCTCGTCGAGCGAGGCAGCGGTGAACAGGCAGGGGTCGAGCTTGCCGTCGCGGATCGTCTCGTAATTGGTCAGGTGGATCAGCACGGTCTCGGCGCCGATCTCGTTCGGCGCTTCCATCTGCCCGGGCCGGTTGATGAACTTCAGCCGGATGTTCGGATGGCGCTTTTCGACCTCGAGGAAGAATTCATGGCGCACGCCAAGCGGCACGACGATCAGCCCATGGCCGCCGGCATGCACCAGGCATTGCCGGATCACCTCGAGCTGCGTCGACGTCTTGTGCAGGCCGAAGCGCAGGAACAGCGCGCGCCGGCCGCCGCGGCAGGCCCATGGCACGATCGCCTGCGTCATCGGCTTCAGCAGCGGATTGATCGAAGCCGGGTCCACATCGAAGCCGAGCGCCGGCGCCAGGCGCACCTTGGCCTTCAGGAATTCGGCATAATCGGGATGCGCCGTCATGCCGATTCCTCAACACGCGAAAGATCGGCGAGGTAACCAGCCTGGGTGACGCGCACACGCCGCCGATCAAGGTAGAATTCGATCAGGCCGCGGGCCTCGAGCTTGTTCCAGGTGGCCCGCATGACCGGCGCGCGATCGCCGCCCGCGACCAGCACCTGGTTGCGGTCGAAGACACCGTCGCCATTGCGGTTGCGCAGCCATTTGAGCGCAGCGAGCATCGCAGTGCTCATGCCGCCACCCTCGGCTGCCGCTCGCTGATCAGGTGCCGCCGGCAGTAACGCGTCTCCAGCACGTCCGCGCGTTCGGCCCCGCAGACCGGCATGTCGGGACCGCCCGGCGCGAACCAGTCGCAAGCAAAGTGCAGGCAGCGGTTCGTCATCACCGCGTCGAGAAAAGTCATCGGCAGCGTCGCCGGCAGATTGGCGACGGCGACCGGCTCGGCCTTGAACAGCCGCTCAACCGGCGCTTCGATCGACGGCGCGTTGACGGTGCGACGGACCGGCCGATACTTCCGCTTTGGCGGCGTTTCAGTCTTGGGCGTCGCCCGCCCGATCGCCTGGTTCTTCGGCTGGCCGAGCAACTGGCCGAGCCTGCCCTTGCCGCGCTTGAGCTTTCCGATGACGGCATTGCGGCTGCGATCACCCGGCAGGCGAGCCGCAATCTGCGCGGCGGAAAGCCCTTGGCCAGCCAGATCGCGCAGCGCCTGCAGGTCTTCGGTGGACCAGTCGCTCATGCCGCACCACTAACAATGCTGAGGCCGCCGGCGCCGCGCGCTGCAGCCGCCGCCTTGCGCAGTTCGGCAACCGCGACTTCCAGTTTCGAAGCGCCCCGGTCGATGCCGGCAAGCTCGGCCGGGGTCAGCCTGCCGTCGGCAAAGGCCATGGCGGCGGCGGCGATCAGCTCGCCGAACTGCACGACGACATCGGCATGCGCCGCCATCATCGTGGCGTTGGCCGCACCCGGCGCATCGGCATCCGCAAGACGGCGTCCGTTCAGTTCCGCCATGACGCTGGTGACCAAGGGCGTGCCGCACTCGGCTTCGAGCAGAAGCACCGCCGAAAGCGGCATCAGCTCGGGATCGCCGGCATTGTTGAAGCGGCCCATCTCGCTCTTCGACAGCGAGGCGATGGAAGCGGCGCGCTCGATCGTGCCGCAGCGCTCGATCAGGTCGCGCTGGGCTGCCTTGAGGCGGTAAAACCACTGACTGGAAATTTCGGCCATGTCTGGCTCCGGGCACAGTTTTCCCGGCGTGGGAAATGCGGGCTGCATTTCCCATGGCGGGACGAAGCGGAAAGGGTTCAACTCACGGGCATGAAAACCCGCATTCACAGCCTCACGGCGGTTCTCTCGGCAGGCGCAGCATCCGCCTCGCTTCGTCGCGCAACAGGCGCGCCAAAAGATCGGCAGGGTGCTCGCGGGCAAAGGCGGACAGCAGCTTCAACAGCCGCAGCGTTTTTGGCGGCAGCCGGCGCACCGGTTCTGCCGGCGGCGGCAGCAAGGTCAGCGAAGGCGAGCAGCGGAGCGCGGTCATTCGGCCGCCTCGCTGCAATGGGGGTGGCCGGTCCCGGCTTGGGGGAATTTTTCGGGACCGGCCGCGACGCCGCCGGGGCGAGCAGCATCGGAAAGCGACGCCTGGAGCTGGCGCAGAAGGATCAGGGCCGGCCCCTTGGCCGGCGGCCGCGTCTCCCAGGTGGAGACGGTCGAACGATCGACGCCGCAATGCTCCGCGAGCTGCTGCTGCGTCCAACCGAGCGCGCCCCGCAGGGCGACCACATCGACTGCTTTGTCCGTCTCTAGTTCGAACGAATGATCCAACATGATGGATAGTGTGAGAAAGTCACATCGATCTGTCAAGTAGAAACTCACAGCGGAAATGTGAAAAAGTCACGCCATGACGGATGTAACCCGAATAGACGAGCAGGCCGCGCGCCTACGCCAGGCCCGCGAGATGCGCGGCTTCGACAATGCGAAGGCCGCCGCGAAGCGTTTCGGCTTTAACTACAACACCTATATCCAGCACGAAAGCGGCAGGACCGGCATCACCCGCGCCGCCAAGGACTATGCCCGCGCCTATAAGGTCAGGGAGGCCTGGCTCATCACCGGCGAAGGTCTACCGCATGATATCGATGGCAGCGACGAGTTGCGCGAGGTTTTTACGCGTCTGGCGGCAGCGCCGCGGGAGGTCCAGGCCGCCGTGCTGACCTATGCCAGATTCGCGCTTGGCGAGCCGAGCGGCGCCGAGAAATCCCGCGAAACCGCAACCACCCCGGAATCGTGATCGATCAGCACGCGCCAGCGACCGCCGTGGATTTCCCGCATCGCGGCGGCGATCGATCGCGTATCCCTGTCGATCCGCTTGGCTATGAGCGCCGCCCTTGATTGCGGCGATTCCGCAATCGCCCGCAACTTCGCCATCGCCTGCTCGCCCGCCGCTTCGCGCGATTCGTACTGGATCACTTTCTCTCTTCTCCCAAACCGAACGGCGCGAAAATAGGAACAATTTCCTCTGACCTTGTCAAATCAGTTTTTCAAGCCGTCCGGTTGTCCCATTTTGATACGTACACAACCGTTGCCGTTTCATCACCAGAATATTTCAACCTGTAACCATGCCCTGTGAATAGCGGGGAAAGTAGTACCAGTTTTCGGCTAAATCTGGAACCATTTCGAAGGCTTGACCTTTCGGCGATAAGTCGGGGCATGTCACGACCGCCACGCCCCAGTTTCCATGTCCGCCTGTCGCCAGAACTCAAGTCGAGGCTGGAAGAGGTTCGGGGGCGCAAGAGCCTCAACCGCGAGGTCAATGACAGGCTGGAGCGGTCCTTCGGCGAAGATCTGGCCATGCAGTTCGGCGAGATCATCGCCGCCTACCTCGCACCGCTCGATGAAGAAGACCGCACAAAGGCAGTGAGGCTGGCCAGCGAACTGGCGGCCGTGCTTGCGGCCAAGCCGCGCAAACGCGCTCCATAAGCTCTAGCTGATTCTCACTCCCGCTTCGTGCAGTGTGAGTTTATCACATTTCTGCTTGACACTGTGATGTGAGTAATTCACACTTTGCCCCATCGTCTCAACGGTGGAGCGCTTTCGTGTCATCGCAATCCAAGATCCTCGTCGGTCACAAAGCCACGACAGCCCTTCTGCTCCCCGTCAATGACCAGAATGGTCTTTGCGGCAACGCCGGCACGCCCGACAATGACCGCATGGTCGCCCGTCTTGGCGATGCAGGCCATCAACCGAAGGACCATGTGCGGATCGGTCTCGTGCACACCGGCCCGAACGAGCGCCAGCCCCTCGCTCCACGAATCGTAGTCCCGCCACACGTAAACCTGTTCCATGCCGGCGCGGCCGAGCACGGCCGGGTCATCTGCCAACCCCTGCCCGGCCCAAGCCGTCACCAGCGCCGCCGCGATTATCGATCGTCGCATCCAGCCCCTCCACGCAATCTCGGCGTCATCGAAGGTGAACGCCTGCAGCGAGCGCGAGGCTACCACGAGGATTACTCACTGGCCAAGAACCTCGCCTCGCTGGCGGCGGTGACGGCCCTCCTGTTCTGCGCCGCAATCATTTTTGGAGCACTCTGATGCTGAACCAAGCTGACTTCCGTTCACGACAGACGCGGCCGGTACTCCCCGAGGATGCCGACGACACACATCCGCGCTGTCGCGAAATGGCGGAGACGATGCGCGATTTGTTCGCTGTCGGCGGTGGCGTCCGTTCGAAAGACCTGATCGGCGCCGGCTTCACCTGGGCCGAGATCGTCGAGTTTAGGGATGCGGCGGCAAAGCTCGCCAATGCATCGAGCGTGCGCCAAGTCAACGCCCGGCCGGACCTGATGGCCGACATCATCGAGAAAGCGCGCGCGCCGATGCCGAACCGGCCGCCGCTGCCGCGCGACACCAAGGAAACGCAGGCGCTGCTGGTCGCCTGGGGGCGCTATTGCACGGCACGCGCCGCGCTGGTCCTCGACCCGTGGTCCGGCCAGCGCGAGCGCTGCCTGAAACTTCTGTCGATCTACCTCAACCGCCTGCCGATCTTCCCGGCCAACCGCGAGACCGTGATGCGCGCGGTCGAGCAGACGCTGCCGCAGGTGGCGCAATGAACCAGGAGGTGCGGCACATCTCCAAGGAAGCGCGGCGGGTCGACCAGCAGGCGGCCCGTCGCGCCGGTGCGGCGACGCGCAAGCCGAAATGCCCGATCGTCATGTTTGACGGCCAGATCGCCGACCTTGCCGACATGCAAGCCGGCCAGATCGATTTCGCCCACATTGCCGGCGCCCTGTCGAAAACAGCGCGGTTCACCGGTCGCCATCGCGGCGGAGCGATATCGGTGGCGCAGCACTGCGTCATGGGTGCCGATGCGCTGTTTCGCGAAAGCGGCGACGGCGTGCTCGCCGGCTATTTCTTGCTGCACGATGCCCACGAATATCTGCTCGGCGACATCGGCCGGCCAGCCGTTCTGGATATCGATCTCAAGACGGCGGAATATCTGATCGAAAAGGGCGTGCCTGCCGCCATCGCTCATGGCGCCGTGGCGGAGGGCACGAAGCGCTCGAAGCGCGCTCTCGACATCCCGATCATTGAGGCGGCGCAACTGCCGCCAATCTCGCGCATGCCGCTCTACGCCCGCCAGGTCGCCGAGATGGATGAACGCATGTGCATGGCGGAAGCCCGTGCGCTTTATGGCGCCAAGGGCGATTTCCCGCTCGTTCGCTGCGATCTGCCGCCACCGAGGCTCACCGGCACGATCGAGCCATGGGGTGCGATGAAGGCCGAGATCGCCTTCCTCGACCGGCTGGAGCGCTATCTCGGCATAGTCGTGAGGGCAGCGTGAGCGAGCCCGCCATCCGCCCTTGGCATGACATGGTCGGGCGCCTGCGCGGCAACGAACCGCTGCGCCTGCTGATTGGCGAGCGGCTCTACAGCTCAAGCGAGATCGTGCCGGCGCGCAGCCCTGACGATTACGGCACCCAGCGCGGCGGCTCCAGCCGGCAGGAGCGTGGCCCAGACCAGCAGTCGCCCGGCCTGCGCGAAACGCTCGACGACGAAATCCCGTTTTGAGGAGTGGACGATGCAGACGCACGTCAAGCGTAAGATCAATGGCAGAACGCTTATGGTTACAGTCGCCAAGGCCAAAGCGATGGACCGCGCGCGCAAGCTAGCGGGCAATGACCGCGCCGCGAAGGCCGCGGTGACATCCGTCAGAAAGACCGTCACCGGCAAAGGCATGCCGTTCTACCAAAAGCAGATCATGCAGCTTCAGTCTCAGGTCTCGTTCCTCGAAGGCCGATGCCAGCAATATGACCGCGAACTGACGGCCGCGCTCGACCGAAGCGTTCGCCTACAGGAAACCATCAAGGTGATGAGCGGTCTGCTGACCGAACTCGACGCCCAGTCGCTCACGCGCCGCCAGCTCGACGACGAACTCCCCTTTTAGCCCGTGAGGACACAATGAAGAAAATACGCGATGCACAGACCATCATCGGCATGCTGGAAGGCGGCGAAGTCGCCGCCGCCATGTCGACCGAGATCACCGAGACGCTGGCCAAGCTGAAGGAGCTGTCCGGCGACCGGCCGAAAACCAAGATCAAGGGCAACGTCACCCTCAAGCTCAATCTCGAGGTCGAGGCCGGCACGGCGACCATTTCATGCGAGATCGATTCGAAGCGGCCGAAGCCGGCGCGCGGCTCCTCCTTCTACTGGGTGCTGGATGACGGCTCGCTGTCGACCGAGCATCCGCAGCAGACCGACATGTTCGGCGGCCCGCGGGCGGCCGCCGAACGCCAGCAGTCCTGACCCCAAGGCCCAACCCGAGAGGAACCGAAATGACCGACAAGAACGCCATTGCCGCCGACCCCAAACATGCCTTCGACCTCAACACCGCTGCCTGGCTCGGCGCCAAGGCGGAAGGCGTCGAGATCGCAACCCTTGCCAACAGCGCCAAGGTTCCAGGCCTGCCCGAAGCCATTCCGGTGCTGCTCAAGCGCGGGACGGTGCCGGGCATCGAAGCTCTCGACCGGCTGTTCGAGCCGTACCGGCAGCATCCTGCCCGCAAGACCGGCCAGGCGGTAGCGCAGACCTTCGAGGCATTCTGCAACTTGACGGTCCGCCACCAGACCGAGCACAGCGCCATCTTCGCCAACATGGATTGGCACAAGCCGACCCTGACGACGATCATCGACTATCACGAGCTTGCCGAAGGCCATCCCAATTTCGGCAAGCACCGGGTGCACTATGCCTTCCCGCTGTCGGAAGAATGGCAGAAATGGGTGGCCGGGGATGGCGCCAAGATGGACCAGGCCGACTTCGCTTGGTTCCTCGAGGATCGCGTCGCCGAGCTGTCGTCGCCAACCGAAGACGAGAAGCTCCAGTACGAGCGCGACTTCGCCACCACGATCGCCACGCCGGCGCAGCTGGTCGAGTTGTCGCGCGGCCTGCAGGTCAATGTCGAGAGCAAGGTCAAGGCCTCGACGACATTGCAGAGCGGCGAAGGCCAGATCGCCTGGGAGGAGACGCATAACGGAGCCGACGGCAAACCGCTGAAGGTGCCGGGCATCTTCATGCTCAACATCGCCCCGTTCTTCATGGGCGAGAAGGTGCGCATCCCGGTGCGCCTGCGCTACCGGCCGGCGGGCGGCAAGGTCGTCTGGTTCTATCAGATCTACCGACCCGACCAGTTCATCACCCAGCATGTCCGCGACGTGCTCGGCGAAGCGCGGGAAAAGACGGGTCTGCCGACCTATGAAGGCACGCCGGAGATGGCGGCGTGAGCAAGCCAAACACCATCATCGCGGCGCGGGAGGCATTGCTTCCCGCGCTCGGCCTCGTCAACAAGGCGGTCGAACGGCGGACCACCATTCCGGTGCTGGCCAACGTCCTGCTCGCGATCGACGCCAAGGCGGGCCGGCTTACCATCACCGGCAGCGACATGGACTGCGAGCTGCGCGCGTCGCTTGCCTGCCAGGCCGGCAAGGACGAGACTTTCACCCTGCCGGCGTCGATCCTGCACGACGCCGTGCGCAAGATGCCGGAGGGCGCGGAGATCGCGCTGCTGGCCGAGAAGGATTTCGCCACGCTGACCGCCGGCCGGTCGCGGTTCAAGATCCAGGTGCTGCCATCGACCGATTTCCCGACGATGAGCGAGGGCACCTTCAGCCACAATTTCGAGCTGGATGCCGGCCTGTTAGAGCGCATGCTCGACACCGTCTCCTTCGCCATATCGAGCGAGGAGACGCGCTACTATCTCAACGGCATCTATTGGCATGCCGGCGAAACGCTCAACGCCGTCGCCACCGATGGCCACAGGCTGGCCAAGTTCACCGCGCCCCTGCCCGAGGGCGCCGCCGGCATGCCGGGCATCATCATCCCGCGCCGGACGGTCGGGCTGATTCGCCAGCTGCTCGGCGACAAAGGCGCCGTCAAGGTCAGCCTGTCGGACACCAAGATCCGCGTCGAGACCGGCAAGGCCGCGCTGCTGTCGAAGCTGATTGACGGCAGCTTCCCCGACTATGTCAGGGTCATCCCGACCGGCAACCAGAACCATTTCACGGTCGAGCGGGAAACACTTGCCGGCGCCGTCGACCGGGTCACCACAGTGTCGATCGAACGCGGCAGCGCGGTGAAGTTCGCCTTCGAGGCCGGCGGCAACCTGGTGCTGACCACCAACAACCCTGACGCCGGCAGCGCCAACGACGAAGTCACGATCGAGCATGGCGAAGGATCAAGCGTCGAGATCGGCTTCAACGGCCGCTACTGCCTCGACCTGCTCAACGCCAGCGAAAGCAAGCGCCTGGTGTTCAGCCTCGGCGACCCAGGCTCGCCGACGCTGATCCAGCCGGAAGATGCCGACGAGACCGGCCTGAAGCCGCTCTTCGTCCTGATGCCAATGAGGGTATGATGATGGCAAACGTGATTGATGACCATCCTCGCGCCGAAGGCGATCCGCGAGACGATCTAGAACTGTTCCTTCGCGATGCTTATGCGGCCGGCTGCAGTGCGGCACAGCAGCGGTCGCTCTATACCGCAATGGAATATGCTGCAAACCATGCGCCGAAGCTGCGCGAGAAAACTAAAGCGCGCGAACGCGAGCTGCTCGAAGCCAACAACCGCTACCAGCAGGAAGCCCGAGACGCCCTTGCAGCGCTTAAGCGAACAGTTGGCGGATTTCAGGATCGCGTCCGGTCTTTCATGCTCGCCTGCTTCGGCGCGGATATCGCCGCCGACGGTATGGAACGCAACCACCGCTTCCTCGAGGAATCGCTCGAGCTGGTCCAGGCGCTCGGCTGCACCGCCAGCGAGGCGCACCAGCTGGTCGACTATGTCTTCGGCCGGCCGATCGGCGACCCGCACCAAGAGACGGGCGGCGTCGAGGTGACGCTTGCGGCGCTCTGCAACGCCCATGGCCTCGACAAAACGCTCGCGGCCGAGAATGAGCTGACCCGCTGCTGGGGCAATGTCGACAAGATCCGCGCCAAGCATGCGGCGAAGCCGAAGCATGGGCCGCTGCCGGAGCACACGTCTGGCATTGATATCCCTCGCCTGCCCGTCGGCACGAATGTCGTGAAGAAGCTGGGTTATCCCTACCCCGGCGAAGTGCGGGCCGCTTTCACGACGATCAGCGGCAACGAGCGTTTCGTCGTCGAGGCGACCGGCATCGAATATTGCGGGATGCTGCACATCTTCAACGGCGACCAGCTTTCGGCCGTGCAAACGGGAGGCCAGGCGGATGCTTGATCTCCCGACCTTCCGCCCGTCGCGCAAATGGTGGCCTGCCGCCCTGTTCGATGAATCGATGCCGCCCGGCCGCGTTCGCGCCGAGGACTGGCTTTCGCCGACCTTGTCCGGCGTCACCATGATCCGCAATGAAGACGATCCGGAAGGCGGTGTCGTCGCCACATTGGAGCCGTGCGAGGTCGTTGAATTCGTCTGGCACGAGGAGCGCGGCTCCGTCGAGATCACTCTGATGCCCGACGGCACCTGGTTGCTGGACGATCCCCGCGACGACAGGACGGTCGACATGTTCCGGCCTGCGGCGCTGCCGGCCGAGCCCGTCGACCTGCCGCCATCCGCCCGCATAGCCGCATCCAACTGGTTCGCCTGGGACGAAGACTACGAAACCTGCATGGACACGATGGACGAATTCGCCAAGGCGCTCGCCGACATGTCCGCCCCGGTCGCCGCCGATGGCGTGCGGATCACCGTCGACATGGGATACTGGTCGCAAGGCGTGAAGTTCCGCGTCTCGGCCGACGGGAAGACACTGGAGGCGCTAAATGGCTGACGCTCCCAAAGACACCGGCGCTTTCGCTGAACGCGCAATTGCAGCCGCCCGCGCCGCCATGCCGCCAGACCTCTTCGAAGCGACTTTGCAACTCTATGAGCAGGGCAGGATCGAGCCGCGCCTGGTCGACGGCGAGTATGGCTGGGGCCTGGTCGATCAGGGAGGCAAGAATGGCTGACGGCACTTCGATCGAGTGGACGCAGCGGCCGGGCACCAAGGGCGCGAGCTGGAACCCGGTTCGGGCGCGCAACCGCGCCACCGGCAAGGTCGGCTGGCACTGCACCCACGATTCCGAAGGCTGCCGCTTTTGTTACGCTGAAGGCTTCAACCTGCGCCTCGGGACCGGCCTGGCCTACAAGCCCGGCCACGAGCGCGACATAGAGGTATTTCTCGACCAAAAGACGCTGCAGGATCCTCTACGCTGGAAAACGCCGCGCACCATCTTCTGCGGCTCGATGACAGACCTGTTTGCGGCTTTTGTCAGCGACGCCCAGCTGGACGATATCTTCGCGATCGCAGCCCTGTCGCCCCACCACACCTTCATCTTCCTCACCAAACGCGCGTCGCGCTTACGCGCCTACATGGCGAATGTCGAGCGCGAAGCCTTTTGGATGAATGCGGTCGCACGACGCCTCGATGCCACCCCGGAATTGATGAAGGTCTGTCATCCGATCCTCGACCGCCGCGCGCCATGGCTGCCTCTGCCGAACGTCTGGCTGGGCGTCTCGGCCGAGGATCAGGCGTCCGCCGACAAGCGAGTGCCCGATCTGCTTGCGACGCCGGCGGGTGTGCGCTTCGTCTCGGCCGAGCCGCTGCTCGGGCCGATCAATCTCGAATCGAAGCTTGGCGGAACGCGCTGG
Source organism: Mesorhizobium sp. M1217 (assembly GCF_040318275.1). Classification (NCBI taxonomy): domain Bacteria; kingdom Pseudomonadati; phylum Pseudomonadota; class Alphaproteobacteria; order Hyphomicrobiales; family Phyllobacteriaceae; genus Mesorhizobium; species Mesorhizobium sp. M1217. The sequence continues at coordinate 57,863 of NZ_JAMYMA010000022.1, read as the reverse complement.
GTCGGCGGTCAACGCGGCTGCGATGGCCGGCACCAGCACGCTGGCGCGGCTGGTGAGATCATCCACGGCATCCTGCACAACGCAGATCCTCGGCAGCTTCATCATCACCACGACGATCGCTGCCAGCGGGGCCTCGACTGGGTAATCGTTGGTGGCGAAAGCGGGCGCCATGCCCGTCCTATGCATCCTGCCTGGGCTCGCGACATAGGCCGGCAGTGTTTCATCAACCGTGTATCTTTCTTTTTCAAGCAATGGGGGGCTTGGGCGCCGACGATGGCGCCGGGCGCCGATGGCCCGACGCATTGGTATTTTCCAAACGGGTCAATCCGACAGATCAAGAACGCCGAGATCTGGCCGCTCGATGGCGCGCCCATTGCGAAACTCGGCAAGAAGGCCGCCGGCCGGCTTCTCGACGGCGTCGAGCACAGTGATTTTCCAAAGGTGTCGGCATGAAAGCGCTGACCATCTGGCAGCCTTGGGCGACGTTGATCATCGCCGGCGTCAAGCCCTACGAGTTTCGCGGCTGGCCCGCGCCTGTGGCGATTCGCGGGCAGCGGATTGCCATCCATGCCGGCGCCCGGCCGGTGAAGAAGGCGGAGATCGCCGACCTGATCATTCGCCTTCGCTCGACCGAGGCCTGGTCGACGGCGCTGAAGCCGGAAGCGCTGGCCATGCTCGAGCGCTGGCATTCCAACCCGTTCGCCCTGCCGCTCGCCTCGATCGTCGGCACGGCCGTGCTCGGACAGCCGCGGCGCGCCTTCGAGATCGTCTCGGAATTCGGCGCCAGGCTGAACGACAGTGACCGTCAGGAGCATAGCAACTGGGCGTGGCCGCTGACCGCGATCGAGCCGCTGGAACCGATCCAGCCCGCCAAGGGCGCGCAAGGCTTCTGGGACTGGAGGCCGGCTTGACCGCCCTTCCCTACCTCTATCGCTGGGATCGTCACGGCCGCAAAGGCCAGCCCTGCCGCCTCAGCGCGCGCAGCCGCGCCGGTACCGCCTCGTTCGCCCTGCCGGGCTTCGGGCTGCCAAGGCCGGCCCGCTTCAACTCGATCCGCGTCGAGTTCGCCGACGGCGCTGCGATGATCACCAGCGGCAACGCCATCAGGAAGGCGAAGCCATGAAGCTGGACGAGCGATTCGTGCCGCGCTTTATGACCGACCAGGAGCTGAGGGCATGGTTCGGCCTCTCCGAGCGCGCGCTCGACCGGCTGCGCGCAACGCGCCATTTTCCGCCCCGCGACCAGCTTGTGAACAAGACCGATCGCCGTTCCGTCGAAGTTTTCTTTGACCGCCGCGCCGGTTTGGACTCTCCTTCCCGTGCCGGCGGCATTCCCGCCGCCGTGGACGGAGAGGAAAATTTTAATGACTGAACAGCGAAAGGACCGGCCGGGCTACAAATACCGGCCGAGGGCGGACGGCAGCCGCGCCCATTACTGGGTGCCGCAGCGGGCTTGCAGGAAGGCGCCGAAGGCGCTCGGCCCGCGGCCGATCACCGATGAAGCGATCGCCCAAGCCATGCTTGAACATCCGGACGTCACAACAGACGATCATGCCATCTCGAAAATCTGCCAGAGCTGGACCGATGAATTGCTCGCCGATCTGGAAGGCCACGGCAAGAGCCCGGAATATGACGGGTCGGTCACGTCGGCGGTCCTGGTCTACAAGACACATCCGCAATCGCCTTATCAGGCGCTGAAGCATTCGACCCGCATCCGCGACTATGATCCATCGTTGAAGCTCATCGTCGACACCGTCGGCAAGCGCCTGGTGCCCAACCTGGTCGGCTCGGATTTCCGCCGCTGGTTCGAACAATGGGGCTCGAAAGGCCGCAGGCGCCGGGCGCATGGCGCCATCCGCAAGCTGCGATCGGTCCTGTCCTTCGGAACGACGGAGCGCCTGGCCGGTTGCGCGCAGGCGCGAGAGATCCTGTCCTTGATGGAGTTCGCCACGCCTGACCCGCGCCGCGTCAAGATGGAATACAGGCACGCGCTCGCCATCTGCGCCAAGGCGATCAGGCTGGAGCGGCCGTCGATCGCGCTGACGCAGGCGCTGCAATGGGACACCGCACTGCGCCGCATCCACATCATCGGCGAATGGCTTCCCCTCGAGGCAGGCGATGCCGGCGGCATCGTGCGTGGCAACACCAAATGGCGCGGCCTGACGGTGGCCGACATCTCCGCCAACAATGTCCTGACGGTGCCCATCACAGCCAAGAACAAGGCGGCGACCGAGCACGATCTCGGCAAATGCCCTTTGGTGCAGATGGTGCTGAAGCGCATCAAGCTGCCCGCGTTTGGGCCGCTGATCGTCTCGGAAGTTACCGGCCTGCCCTATCGGGAAAATTATTATGCCACCAACTTTCGCGAGATCGCCACGGCGGCGAAGGTGCCCGCAAGCGTCTGGTCGATGGACACCCGCGCCGGCGCGATTTCGGAAGCCGAGATCGCCACCGACCTCGAATCGGCCCGCAAGATGGCCGGCCACACCACGACCAAGACGACGCAAGGCTACGTCCGCAACGGCGACCTCGACAACAACCGCAAGGTGGCCGAGGCGCGGGCCAAGCTAAGACAGTGACACGCCAGTGACACGCGTGACACGGCGCATTATTTGGAAAGAGATTTCATCAATGATTTCAAGTGGATGGCTGGAGCGGGTAGCGGGAATCGAACCCGCATATTCAGCTTGGAAGGCTGCTGCTCTACCACTGAGCTATACCCGCGCCTTTCAGTCAAGCATCGGATACGCTCCGACGCTCGCTCTGCGTTTCAGGGCTTCCGGGCCGGCAGTGGTGGAGAGGGTTGGATTTGAACCAACGTAGGCATAGCCAACGGATTTACAGTCCGTCCCCTTTAACCACTCGGGCACCTCTCCAGTCTGCCGCCGGAGCCATGCAACGAGGCATCGACGCGTCGCGGCCGCCAAAGCAGCCCTTCCGCGAAGCGCCTTATGGCGGCAGCGCCCAAAACTGTCAACCACAACAGCCCGGCAAAAAGCGCTGAATTTCGCACCTCGCCTGACAAGCACCTCGTGCAGCTGTATCCACCGCCGGACGACACGGCTATAGAGGCCGCCATGAGCAACGATAACAAATCGAAGACCCCGAAAGATACCCACTACGCCAAGCTGCGCCGAGCGCATCGCGACGAGAAGAGCGGCGGCGCGCCGGCGTTCAGGCCACGCCAGCCGGTGCCGCCCGGCGAGAACGTGGCGGACGGGCTGGTGCGGCTTTACGGGCTGCACACGGTGCGGGCCGCACTCGACAATCCGCGCCGCAAGATCAAGAAAATGCTGGTGACGCGCAACGCTGCCGAGCGGCTGGCAATCGCCGATCTCGGCGCTTTGCCCTTCAAGGCGGAGTTGGTCGAACCCAGGGACATCGACAAGGTCACCGGCTCGGATGCCGTGCACCAGGGCGTGCTGATCGAGGCCGAGCCGCTGAAACCGAAACGCCTCGATGCGCTCGGCGACACCAGGTTGGTGCTGGTGCTCGACCAGATCACCGATCCGCACAATGTCGGCGCGATCCTGCGCTCGGCGGTGGCCTTCGGTGCCGGCGCACTGATCACCACGGCGCGCCACAGCCCGCAGGAATCCGGCGTGCTGGCGAAGTCGGCCTCCGGCGCGCTCGAGCATATCGACCAGATCGAGGTAAAGAACCTCGCCGATGCGCTCGGCCAGCTGCACGATGCCGGATTCCAGACCATCGGTCTCGATTCGGATGGACCGGCGGAGCTTGAAAAGAGTTTTTCCGGCGACAGAATAGCGCTGGTGCTCGGCGCCGAAGGCAAGGGCCTGCGCCAGAAGACGCGCGAGACGGTGACGACGCTGGCCCGGCTCGACATGCCCGGCGCCATCCGCTCGCTCAACGTGTCGAATGCGGCGGCGGTGGCGCTTTATGCGGCGAGGAAGTTTCTAGGTTAGGGAATAGGGGAATAAGGGAGTAGGGGAAAGCATATTCACGGTATTCGCTAACTGCACGTCTCTACTCCCTTATTCTCTCCTATTCCCTACTTCCCTACTTCACATCCCGCCATCCGCTCCAGCGCTCGAACAAGCGCCGAGTGATCCTCCTTGGCCCCGCCATTAGCGGCGCAGGAATTGAACAATTGCTGCGTCGTTGAGGTGTTGGGCAGCGCCACGCCGAGGGCTTTCGCGCCTTCCAGCGCGAGATTGAGATCCTTCTGGTGGAGTTCGATGCGGAAGCCGGGTGCGAAGGTGCGCTTGATCATGCGCTCGCCGTGCACTTCCAGGATGCGCGAGGCGGCCAGCCCGCCCATCAGCGCTTGCCTGACCTTGGCCGGGTCGGCGCCGGCTTTTGAAGCAAAGACAAGCGCTTCGGCGACGGCCTCGATGGTCAGCGCGACGACGATCTGATTGGCGACCTTGGTGGTCTGGCCGACGCCGTTGGGCCCGACCAAAGTGATGTTCTTGCCCATCCTCTCGAAGATGGGCCTGGCGCGTTCGAAGGCTGTTTCCTCGCCGCCGACCATGATGGTCAGCGATGCCGCTTTGGCGCCGACCTCGCCGCCCGACACCGGCGCATCGAGATAGTCGCAGCCGAGATCGTTGACCTTTCTTGCAAAGGCCTTGGTCTCGATCGGCGAGATCGAGCTCATGTCGATGACCAGCTTGCCTCTTTTCAGGCCGGATGCGACGCCGTTTTGGCCGAACAGCACGTCGGCGACCTGCGGTGTGTCGGGAACCATGGTGATGACAATGTCGGCGGCACGGGCGACAGCGTCATGGCCGGTGATGGTCTTTAATCCCCTGGTGACCAGATCCGCCGGCGGTTTCGAGCGGTGGTCGCTGGCGACGAGGTGATAGCCAGCATTGAGCAGATGCCCCGCCATCGGCGCGCCCATAATGCCGAGTCCGATGAAGCCGATGGTTTCCATGTCTTTCTCCGTTTCTTGTTAAGGCGGCGTTCCTGCGCGCCCCCCTCTGGCCTGCCGGCCATCTCCCCACGAGTGGGGAGATCGGCAGTTCGCGCTCCGGCCGTTAAACTTTCCCGACCTCGAAAATTGGCGAAAGCGGCGGTGACATCCAATCTCCCTCCTTGTGGGGGAGATGGCCGGCAGGCCAGAGGGGGGCGCGCAGGAACGCGACGTGCGATACGTAGCGTCTATGCCGCCGCACTCCCCTGCCCGGCCCCGTCCCGAAACCACCCGAGCCCGGCTTCCGTTCCGCCCTTCGGCTTGTACTCCGCCCCGACCCAGCCGGGGTACCCGATCCTGTCGATGTGCTTGTATAAAAAAGGAAAATTGATCTCGCCCGTCCCCGGCTCATGACGGCCAGGATTGTCCGCAAGCTGGATATGCGCGATGCGGTTGAGGTTTGCCTCGATGGTACGGGCGAGATCCCCCTCCATGATCTGCATGTGATAGATGTCGTATTGCAGGAACAGGTTCTTCGAGCCGACGCGGTCGATCAGCGCCAGCGCCTGGTCCGAGTAATTCAGGAAGAAGCCCGGGATATCGCGGGTGTTGATCGGCTCGATCAGCAGCCGGATGCCGGCCTGCTCCAGCTTTTCCGCCGCGAAAGCCAGATTTTCGGCGAAGACGTCTTCCAGCACGGAGCGATCGACGCCCTGCGGCGCGATGCCGGCGAGGCAATTGACCTGCTCGCAACCCAGCGCGTGCGCGTAGGTGACGACCTTGGCAAGGCCTTGCCGGAACTCCGGGATGCGGTCCGGCAGGATCGCGATGCCGCGCTCGCCCTTGGCCCAGTCACCGGCAGGCAGGTTGAACAGGACCTGCGTCAACCCGTTCTGCTTCAACCTTGCCGCAACGACATCCGGCGCATGGTCATAGGGACCGATATACTCGACACCCCTAAAGCCCGCTCGGGCGGCGGCATCGAAGCGGTCGAGGAAGTCGTGCTCGCCAAAGAGCATCGAAAGATTGGCTGAAAACCGTGGCATGGCAGTAATTCCTCATAAAACAGCTAGTCGAGCATGACGATCGCCGTCGGCGCGTCTTCGTGATGCTCGGCAAGCTCCTCGAACTCGGTGATCTTGTCGATTTCGGTGCCCATCGAAACGTTGGTGACGCGCTCGAGGATGAATTCGAGCACAACCGGAACCTGGTGCTCGTTCATCAGGCGCTGCACCTCCTCGAAGGCACCGGCGAATTCCTCCGGCTTGCGCACCCTGACGGCCTTGCAGCCCATCGCCTCGGCGACAGCGACGTGGTCGACGCCGTAGCCAGCTTCGGCATCGCCCTGTCGATTGACGTTCTCGAAGGCCAGGCTGACTTCGAAATCCATCGAAAACCCGCGCTGCGCCTGGCGGATCAGGCCGAGATAGGCATTGTTCACGACGACATGGATGTAGGGCAGTCTGTGCTGCGCGCCGGCTGCCAGTTCCTCGATCATGAACTGGAAATCATAATCGCCGGAAAGTGCGACAATGGTACGGTCCGGATCGGCGGCGCGAACGCCGAGCGCCGCCGGCAATGTCCAGCCGAGCGGCCCGGCCTGGCCGCAATTGATCCAGTTGCGCGGCTTGTAGACATGCAGGAACTGCGCCCCGGCGATCTGCGACAGGCCGATCGTGGTGACGTAGGTGGTGTCGCGGCCGAACGCCTTGTTCATCTCCTCGTAGATGCGCTGCGGCTTCAGCGGCACCTGGTCGAAATGCGTCTTGCGCTTCATCGTCTTCTTGCGCTGCCGGCATTCGCCGGCCCAGCCCGACCAGTCGCGCAATTTCCCGGCCGTCCTCCATTCGGTGGCGACGTCGAGCAGCATTTTAAGCGCCGCACCGGCGTCCGAGACGACGCCAAGGTCCGGCGCGAAGACGCGGCCGATCTGCGTCGGTTCGATATCGACGTGGATGAATTTCTTGCCCTTGGTGTAGACGTCGACCGAACCGGTGTGGCGGTTGGCCCAGCGGTTGCCGATGCCTAATACGAAATCGGCTTCGAGCATCGTCGCATTGCCGTAGCGGTGCGAGGTCTGCAGCCCGCACATGCCAGCCATCAGGCGGTGGTCGTCGGGGATCGCGCCCCAGCCCATCAGCGTCGGAATGACAGGCACGCCGGTGACTTCGGCGAATTCGATCAACAGGTCCGACGCATCGGCGTTGATGATGCCGCCACCGGCGACGATCAGCGGCTTGTCGGCCGCATTGAGCATTTTCAGGGCCTTCTCCGCCTGAGCGCGCGACATTGCCGGCTTGAACGGCACCAGCGGCTCATAAGCATCGATGTCGAACTCGATCTCAGCCAGTTGCACATCGACCGGCAGATCAACGAGAACCGGCCCCGGCCGCGACGAGCGCATCAGATGGAACGCCTTCTGCAACGCCATCGGCACCAGATAAGGTTCCATGACGGTAACAGCCCATTTGGCGACGGGCGCGGCGATGGCGGCGATGTCGACAGCCTGGAAATCCTCTTTGTTGAGGCGAGCCCGCGGCGCCTGCCCCGTGATGCAGAGGATCGGGATGGAATCGGCAGCGGCCGAATAGAGGCCGGTGATCATGTCGGTGCCGGCGGGACCCGAAGTGCCGATGCACAGACCGATATTGCCCGATCTGGCGCGGGTAAATCCTTCGGCCATATGCGAAGCCGCCTCGACGTGCCGCGCAAGGATGTGGCGGATACTGCCCCTCGCCTTCAGCGCCGAATAAAGCGGGTTGATCGCAGCACCCGGCACGCCGAAGGCACAGGAAATGCCTTCCTTTTCGAGGACGAGAACCGCTGCGTCGACTGCGCGCATCTTGGCCATGTCAGCCTCCACGGAATTGTTGATGGCCGATGATGCCAGTGCGCCGACTATTTTTCAATTTTTTCAGAATATTTTTTCATTTCTAGAGAGCGGCTCTTGTGAATTGAATTGATTGGCCTTTCTGTTTTCCATGAATTCGCTTCGCAAATCGATGAAAAACTTTTTCATTGCTTGCTTGGGCGAACAGGGGAAGAATGGATCCATGGAAACCACCGAAAAACGCCAGCGCGGCCGGCCGCGCGCCTTCAACGGACCGTCCGAGGCCGCTTCGGTGCAGTCGCTGGACCGGGCGCTTCGCATCCTGGCAATCGTGGCCGACGGCAGTGGCCTGTCGCTGAGCGAGATCGCCGCCAGCTCCAGTCTGCCGGCATCCACCGCCTACCGCATGCTGACGACGCTGGAGAACCATGGCATGGTCGAGTTCGACGGCACCGACCAGCTGTGGTCGATCGGCGTCGAGACCTATCGCATGGGCGCGGCGTTCCTGCGCCGCCGCAAGCTGGTCGATCGCGCCCGCATCGTCATGCAGGAATTGATGGAGAAGACCGGCGAGACCGCCAATCTCGGTGTCGCCGAGGACGATTGCGTCGTCTTCGTCAGCCAGGTCGAGACGCACCAGGCGATCCGCGCCTTCTTCCCGCCGGGCACGCGCAGTTCTTTCCACGCCTCGGGCATCGGCAAGGCGGTGCTGGCGCATCTCGAGCCGGAGCGCGTCGCCACTATCCTGCGCCGGGCCGGGCTGGAGCGCTTCACTGAAAACACGCTGTCCGACATCTCGGCTCTCGCCCGCGACCTGGTGACGATCAAGCTGCGCGGCTGGTCAGTAGACGACGAGGAGCGGCATCCGGGCATGCGCTGCGTTGCCGCCGCCATCTTCAACGAGTTCGGCGAGCCGATTGGCGGCGTTTCAGTCTCCGGGCCGACGGTGCGGGTCACGCCGGAACGGCTGGCCGAGATCGGCCCGTTGCTGCGCGATGCAGCTGCGGAGGTGACGAGGATGATCGGCGGCCTGCCGACCCCTCCCGGCCTTGGCAGCGAACCGAGCGCATGGCAGCGCTGACCAGCGCCGAATGGTGCGACATCTGCCAGGATGGCCAGAGCTAGGCCCCGGGCACCGCGCTCTTGGTCGATAGGTCGTAGAAATCAAGCAGCATCGCCAGCCCAACTCCGCAGGCGGTGAAGATGAGGCCGGCAATGAAGATGCGATTGGCGCGTTCATAAACGCGCCGTTGTAGACACGTTATGTCGAGCAGCAACCGCAGCGCTCGTATCTGCAGGGCAATGCCGATCAAAATCGGCACGACGGCGGCCAGGTGATAGATTTCCCATGGTATCGGGTTGGCGGCCCAATGCGTGATGAAGCCCAGCGAGAACGCCAGCAGGATGCCGACGGTGGTGATTGTGCCGTTGCGGAAAATCGTCTCGATCGGCTCTTCGTTCGGATCGTGCTCGCCCAAGCGCCCTCTCCCTGTTTCGGCTCGGCAGTAGATTGCTGTTCGGCTTGTAGATTAGGCTGCTGGGAAACCCCTGTACATCGGCAAGAGCCGAACGGCGGGATAAGGCAGTTTTCAGTGTTGGCGATTGGCGAAAGCCGTGCGGCAATCCAATCTCCCCCCTTGCGGGGGAGATGTCCGGCAGGACAGAGGGGGGTGCGAAGGATCGCCGACGTCGATGTTCAGCCACTCCAACTGGGAATTGGCGTAGGCTTGACTGTCATCTATTGACAAGTAGTGCGGGGCAGCACCCCCCTCTGCCCTGCCGGGCATCTCCCCCGCAAGGGGGGAGATTGGCAGTTTCGTCGACGGCGCCCAATTCAAAAATGATGAGCTAGGCCGACATTGGCAGTCGACCATTCGAATAGGAACTCAGACATACAGAAAAAGGGGCGGTGGGATGCCCCTTCTTCCGGTTGCCTGAAACGGTCACCTCCTCTCAAAGCGGGCGGTAGTGGCTCTCAAAGGTGGCAGCGATGGCGATAACCGTCGTACCCGACATAGGTGTCCGAGTACGGGTCGTAGCTCTGGTAGCGATTGAGGCAGCGCCGGACATGCCAGGAGCCGCCGTCTTCCTCGATATAGACGGTGCGCGGCTGGGCGAGCGCGCTGCCGAGCAGGAAGCCGCCGACACCTGCAGCAATGCCGATGCCGAGGTGCTTGTTGTAGTGCTTGTGATGGGCGGCCGAAGGCTGAACCGTACCAACCAGCATGGCGGCGGCGACGGTGGTGGCGACGAGGCCGGAAACGATGGTGCGTTTGAACATGACGATCTCCTTGTTGTGAGAGGCGACCCACCGCCTCTTGACCGTCAGTCGTCGCAACAAGGAAAAAGGTTCGAAGATCTTTTTGGATTTTTTCTCGAAGGGAGAAATCGCCCGGCCTGATGCGTCGGCCGCGACCACGAACAGTCGCCGGTCGACAGTTCACCGGAACAATCGGCAGACCTCAGCCCATGCCGGTGATATGGCGAAGCCAGAAGGCGAGCGCGATGAAGCCGATGATGGTGGTGGACGCCGGTCCAGTCGATATTGGCGCGCTTCAGATCCCTGACGAGCTTCACCAGGAGAACCCAGGCCACGACGACGAGCGGGAGAATGATGACAAACCTGATCATGCGACAGCCTCGCTGATGCGATTGCACCTTCGGTCAATATAGGAAGCGAATTGGCCGTTTTCAGGACGCCCTGGCGGCAGAACCGGCGCGGTCGCGGCAGCCGAAAACGGAGTTTTGTCTTTACTGGCGCAGCAAATATGCTAACCCGAGCGCCGTGCCCTTGTAGCTCAGCTGGTAGAGCAGCGGTTTTGTAAACCGAAGGTCGGCGGTTCGATTCCGTCCGGGGGCACCAGTGCGGGCTTCTTGAGACCTCCGGGGCGCTTGATATCTGCTCGTCCCCGATATCCACAGGCCGGGGCCGTCAGATCGGTAGCACATCAGCTTCAACGCATATATTCCCTAGCGGAAACCATAGTTCCCTAGCGGAAAACCTAGGAGTCTTCGTTGGAGCAGAAACGCACGACCGCCCCCTTCATCAACGGTATGTTTGGCGGCCTTATCGTCTTCGCCTTCGCGCTTGGTTTCCGTTTCCTGATAAGTCCCGATCCCGATCCAGCATCAAGAGCAACGACAAGCCTTTCCGTACTGGCCTTTGCGATTTGTTTCGGCGCGGCTTTCCTCCGCGAGCATCGACGCCAGATTGCCGCCGCCAGAGAATATCTAAGCCGCCCAAGATCGTACTAGGGGCGTACGTGTCGGGACCGTCCTCGTCGGGTCACCAGAAACTTCCGTGAAATTGCTGGCAAAATCTGTCGCCAGACAACGAGCTAGCATCTCATATCTGGAAACGCTGAGCCCGGGCGTGTCTTCGCCGTTGCAGAGCCGTCATTTCGGCCCGCTCTCCCGGCCTCGGCCATCTCGTACCATTCGATTAAATTGCTCCTGTGTATATTAGCACTCGCTCAATTAAGCGCGCCGACAATGTCGGTGCGGCGGGCCAAAAACCAAAGGGTGTTGTCATGCGAAGCGATTTCGCCGCGGCGCGCGAGCTTTTGGAGTGCGCACAAAACCGCCTCTGCGGCGCGGATGAAACGAGCCGGCGCGTCAACGAGGCCCTCGACGCGCTGATTGAAGAAATAGCCATCGCAGAATTCCGCAAGGCGCCGCTGACGGTCGTGCCGTTTCCGCGAGCGCGGCCTCCAAAGCATGTTCGGTAGGGCGTCGCGCCTGTGTTAACAGAACGTCGGCGCCTGTAGGCGTTGAAGCACCATGCCTTCAACCGTATAGTTGGCGGCGCTGATGCTATGAACCCACGAGCTGATCCATGTCACGCTGTGGAGATGTCTACGAGAACAAGGTGACCGGCGAATATGCTGTCATCCTGCGTGGCACGGAAGACCGCGGAGATGGGCCAGGCATCGCCCATCTGACCGCTCGGCCGGGAGCCGCAGTGGTGGGCGAGCACTTCCACCCGAACCTGACGGAACGGTTTACCGTCCTCGGCGGCCGGCTCGATGCTTGCATCGCCGGGAAGACTTTGTCTCTGGGGCCTGGCCAATCCGCCGCGATCGAAGCAGGCGTCGCACATGATTGGTGGAACAGCAGGAAAACCGAAGAAGCGCATGTCCTGGTCGAAGTCGACCGGGCGCCGGGTGCGGACGATATCGACCCGAACCGTTTCGAGCTGCTGATTGGCATGCTCTTCGGCCTGGCCAATGCCGGCAAGGTGGACAAAAAAGGCAGGCCTTCGCCGCTTCAGGCGGCGGTCATCGCCAGGGAATTTGCCGACGTTATCGTCTTCACGCACCCGCCACCTGCGATTCAGCGAGTGGCGCTGGGGATCCTGGCGCCACTCGGCCATCTGCTCGGCTATCGCGCGATCGACCCCGGCTATTGCAAGCCGCACGGGCACGTCACGCCGGCGCCCGAAGCCCTCGCTCGGGCAGGTCTTTCGGCTGGGTGACTGCAGTCAAACCCCAATCGCCACCACCAATATCCTATTCTGCCGCCGTATCGCAGTGCGCAGTTCGGCCATCCTCGCCTCCTCGCGCTTCACGAACTCGATGAACATCATGTTCATGTTGTTGAAGATGAGTTCGCCCAGCGCCGTCCCGTCGATGTCGCGGCGCACCAGGCCGAGCGCCTGCAGGCGGGCGATCAGCGCACGGATCTGCTCGGTCAGTGCCCGATCGAGCGCGGTATAGGCCTGGCCGAACGGGCTGTCGGGCAGTTGCGTCGAGATCGCCATCGCCTGTCGCCACATCTCCTTGCTGAGATAATGCAGCGAATGCTCGATATAGATGCCGAGCAGTGTGTCCAGCGCGTCGCCGACATTGGCCGGCGGGTTGGCCACCACGCCGCGCCCGGCATTGAGCACTTCGTTGACCTCCATCGAAACGATGGCGCCGAGGATGTCGCCCTTGTTCTGGTAATAATTGTAGATCGTGCCGACCGAGACTTCAGCCTGCGCGGCAATCGTCTCGATCTTGGCGCCTTCATAACCGGCATCGCGGAAAAGCGCCGCCGCCGCCTCGATGATGCGGCGGTGCCGATCCGCCTTCTGCCTTGCCCGCAATCCGCTCATAGCGGCTGTTTGCCACAAAAACAGAATTGACTCAATTTTAGAATTGGTTCAATTTTTTGCCACAAGCCAAAAAAGGCAAGGGAGAACACTCGATGTCCATCAATCCAAAGACCCCCAATCCAACTACCAGGAATACGATTTCGGTTCTGAAGAGCCATCTCCACAGCGCATGTGCCGCGGCGGCACTGCTGCTGGCGACGGGCAGCCTCGCTCAGGCGCAGGACCTCAACGCGCTGATCTGGTGCGATCACGCCGATCCGGCGCTGTTGCAGCCTTTCGAGGAGGCCAACGGCGTCAGGGTCAATGTCAAGGAGTTCGAAGGCACCGGCGCTGGCCTGGCGATCGTCGAACAATCGCAGCCCGGCGATTGGGACGTGATGGTGATCGACAGCATCGACATACCGCGCGGCGTCGAAAAAGGCCTGTTCGAGCCACTGCCGGAAGACAAGCTGCCGCTGGCCGACCTGTTTCCGCAGGTGAAGATGGATAGCTCCACCGTGGTCGACGGCAAGCGCTACGGCATCACCGAAAAGTTCGGGTACAACACGATCGGCTACAACAAGACCAAAGTCGACCCGGCCGACATGCAGTCGATGGCGGCGCTGACCGGCGATAAATACAAAGGCAAGATCGCCATCTACGACTATTACCTGCCGGTCATCGGCATGGCCGCCCTGGCGATCGGCAAGAAGACGGCGGAACTGACCGAAGCCGACCTTCCCGCCATCAAGGAACAGCTGCTCAAAATGAAGGCCAATGCCAAGCTGGTCGGCGAAGTGACCGCCAGCCAGACAGCGCTGGCGACCGGCGAGGTCGACATACTGGTCGGAGGTGGCGAATGGGTGACGGCGGGGCTGGCCAAGGAAAACCCGGCGCTCGACTTCTCGATCCCGAAGGAAGGCGCCGTGCTGTGGTCGCAGTCGCTGGCAATGTTCAAGGATTCCAAGAACAAGAACCTGGCACTTAAATTCATCCAGTACATTATGAGCCCCGAAGGCCAGGCGCGGCTCGCCACCTCGTCCTGCTATTGGGGCATGCCGGCCAACACCAAAGCGGCGCTGAGCGACGAGCAGAAGAAGATCCTGCGCTTCGACGAGCAGCCGGAGTTCCTCGCCCGCGCCCAGTCCTATCCGGCGCCGAACGCCGATCTCGACAAGAAGATGCAGGACGTCTGGACCGAAATGCTGCAGGCGCAATGACCGGCTGCCGGTCGTGAACTTTTCCAGCAAGGGCGGGCGTGCCCTGCCCTGGGCGCTGGTCACGCCGGCGCTCGGCTGGACGCTGCTGTTCTTCGTGCTGCCCTTCGTCGCCATGGCGGTATCCAGCCTGACGGCGCATGAAGGCGGCGGCTTCACGCTGTCCAACTACAGCCAGTTCTTTGCCAATCCATCTTACTGGCAGGCGATGGTGAACTCGCTGCAGGTCACGGCCATCGTCACCGTGATCTCGGTGCTGCTTGCCTATCCCTTCGCCTGGATCCTGGCCGAGCAGGTGCCGGAGCGCTGGCAGCGGCTGGCGCTGATGCTGGCGGTGCTGCCGTTCTGGACCTCCTATGTCGTGCGTTCCTATTCGTGGCTGCTGGTGCTGGCGCAGAACGGCGTCGTCAACCGCGCGCTGACCGGCTCCGGGCTGTTCAGCGATCCGCTGCAGCTTGCCAATACGCGGCTAGCGACCGTCACCGGCTTCGTGCATTTCTTCGTCATGCTGTTGACGCTGACGATCTTCGCCAATCTGAAGCAGCTCAGCCCCAGCTACCGCAAGGCCGCAGCCGACCTCGGCGCCGGGCCGATCCGGACATTCCTGCATGTCGTTCTGCCGCTGACGCTGCCTGGCATCATGGTCGGCGCCTTCCTCACCTTTGTGCTGTGCATCGGCGACTACATCACACCGCAGATCCTCGGCGGCAACAATGAGCTGTTGATGCCGCAGCTCGTCATGATGCAGATCGGCCGGCGCGGCGATTTTCCGCTCGCCTCGGCGCTGTCGATCATCTTGATGGCAGTCGTCACCGTTGCCTATCTCGCCTGCGCCCGTTGGTTGAAGATCGAGCGGGCTTGACCATGCGCGCTCTCATCCGCCTCGTCTCCGGCCTTTACGCCATCGCCATCTACGGCTTCATCTTCCTGCCGGTGGTTGTGCTGATACTGTTTTCGCTGCAGGCGACGTCGTTTCCGATCCCGCCCTTCACCGGGCCGTCGCTGCGCTGGTACGAGGCCGTGCTCGCCGATACGCGGCTCACCTCGGCGCTGGTCAACTCGCTGCTGGTTGCCGTCCTCTCTTCGGCTGTCGCCGTCACGCTCGGCTTTCTCTCGGCCTGGGGTTTTGCACGCTTCGCCTTGCCGGGCTCGGGCCTGATGCGTGGACTGATCACGCTGCCACTGACCGTCAGCTATCTCATCATCGGCATGGGGCTGCTGGTGCTGTTCAACTGGGCCGGCGTGCCGAAGTCGCTTCTTGCCGCCGGCATCGGCCATGTCGTGATCAACCTGCCGCTGTGCTTTGCCATCGTCTACAGTCAGATGGGCGACCACCAGATCAATATCGAGCGCGCCGCGCGCGACCTCGGCGCGCCCGAATGGAAGGTGCTGCTGCTGATCACCGTGCCTGTGATGGCGCCGGCGATCTTCGCCGGTTTCTTCCTGTCGATGACCTTCTCCTGGGACGAATTCGTCATCTCGTTCCTGTTGACGCGCTTCGACACGACGCTGCCTGTCGAGATCTGGAACCTGCTGCGCTCCGGTCTCAATCCCAAGACCAACGCCGTCGGCTCGCTGGTCTTCGCCGTCTCCATCGTGCTGGTGGTATTGTTCGAGCTGATGCTGTTGCGGAGGAAGCCGGCATGACGGCGCCACTGGTCGATATAAGCTCTGTCTCGCATCGCTTCGGCCAGCACACGGTGCTGAAGAATGTCTCGCTGACGATCGAGCCGGGCAGCTACACGATCCTGCTTGGGCCGTCCGGCTCCGGCAAGACGACGCTTTTGTCCATTCTCGGCGGCTTCGTCATGCCGAGCGAAGGCAAGGTGCTGATCCGCGGCGAGGACTGCACCGCAGTACCACCGGCGAAGCGGCCGACGACGACCGTGTTCCAGGACTATGCGCTGTTCCCACATATGAGCGTCGGCAGCAATGTCGGCTTCGGCCTGCGCATGCAGGGTGTCAATGGCGCAACCCGGGCAGCAAGGGCGCGCGAGGCGCTGGCGCTGGTTGGCCTCGCCACCGCCTTCGACAAGAAGCCGCACCAGCTTTCCGGCGGGCAGCGGCAGCGCGTGGCACTGGCGCGCGCCCTGGTGGTCGAGCCGGCGGTGCTCCTGCTCGACGAGCCGCTCGGTGCGCTCGACCTCAAATTGCGCCGGCAGATGCAGGACGAGTTGAAGGCGATCCAGAAGCGTGTCGGCACCGCCTTCATCCACGTCACCCACGACCAGGAAGAGGCGATGGCGCTGGCCGACCATTGCGTGGTGATGAATGACGGGCGCATCGAGGATGAAGGGCCACCAGAGCGCGTCTATGCACGGCCGGCGACGCGCTTTTCCGCGACCTTCATGGGCGAAAGCACGCTGATTTCCGGAACAGTGACCGAGGCGAAGAGCGGCAAAATCACCGTCACCACGAAGCTTGGGTCGCTCTCGCTGGCTGGCACATTGCCGGCCGGCTCGACGGTTGCGCTGGCCGTCCGGCCTGAGCATCTTGTCCTCGGCGCTGCCAGCGGCCCTGTAGCGCTTGGCATGGCCAAGGTCAGCGACGTCGTCTTCCAGGGTAGCTTCAAGCGCGTGCTGGGAACCTCCACGACCGACCCGGCGTTGCACTTCATCGCCAAGGTCCCCTCCGCATCGGCCGTCCAGCCGGGCGACGTTGTCGCCGTATCGTGCGATGCTGGCGACGTCATCCTGCTTGCGGACTGAACATGAGCACGCTTCCAATCATCGACGCCGGCCACTGGTACGAAAGCATCCGCATGGGCGATGGCGTGACGCTGATCCACGAGCCGTGGATCAAGCCGTTCTTCCGCTGCAACATCTGGCATGTGCGCGGCCGCGACCGCGATCTGCTGTTCGACACCGGCCTCGGCCATTTTAGCCTGCGCCGCCACGTGCCGCTGGTCACGGAACGCAAGCTCACCTGCGTGGCCAGCCACACGCATTTCGACCATATCGGCTGCCATCACGAATTTCTCGACCGCTGCGTGCACCCGGCCGAGGCCGGGATCCTCGCCGACCCGCGCAATGAATGGACGGTTGCCGACCGCTATGCCACCGACGAGATGTTCGACGGCATGCCGCAAGGCTGGGACACGAATCGCTACCGGATCCTACCCGCACCAGCCGGCCGGTTGCTCGAACAAGGCGACATCGTCGATCTTGGCGACCGTGCCTTCGAGGTGATCCACACGCCCGGCCATTCACCCGGCGGCATTGCGCTCTACGAAAACAGGACGGGCATCCTGTTTTCCGGCGACATCATCTATGACGGCCCGCTGATCGACGACGTTTATCACTCCGATATCGACGACTATGTCGAAACGCTGCTGCGTATGCGCGGTCTCGATGTCTCGGTCGTGCATGGTGGGCATTTCCCGAGCTTCGGCAAAGTCCGCTATCGCCAGCTTGTCGACGAGTATCTCGCGCAAAAGCGCCAGGCCGGCTGCCATCTGCTCGCCCGATAAGGACTACGCTATAGCGTCAAAGCGCCCTTTGCGGGCAGGGTGTGCCCGCCGCGTCGCCGCAGCGTGAGGCCGTGGGCTCGGGTCTAAAACTCTTTTCCTCCGACTGGCGCACCAGTTCCGCGAAAGCCAGGGCAAAACTTGCCAGCATCAGGAAGACGATAATCAAGCGTGCCAGCGGCAATAGATCGGCCTCGACTGGTTAGCCCCACGCCGCCCATCCACTGCCGGCTAACATGATCGATCCGGCTTTACGAGAGTTTAAGGCAGGTCTTAACCATCACATCATTTTGTCCCCCGACATGATGCGCGAGTGCGCCCTGTTTGGCCGCCATCTCAAGACACCTCCCTCCCTTTGCAGAAATGCCCGCCCATGCTAACCCGGCGCTGGCGCGACCCCGCAACCGGTCGCCACCAATCGGTCGTTGCCAATCGGTTGTCGTTGAGAGCCATGAGCAAAACCGCCAGCCGTTTCGCCTTCGTCTCATCCGGTACAGCCGACGCCAATGCAGCGCTGGAAAGCCTTTCGGCACGCTACGGCCAGGCATCCGTCGAGGATGCCGGGATCGTCGTGGCGCTCGGTGGCGACGGCTTTCTGCTACAGACCCTGCGCGAGACGATGAGCACGGGAAAGAGGGTCTACGGCATGAACCGTGGCACCATCGGTTTCCTGATGAACGAATACCGCGCCAGCGGCTTGACCGGGCGCATCGCGGCTGCGGTCGCCGAAACGATCCGTCCGCTGGAGATGCAGGCGGTGACGGCGGAGGGTGAGACGATTTCGGCGCTGGCGATCAACGAGGTCGCGCTTTGGCGCCAATCCTACCAGACGGCCAAGATCCGCATCACCGTGGATGGGCAAGAGCGGCTGGAGGAATTGCACTGCGACGGCGTGATGATTGCGACGCCGGCCGGCTCGACCGCGTATAATCTGTCGGCGCACGGGCCGATCCTGCCGCTCGACGCTCCGCTGCTGGCACTGACCCCGGTCAGCCCGTTTCGTCCGCGCCGCTGGCGCGGCGCGCTGCTGTCCAACAAGGCGATCGTGCGTTTCGACATTCTGGAGCCGGAAAAGCGGCCGGTGAATGCCGCCGCCGACCACACCGAGGTCAAGGCGGTGACGACGGTCACGGTGAGGGAATCGCCGACGGCGACGGCGACGCTGCTGTTCGATCCCAACCATTCGTGGAACGAGCGCATTCTCGCCGAACAGTTCCGCTACTGAGCCGGCGCAGCAGCCACTGCGCAAATTAAGCATCGCGATTAAGGTTACGACTTCACAATCGCGCCAATGCCGCCCGTTTGTGTTGACAAATCGTAGGCTTGCGCCTACCTGCAATACCAATCTTGCAGGCGCGCGGCGCTTGCCGCGACTGTCTATGTTGCGCCCCCGAACCAGCCAAAGACAGCCAAACTTGTCCTCAGACACCCAGATCGCTCAAGAAGCGTTGACCTTCGCAGACCTCGGCCTGTCGCCGAAGGTCCTTTCCGCAGTTACCGATGCCGGCTACACCGAGCCGACGCCGATCCAGGCTGGTGCTATCCCGCACGCCTTGCTCGGCAAGGACGTGCTGGGCATTGCCCAGACCGGCACCGGCAAGACGGCGTCCTTCGTCCTGCCGATGCTCACCCGGCTGGAAAAGGGCCGCGCCCGCGCCCGCATGCCGCGTACGCTGATCCTCGAGCCGACGCGCGAGCTAGCCGCGCAGGTCGAGGAAAACTTCGTCAAATACGGCAAGAACCACAAGCTCAACATCGCGCTGCTGATCGGCGGCGTGTCCTTCGACGAGCAGGACAAGAAGCTCGAGCGCGGCGCCGACGTGCTGATCGCGACTCCCGGCCGCCTGCTCGACCATCGCGAGCGCGGCAAGCTCCTGCTCAATGGCGTCGAGATCCTCGTCATCGACGAGGCCGACCGCATGCTCGACATGGGCTTCATCCCCGACATCGAGCGCATCTGCGAGATGATCCCGTTCACCAGGCAGACGCTGTTCTTCTCAGCGACGATGCCGCCGGAGATCACCAAGCTCACCGAGAAGTTCCTGCACGCGCCGGTGCGCGTCGAAGTGTCGAAGGCTGCATCGGCCGCCACCAACATCATCCAGCGGCTGGTGAAATCCGGGCCAAAGCCTTGGGACAAGCGCGAGACGCTGCGCAATCTGATGAAGGCCGAGGATGCCGAGCTGAAGAACGCCATCATCTTCTGCAACCGCAAGGTCGAGGTGTCGGAGCTGTTCCGCTCGCTGCTGAAATATGATTTCGACGCCGGCGCCCTGCACGGCGACATGGACCAGCGCGCGCGCATGCAGATGCTGGCCAATTTCCGTGACGGCAAGCTGCGCTATCTCGTTGCTTCGGACGTCGCGGCGCGCGGCCTCGACATTCCCGACGTCAGCCATGTCTTCAACTACGACGTGCCGATCCACGCCGAGGATTATGTCCACCGCATCGGCCGTACCGGCCGCGCCGGACGCTCCGGCAAATCCTTCACCATCGCGACCAAATCGGACACCAAATACATCGACGCCATCGAACGGCTGATCGGCACCAAGATCGAGTGGCATGACGGCGACCTGTCGACGGTCGTCGTCAGCGAAGGCGGCGAGGATGAGGCCCCCCGCCGTGGCCGTGGTGCGCCACGCCGCGCCGGGCGCAAGGACGACGCCAAGGACAGGGGCGAGCGCAAGCCGCGTGAACGCCACGCCAAACGTGGCGAGGAAACGGCGCCGGAAGCGGTAAGCGAGGAACAGCCGGTCGTGGCCGAAGCCGCGGTCGCCGACATCGGCGAGCGGCGTACCCGCAAAGAGGCGATCCGCTCGGAAAACAGCGAGCGCCAAGCTTCACCTGAACGGAAGGCTTCGCCCGATCGCAGCGAGCGGCGCGCGCCGGAACGCGGCGATACCAGGCCACAGCGCGAGCGCCCTGCCCGTCAGCGCCAGGAAGACAATGACGCGACCGTGGGCTTCGGCGACGACATGCCGGCCTTCATGCGGATCGTCGCCAAGGTCTGATACCACAGCGCTCGCGCGTCCCGCCGACGCGCGAAGCACGAAGCCGGCATAAGACGGCCTCGCCTCACGCTGAGATGGCGTTAGTCCGGCAGGCCCGCCTTGCGAAGGCCTTCGATGTACCTGCTGCGATCGTCCGGTCGATAAAACGGCGGCAGCACCTCGGCAAGATTCGAAAGCCGCAGCGAGGGATCGAGCTCGCAGACCCGGGCCATCATCTGCTGCGCTTCCGACAGGCGCCCCGCAAGGGCATGACTCGCCGCCACTACACGCATCGCGCTCACGTAGTTCGGTTGGTACCGCAGCGACTTTCCCGCCCAAGTGGCGGCGTCATCGTAGTGGCCGGCACAAAAATGAGCGAGCCCGGTGTTGAATTGCCAAGCGAACAGGCGTGGATCCAATGGGCTTAGGCGCATGGCAAGCGCGGCGTGCTCGACGGCCTTGCCTGGCTCGCCAAAGCAAGCCCTGACCCAGCTGCTTAGGCCCCACGCGGCCGCTAGATTCGGGTTGAGAACGAGCGCGCGATCGATGCAAGCCGCACTGTCGTCAAGGTCGCCACCTACGTAGCCGAGCACGTATCCACCGAAGGAAAGCGCAATCGCATCGTCCCTTCCGAGTTCGACCGCTCTCCTGGCCAGTCGAGTAGCCTCGGCATTCTCTTTCGCGCGGTCGACCATCCAGCCGTTGCTTTTTCGGGTAGCATAGCACCGCGCCGCCCGCGCATAGGCTGCGGCAAACTCCGGGTCACCGTCGATCGCCTTCATGAAGAGGCGCAAGGCATCGTCAATGGCCGACCTACTAGTGATCGTCCGGTCAAAGGCCGCCAGCCCGCGGAGATAGTAGTCATAGGCGTCGAGGCTTTCAGTCGGTTTGCGTTTGGCACGCTCGATCTCAGCCTCCTCCATTTTCGGTGTGATTGCGCCGACAATGCTCGAGGCGACCTGGTCCTGCAGATCGAAGACTTCGGCGAGCGCTCCGTCAAAACGGTCGGCCCAGAGATAGGCCCCTGTCGAGGTGTCGATGAGCTGCCCGGCGATGCGCAGGCGGTCGCCAGCCCGGCGAACACTTCCCTCGACCACATAGCGCACGCCCAGCTCACGCCCGACCTGCTCTATGTCTACGGACCGTCCCCTGTAGGTGAAGCTCGAATTCCGTGCGACTACGAACAGGTGACGAAAGTGAGCCAAGGCCGTGACAATGTCTTCCACCATACCGTCGGCAAAATATTCCTGCTCCATATCACCGCTTAGATTCTGAAACGGCAGCACCGCTATCGATGGGTGGTCGTCGCGCCTCGTCGGGGCCGCCAGAACCTGCGCCAGTGATGCGACGCCGGAGCTTGGCTCCGGCCGCGGACGTTCAGGTCGTTCACGGGACTGCAGAGAAGCCGCCAGCGAGCTTGTCTGCTCCTCAGGCTCTGCATCCAGATGTTTTTTCAAAGCTGCCCGACACAGCTCGAACTGGCGTAAGGCGGCGTTTTCGTGACCTCGATGAGCGTGGATGCGGATCAGCGCCCGATGGGCCGCCTCCGCCGTCGGATCCGGGGCGAGCAATCTCTCCGCGAGCCCTTCGCAGGCCGTCTCTTCCGCTGAGCCGGGTGCGGGCAGCGCCAGGCTCAGCCGATCGACCAACTGCAGCGCTTTGCGCTGATACTTGCTCAGATAAGGTCTGAACCACTCGTCCAGTTCGTCAGGAATGGCTTGCCCGGCAAGCAGCTCACCGCGGTACAGATCGGCGGCGAAGGCGAGATCAGTGGTCCGGCCCTCCTCCAGCTTCCGGTCGAAGATCGAGATGTCCGCCTCATCCGGACCGGCAATAAGCGCGACGGTTTCCTGATCCCCATCGATGTAGACGGTGGCATCCGAGCTGGCGGGGAACGTGCGCCTGATGTCGACCAGCGCCTGACGCAAACTATTGCGGGCCTGCCCATTGCTTCGCCCCGGCCAAAAGGCTTCGGAAAGCTGCTCGCGACGATGGCCGCGGCGGCCTGCGAGAACCAGAGCAGCAAAAAGAAGCGAAGTCTTGCGTGTGGCGAACCGGACGGGCCGGCGCTCCGGGGAAGTAACCTCCAGGCCACCAAGCAACCGGATGCGCACAAATCGTCTCCAGACTTTGACCGCGGCGACAGAATAGCATCTCGGTGGATCGATTTAACACCGATTTAACGGCGGATCGTCGGACTCCTCCCAATTGTTCACACACAGCCGAACAGCCCGAAAACGCCTGCGTGGCACGCTCCCATCCGCAAACTCGAAATGGGAGACCAAAACAATGGCTCACACGGAAACTCGCGCCGCCCGCGGCATGTCCAAACGCTTGCTTGGGTCTGGCTTGAAAAGCGCAGCAATGATGATCGCTGTCTTCACGAGATGGCGGCGGACCGCCGTAAGACGCAGGGCACTGGCAGATTTGACGATCGATCAGCTGAACGACATCGGACATTTGGAGGTCCATCAACCAGCACCCGACGCCGTCAAGGCAGTTCTGATCACGAACTTGATATCGATGAGGTAAGATCGGCGCTCAGTTTGGTTTGGGCCCTAAAGGTTCCTGAGTTCCAGGCGAGATGCCAACAGGTCCAGAAAAGCGCGTACTTTGGCCGAGGACGACCTGCCTTCCGGCCACACGGCATGTATCGGCACCGGCACCGGCTCGAATTCGGTCAGAACCAGCTCCAGGCGGCCATCGTCCACCAGGTGTTTTACCTGCCAAAGCGGGGAGTAGCCCAAACCCAAGCCGTGAACCGCGGCTGCATAGATCGATATCATCAAATTGGACCGGAAGGTGCCCGCGACCTTCACCGGCCGGGGCTTGCCTTCAATCTGAAACATCCATTCGCCCGGGCGGCCGTCAACAGTTCGTACGATGCATTCATGCTCACGCAATTCAAGCGGATGGGCCGGTCGGCCGCGTTGTCGAAAGTAGGCAGGTGCGCCGAACACGACGCGCCGCAACGCCCCCAGCCGCTTCGCCCGTAGACTGGAATCCGGCAAATCGCCGATCCGGACCGCCAGATCGAGACCCACGGCATCCAGATCGACAAATTCATCGGAAAGCTGGAGGTCAACCTCAACCTGGGGATATGTCCGCATATAGTCGGCGATGACCGGCATCAGGAAATCCGGGCCGAACAGAACCGGGGCACTCACACGCAGGATGCCGGACGGCTCGGATCGTCGGTTGGCCGCCTGAAGCCTGGCTTCGTTTATTTCCTCGATGGCGGGCTTGATGCGTTGGAAAAAGGCCGCACCGGCTTCGCTCGGCGTCGAGCGGCGCGTCGTCCTGTGCAGAAGCTCGACCCCGATGGATTCCTCCAATGTCGCCAAAGACCGACTGACCGACTGCAGTGAGCGGTTCAGCCGGCGTGCGGCAGCCGTCAGGCTGCCATGCTCGACAATGGCAATGAAGGCTTCGAAATCATCTATCCGGCTCATCGCGTATTTCTCCCGAAAATCGGGATAAACTATCGCCACATCGATCAATTGTAACGCAGTTCGCTAGATTTTATCTTCCCTGCACAGGCCGAAAGGCAGACTCGAGGGAAGGAGATCGTCATGCGAACACCCAGTCCAACCGTCCTGGTCGTAGGCGCCGCAGGCCGCGTTGCCGGTTTGGTGGTGCCTGAACTCGTCCGCCGCAATGCCAGGGTTAGAGCGCTTGTTCGTGACGCCGCGGCTGCCGAAAAAGCCCGGAAAGCCGGGGCATCCGAGATCGCGATCGGTGATCTGCGCAACCATCAAAGCCTTGAACAGGCCGTCGAAGGTGTCGACGGTGTCTTCCACATCGGGCCGGCCTTTGCTCCCGACGAAGCCGCCATGGGGGTTGCCATGGTTGAGGCAGCGGCGCGAGCAGGCGTTCGGAAATTCGTCTTCTCATCTGTGATCCAGCCCACCAATACGAGGCTGGAAAACCATGCAAGCAAGGTACCGGTCGAAGCTGCCCTCTATTCGACGAACATGGAATACACCATTCTGCACCCGGCCAATTTCATGCAAAATATCGCGGCGGCCTGGCCGTCCGTCGTCGAGCATGGCGTTTTCGCCGAGCCGTTTCCAAAGACGGCGAAGCTGGCCCGCGTCGACTATCGCGACGTGGCTGAAGTGGCAGCGATCGCACTGACCGAAACGCGTTTGTCCTATGCGACCCTCGAGCTGTGCGCCGACGGTATGCACAGCCGCGAAGAGGTCGTTGCCATGATGAGCGAGGCGCTTGGCCGGCCGGTTTCAGCAGGCGAGCCGACATTTCAGGACTGGGCGGCGAAAGCCCGCCTTCCCTATACCGACCGGCAGTTGCAGATGCTGGCCAAAGTACACAGCCACTACGCCAAATACGGCCTCGGCGGGAACAGCCTGGCGTTGCGCGCCGCGCTTGGCCGCGAGCCGCGTTCGCTGCGAAGCTTCATTCGGGAATTGGCGCTGCCGGTGGCACATGCCGCCTGATCGTCCTCACAATAACGCTTACGCACACTTTCTGATTAGGAGATTTCGATGCAAGCATCACCGGACCGAGCCTTCAAATTGAGAAAGCTGCCGCCCTCCTACGGCGCGGTGGTGATGCCGTTGGTTCTTTCGATTCTGATGTCCTCGATTGTCTCGGCGGTTTCGACGGCAATCGGCGCAGGCTGGACGGACGGGTTTATTGCGGCCTGGAGCTATGCATGGGGCGCTTCATGGCTTGTTGCGTTTCCCAGCCTGCTGATTGTGCTTCCGATCGTGCGCCGGATCGTTGCCGCGATTGTCGATCAGCCGGCCCGGTCCTGATATCACAAACGCAGCGCGCCGGCGGCCGGCGGTCCGGCATAACCATTAGAGCGGCCCCGTACGGAGCCGCTCTCGGTTCATGCGCTTGCCTCAGGTGAGCGGCGACAGCTGGATCTCGACGCGGCGGTTCTGAGCCCGGCCGGCAGCGGTCGCGTTGGAGGCGATCGGACGCGTCTTGCCGAAGCCGGTGACGGCGAAGCGGCGGGAATGGACGCCCTGCCCGGACAGATAGTTGGCGACCGCCAGGGCGCGGCGCTGCGACAGGTCGAAATTGTGCTCGTCGCCGCCGGTCGAGTCGGTGTGGCCGAACACGTCGACGGTGGTCTGCCGGAACTTTTTCAGCACAAGGGCAACCGAATTCAGCACCGGATAGAACCCAGCCTTCACCGCATCCTGGTCGACGTTGAAAGTGATGTCGGACGGCATGTTGAGGATGATCTGGTCGCCGGTGCGGGTGACGCTGACGCCGGTGCCCTCAAGCTGCCGGCGCAGTTCGGCCTCGTTCTGGTCCATGGTGGCGCCGATGGCGCCGCCGGCAAGCGCACCGATGCCCGCGCCGATCAGCGCGTTGCGGCGGTCGTTGCCGCCGGCAAGCATGCCGAGCCCGGCACCAGCCAACGCTCCCAGACCGGCGCCGGCAGCGGTGTTGGAAACCTTCTGCTCCCCGGTGTAGGGATCGGTGGTGCATGCGCTCACGAGCACAGCCGTCGCCACGACGGCGAGCACAATCTTTTTCATATGGTGGTCCCTCTCCATACCACGGCCGCGCAATGGCGCACCGCATCAGCCCTTCCAGCGACTTGTAACATGAAATGCGGCGAAAAGCGGACCAGCAAAAGCCGCTGCGGCGGCTTTCCCCGGCTCATTCCACCCGGCTGCCAGCGGCTCGCGCGACCACCGCAATTCGACCGTCTACCAGAGGTTCTTGCCGTCGATGACCACCACTTCGACCTTGTCGAGATCGAAATGGTCGAACAGCCGCGAATTCACGCTGATCTTCGGATTGTCGAAATTCGGCTCGCCCGTCGACCAGTCCGGCGTTTCGGTGAAGGTGCCGCAGCCGCAGGTGGCGCAAAAACCGTGTTTTATGGTTTTCGATCCCCATCGGTAGAACGAAACATTCTCCGGCGGGCTGGTAAGTCTGAATTGCGATGGCGTGTAATAGGCCCACAACGACCCGCGTTTCGAACAGAAGGAACAGGTGCATCGCGTCACCGTCTGCGGCGCTTGCGAAACCTCGAACGTGGTCGCCTTGCAGTGGCAGCTTGCCTTGATGGTCATGGATTAGTCCCTCACAATGCCCGCCGCCCCTACGGCAAGGCACCATAAAGAAACGCTCCTGACAACTCTCCGTCAGCAGATCTGTCGTCTGCAATGCGCAGTTTCAAAAGTGTTGTAACCCAATCGAGGGCGTGTCGATCCCAAAAACCCTGCACACCCTCGGGTCAAGCCCAAGGGCAAGCTTTTGGGGGCGACATGCATCAATAGGACGATGGCGGCACGAACAGACAGATGGTCTTTCCGTCATTGGCGCCGGCGACCGAGCACCAGTGATATGCGCCGTCGGGCGAATTCTTGATGCGCTTGTCGCTATAGGCCACGACTTCGCCTGTCCCCTTGATGACATAGCCTTCGGGGCGCTCGCCGATAGATATCGGCGCAACCTCGCGGCAGTCATAGCCCGAGCAGCAGGAGAACGGATAGCTCCAGCCTTGCGGCATCGCCGCGGTCGGCTTGGCATCATGCGCCAGAGCAGGCGCCGCGAATGGCATCGCGGCAGCTATCAAAACCACTGCCGCGACAAGGGAATTCAGAAATCGGCGCGCCGTGTGAACGGCATGGGCCGGTCTGGTTGTAAGAGCAGGCATGGGCGCAGTTCCTATCAACGGTTGTCAAGCATCTCGCTTGCCCGTTCCCGGAACGTGTCTTCCCAGTGGCCGGATCGTCAGGTCGCAGATACGCCGCGCCCGGCCATAAATGCTTTTTTCCTCCCCAGCGCTTGGATGCTGGGCTGATTCCTTGGTCGGCGCAAGGAATTGCTGTCGCAAACCGAACGCCGACCTCTGCGGCCGGAACCAGCCTGCCGGCCGGGTTGACGAGACTGGTACGATCACCCCCGGCAGCGAGGGTTGCCAATAACGGAATTCGGCTCGCAGTGGTTCCGGGCTCGGCACCGGCAGGCTCGAAGCATTCGCGTCAAAAGCGGAAATCGATTTTGGAAATTCTGATGAAAAACAAAGTTGTAGAACGACAGGTAAGTTCAAGCTGAGAACTCGTCACTCTCGCGCCGTGGCCGTAACTCTCGCGTGATGGACTGAAATTGCCGGGTTGGTGCCCGCCTTCAGTCGATGTCGGCCACCGTTTCTCCGGCGCCACCCTCGATGCGCTGCGACAGCGAGGCCTCCATGAAATCGTCGAGGTCGCCGTCGAGCACGCTCGACGGGCTGGTGCTCTCGACGCCGGTGCGCAGATCTTTCACCAGCTGATAGGGCTGCAGCACGTAGGACCGTATCTGGTGGCCCCAGCCAATATCGCTCTTCGACGCTTCGGTGGCGTTCGCCACCGCTTCGCGTTTCTTCAGCTCTTCCTCGTAAAGCCGCGAGCGCAGCATTTCCCAGGCCTTGGCCTTGTTCTTGTGCTGGGAGCGCTCCGCCTGGCAGGCAACCGCGATGCCGGTGGCGAGATGGGTGATGCGGACCGCCGAATCGGTGGTGTTGACATGCTGGCCGCCCGATCCCGAAGAACGATACGTGTCGATACGGACGTCAGATTCGGAAACGTCGATGTCGATCGTATCGTCGATGACGGGATAGACCCAGACGCTGGCGAAGGAGGTGTGGCGGCGCGCATTGCTGTCATAGGGCGAAATACGCACGAGACGATGCACGCCGGATTCCGTCTTCAGCCAGCCATAGGCGTTGTGGCCCTTGATCAGCAGCGTGGCTGACTTGATGCCGGCCTCTTCGCCGTCATGCACTTCCAGCACCTCGACCTTGAAGCGGCGGCGCTCGGCCCAGCGCGTATACATGCGCAGAAGCATCGAGGCCCAGTCCTGGCTTTCGGTGCCGCCGGCGCCGGCATGGACTTCCAGATAGCTATCGTTGGCGTCCGCCTCGCCCGACAGCAGCGTTTCGATCTGGCGCGCCTTGGCCTCGCCGCGCATCGAGCGGATCGCCGCCTCGGCCTCCGCGACGACGCCCTCGTCGCCCTCTTCCTCGCCAAGCTCGATCAGGCCGATATTGTCTTCCAGAGCCTGGGTGAGGCCTTTGACCGCGGCAATGCCTTCCTCGAGGCCCTGACGCTCGCGCATCAGCTTTTGCGCTTCCAACGGCTCGTTCCAGAGGCTCGGATCCTCGGCGCGGACATTCAGGTACTCAAGCCGCTTTATGGCCTGGTCCCAGTCAAAGATGCCTCCTCAGCAGGGTGATCGCCTGCCTGATCTCGTCGACAATATTTTGCGTTTCCGCGCGCATGGCTGGCTGTTCTGTCCTGTTGCTGAATGGCGGTTTGGTGGCGCGATACATAGGGACGGCAATGTCCCCTGTAAAGCACCGGCCCCTGTAAAGCGGGATGGGCCGGCTCGACCATGATCGTCAAGCCGGCCCGACCGGATGTAACGATTGTCAGTAGAGCCCGCCGCCGCCCGACTGGATAGCCTGGTTGGCCTGCGGCGACAGCGCCCCGCCGGTGGCGTTGGAGCCGTCCGCACCCATGCCGATCACCCAATAGCTGTCGGCGGGACCGGTACCCGGCTTGAAGGCTTCGATGATGGTTCCGGCGTCACCCTCGTTGGCCCGCATGCCGGTCTTGCGATTGATCGCAATCAGCTTCATGCCTTCGGGAACCTTGAAGTCGACATTGGGCGTGCCGTCCAGCGCTACGCGCATGAAATCCTTGAAGATCGGCGCAGCAAGGCCGCCGCCGGTCGCGCCCTTGCCAAGACCTTTCGGCTGATCGTAGCCCATATAAAGGCCGACAACGAGGTTCGGCGTATAGCCGATGAACCAGGCATCCTTTTCGTCGTTGGTCGTTCCGGTCTTGCCGGCGATGTGACGGCCGAGTTCGTTGATGGTGGCGCCGGTACCGCGTTGAACGACGCCCTCCATCATCGATGTGATCTGGTAGGCGGTCATCGGATCGAGCACCTGCTCGGAATTGTCGACCAACTCCGGCTCTGGCTGGTTCTGCCATTCTGCGGCGTTGCAGTTTGAGCAGCCGCGTTCGTCCTGCCTAAAGACGGTCTTGCCGTAGCGGTCCTGGATGCGGTCGATCAGCGACGGCTTGATCGACTTGCCGCCATTGGCCATGATCGAATAGGCCGATACCATGCGCATCACCGTCGTCTCGCCGGAACCCAGCGCCATCGGCAGATACGGCGCGAGATGGTCGTAGACGCCGAAACGCTCGGCATACTCCACGACCAGTTTCATGCCCATGTCGTTGGCAAGCCGCACCGTCATCAGATTGCGCGATTTCTCGATGCCGGAGCGCAAGGTCGCCGGACCGGCCACCGTTCCGTCGTAATTCTTGGGCGTCCAGGTCGTGTTGCCGCTCTGGATGGTGATCGGCCCGTCCATGATCACAGAGGCGGGCGTATAGCCATTGTCGAGGGCGGCCGAATAAACGATCGGCTTGAACGACGACCCCGGCTGGCGCATGGCCTGCGTCGCCCGGTTGAACTCCGACTGCGCATAGGAGAAACCGCCGACCATGGCCAGGACGCGTCCGGTATGCGGATCCATGGCGATCAGGCCGCCTTCCACTTCGGGAACCTGGCGCAAGCTGTAGCTGTTGTCCGAGCCGTCGTTCCTCTGCACGAAAATCACGTCGCCCGGCTTCAGCACGTCGGCCGGCGACTTCGCCTTGACGGTTTTGCCGTCGACCACGTGGCGCATGGCGAAGCTCATGTCTTCCTTGCTGACGGTGCCTTCGAGGCGGTCCTTGACGATTTCGCCGGAGATCTGGCGCGTCGGCTGCAGGCCGATGGACAGGCCGGTGGCCGAGCTATCGAGCACGACGGCAAGCGACCATTCCGGCACGTCCTCCAGTCGCTTGACGTTGCCCAGCGGCACGCCCCAGTCGCCGGAAACATCGATGCTCGTGACCGGCCCGCGGTAGCCGCGCAGCGTATCGAACTTCATGAGACCGTTCTGCATGGCCTTGCGGGCAATCAACTGCATCTTCGGATCGAGCGTGGTACGGACGGAAAGGCCGCCCTCGTAGAGCGCATTCTCGCCGTAGCGCGCGATGATCTGGCGACGCACTTCCTCGGTGAAATATTCCCCGGCGAAGAGATAGTTGCCGGTGCGGCGCGGCGTGACGCCGAGCGGCTCGGCCTTGGCCTTCTCGCCTTCTTCATGGGTGACGTAACCGTTCTCGACCATCTGGTCGATGACCCAGTTGCGGCGCTCCAAGGCGCGATCGGCATGCTTGAAGGGATGATAGTTGTTCGGCCCCTTCGGCAGAGAGGCAAGATAGGCAGCCTCGGCCACGGTGAGCTCGTTCACCGATTTGTCGAAATAGGTGAGCGCAGCACCGGCGACGCCATAGGCACCGAAACCGAAGAAAATCTCGTTGAGATAGAGCTCGAGAATGCGATCCTTCGAATAGGCCTGCTCGATGCGGAAGGCGAGGATCATCTCCTTGATCTTGCGCTCGTAGGTCTGGTCTGAAGACAACAGGAAGTTCTTCGCCACCTGCTGGGTGATGGTCGAGGCGCCGACCTGGCGCTTTCCCGAGCCAAGATTCTGCAGGTTGACGACAATGGCGCGGCCAAGGCCGGTCACGTCGATGCCGGGATGATTGTAAAAGTTCTTGTCCTCGGCCGACAGGAAGGCCGCCTTGACTCGATCCGGGATCGCCTGAATCGGCAGATAAAGCCGCCGCTCACGCGCATATTCGGCCATCAGCGCGCCATCCGACGCGTGGATGCGGGTCGTCACCGGCGGCTCGTATTTGGCCAGCACCTCGTAATCGGGCAGGTCCTTCGACAAATGGCCGATATAGATCGCCACGCCCGCCGCGACCAAAAGGGCCAGCGTCGTGCCGATGCCGAAGAAATAGCCAATGAGACGAATCATACCCGCTCCAGTCCTTGGTTCGGGAATTTCCTAAACGAAGCCGCCCTTCGCGCAAGCTTTCGGGACGATCCCAACCCGTAATCGCAAAAGCCATGTCGCGACCATGTGGGCAAAATACGGCAGCGTGGAATTTCGGTTTCGAATGCCGGAAATAAAAGCACAGGGTGTTGTCGCCGTGCAACGCTGCCTCAGGTTGTGGGCGCCGGCGGGCATTTCAGCCTCCGGCCCCCGTTCCGCTCTTGGCCGAAGCAAACAGTGCAACGGCGTTGGTTATGCTTTGGGTCGCCTTGTTGCGCCAATCGGCGCTGAGCAACTGCGCTTCGTCCTTGGCGTTCGACAGATAGCCGAGTTCGACCAGCACGGACGGAACGTCCGGCGCCTTCAGCACCTTGAAGCCGGCAGAACGCTGCGGGTTGTTGATCAGGCCGACGCTGGTGGAAAGCTGGCCGACAAGAGTGTGCGCGAAGCTCATCGAAAAATTATGCGTCTCGCGGCGGATCAGGTCGATCAGGATATCGGTCACTTCCTTGCTGTCGTCCTTGATCTCCATGCCGGCGAACTGGTCGGAAAGATTTTCACGGTCGGCAAGCGCCTGTGCCTCGGGATCGGAAGCCTTGTCGGACACGGTGTAGACGGTTGCGCCGCGAATGCCCTTGAGGCTGATCGTGTCGGCATGGATCGAGATGAGCAGGTCGGCCTCATGCTGGCGAGCAATGCGCACGCGATCGTCGAGCCGCAGGAACTCGTCCGTTTCGCGCGTCAGGAACACGTCATATTTGCCGCTGGCGGTGAGCTTGTCGCGCAGTTCCATGGCAAAGGCGAGCGTCACGTTCTTCTCGACAGTGCCGTTCAGGCCCTCGGCACCACCGTCGATGCCGCCGTGGCCGGGATCGACGACGACGGTGAAACGATGGCCCGGATTGGAGACCGGCCCGGTACCGACCCTGCCGGCCTTGTCGGCAGAGACTGTCGAGCCGGTGGTCAGCGCCTGATTGGCGAGCGCTGCATCGAATTCCCGCTGCGACGCCGCCGACATGTCGATGGCGATGCGGTAGCCACTGCCGTCATCGTTCTTCAGCACGTCGAGATTGTCGACGGCGAACGGTCCCTTGCCGGTGAGAATCAGCCGCGATTTTCCCTCGCCGAGTCCGCCGTAACGCACGGCGCGGACAAGGCCGCGCGGCTTCACATCCTTGGCATTTAGGGCGAATCTCGTGGCCGGCAGATCGATGACCAGACGATTGGGGCCGCGCAGCAGGAACCATTTGATGTCGGGATCGCGGTCGAAATTGATGACGATGCGCATCTTGGTGGCATCGCCGGCCATCTTGTAGCTTGTGGCGCCGATCGGTACGTCGGCAGCACGCGAAAGTGGCGGAAAGACTAGGCAAGCCAGGATCAGCGGCAGCAGGCAGGCGGTGCGGAACAACCAGCCTTCATGATGACGGCCCTTGTCTGCGAAGCCTGCCAGTCCCATCTTTCTACCAGTCGCTCCTGTTTGGCGTCATGCCCGATCGTTCGTCAAAGTGCCCTATTGCTTGTCAAAGTGCCGGCAGGCCGCGAACTCGATTAACGATTGGTATCCAGAGAAGGTTAACCAAGCCTTTTCATGGAAGGCTTGGAACCTGGGCTTCCGTTGCGGAACGGCTTTTTGCCGGCGTCGGGAATCGGGGTTGCCTTCCAACCCGCCAAATCATAAAAGCGATGGTGGATCACTGCAATCCTGGAACCGTCCTCCTCCGCAGCTTCCTGCTACAGGTCAGACGCAAGACGGCTCCTTTCGCTTCAGGCGAAGAAGGCATCGGTGATCGCGACGATTTTCGCAGGCGTGCTCCCGTGGCGGGGGAATCGCCTGCGTGAGCAAAACGGCCGGGATTGTCCCGTGCCGGCTCTGTATGAGCAAACAAGCTGGTCCGGTTTTTCCCGGGCTTTGGTTCAAAAGGTTCTGCTGGTTACGATGGCTTCAAGCGCAATCATGGAAAGGTCCGCAACAAACCGCGCCACTACGGCTGCGGGCGGCACCGCCATGGCGCTCAGGCAGCGGCCGGCGGACGTTCAATTGTCCGGCACCCATGTTCCAGGTCCACGGCAGCGGGCATTGCCCCGCAAGCTGCGGCCGACGGCTGCCGGGGGGAAACGAAATAATGCCCAACAAAATGCTGATAGACGCCTCCCACCCGGAGGAAACACGCGTTGTCGTCGTTCGCGGTAACCGTATTGAAGAATTCGACTTTGAATCCCAGGACAAGAAGCAGCTCAAAGGAAACATCTATCTCGCCCGCGTAACGCGCGTCGAACCTTCCCTCCAGGCAGCCTTCGTCGAATATGGCGGCAACCGTCACGGTTTCCTCGCCTTCAGTGAAATACACCCCGACTATTACCAGATTCCGGTCGCCGACCGTCAGGCGCTGCTGCGTGCGGAAGCACAGGAAGCCCAGGACGAAGAGGACGAGGAAGCCGCCGAGGGCGACGACCGCCAGAGCCGCGACCGCGGCAAGCGCGGACGCCGGCGTGGCGGCAAGAGCCGCGACCGCGGCGAGCACAGGCGCGAGGCAGGCGCGTCCGACGGTGAGAATGGCGAGAGCGGCGAAGATGCCGTCGCAGAGAACCTGGATGCCGCTGCCGACGGCGGCGACACCATGTCCGATACTGTCGGACAGAGCGAGGATGCCGCCGGACAGAGTGATGAAGTCGCCGATAGCGGCG
The DNA here is from genome assembly GCF_040318275.1 of Mesorhizobium sp. M1217. Taxonomy (NCBI): domain Bacteria; kingdom Pseudomonadati; phylum Pseudomonadota; class Alphaproteobacteria; order Hyphomicrobiales; family Phyllobacteriaceae; genus Mesorhizobium; species Mesorhizobium sp. M1217. The sequence goes on along the minus strand of NZ_JAMYMA010000022.1, from coordinate 23,844 downwards.
AGACCGAGCCGTCCGAAGGCGGATCCAGTTCCATCGCTGCCAGCGTCGACGCCGACGTAATCTCGGAAGCCGTCCCGCAAGTAGAGACAAGGGAGGTCGAGACAGGCGGGGCCGAGACGAGCGGCGAAGCGACGTCCGAAGACAATGATCGCGGCATGCTGGAGGAGGTGCAATCCTCGCATTCGGACGATCACGAGGTCGAATCGGTCGGCGCCGAAGACGCGCTTGAAGAAGTGCGCAACCGCCGCAAGCCGGTGCGCCGCCAGTACAAGATCCAGGAAGTGATCAAGCGTCGGCAGATCCTGCTGGTGCAGGTCGTCAAGGAAGAGCGCGGCAACAAGGGTGCGGCGCTGACCACCTACCTGTCGCTGGCCGGCCGCTATTCGGTGCTGATGCCGAACACGGCGCGCGGCGGCGGCATTTCGCGCAAGATCACCAATGCGCAGGACCGCAAGCGGCTGAAGGAAGTGGTCGCCGATCTCGAAGTGCCGCAAGGCATGGGCGTCATCCTGCGTACGGCCGGCGAAAGCCGCACCAAGGCAGAGATCAAGCGCGACTACGAATATTTGATGCGGCTTTGGGAAAATGTCCGCAATCTGACGCTTCAATCCACGGCCCCTGCCCTGGTTTATGAGGAAGGCAGCCTGATCAAGCGGTCGGTGCGCGACCTCTACAACAAGGATATCGACGAGATCCTGGTTTCCGGCGAAGAAGGCTACCGCGAGGCCAAGGATTTCATGCGCATGCTGATGCCGAGCCACGCCAAGGTGGTACAGCCGTTCCGCGACACGACGCCGATCTTTGTGCGCAACGGCATCGAAGCACAGCTCGACCGCATGCTGCAGCCGCAGGTGACGCTGAAGAGCGGCGGCTACATCATCATCAACCAGACGGAAGCGCTGGTCGCCATCGACGTCAATTCGGGCCGTTCCACCAAGGAGCACTCGATCGAGGACACCGCGCTTCACACCAATCTGGAAGCCGCCGAGGAAGTCGCCCGGCAATTGAGGCTACGCGATCTCGCCGGCCTGATCGTCATCGACTTCATCGACATGGAGGAGAACCGCAACAACCGCTCCGTCGAGAAGCGGCTGAAGGATCACCTCAAGAACGACCGCGCCCGCATCCAGGTCGGCCGCATCTCGCATTTCGGGCTGATGGAAATGTCGCGTCAGCGCATCCGTGCCAGCGTGCTGGAATCGACGATGAAGCCTTGCCCGCATTGCGGCGGCACCGGCCATGTGCGCTCCGATTCGTCGGTTGCGCTGATGGTGGTGCGGGCAATCGAGGAATTCCTGCTCAAGGATTCGCGCAGCCACATCACGGTGCGGACGCCGGCAGCGACCGCGCTCTATGTGCTCAATCACAAGCGCGGCACGCTGGTGGAATTCGAGCACCGCTTCGGCGTGACCATCACCATCGAAGCCGATGACACGGTCGGTGCACAACACTATGCCATCTTCCGCGGCGCGCTGGCCGAAAAGCCGGAAGGCTTTGTCGAGGCCCGCACGTTCCCGGCCTATGTCGAGCCGGAAGAACCCGAGGACGAGATCGTCATCGAGGAGGAAGAGGAGGCACCAGTGCAGGCTGAGCAGCCACGCCCTGCCCAGCAGCCGCAGCAGCCAAGGTCCGGCGAGGACGGCGAAGGCCGCGATCGCAAGCGCCGCAAGCGCCGCAGACGGCGCGGCGGCAAGGATCGCGAACACGGGGATCGCGAACACGGGGATCGCGAACACGGGGATCGTGAACACGGGGATCGTGAACAGGCCGCTGCCGGGGAAGGTGCTTCCGTTTCGGCGCCGACGGACGACGCCCTCGTAGCCGCCGCCGAGCAAGGCGCGGAAGCGGAACGTGAAGCGCCGGCCGGTGTTGCCGAAACTGCGGAAGCGGCGGACGACGGTCACGGCAAGAAGCGCCGGCGCGGCAAGCGCGGCGGCAAGCGCAATCGCCGTGAAGACGGTGAGGACGGCGTCGAAGCCAGCGCCGGCGAGCCGGCCGGCATGACAGAAGGTGCCGTATTGGAAGCAGAGCCCGTGACCGCCGAGCCGGAAGGCGCGCCGCCGGCCGAAGAGCTTGCGGTGCGTGCTCCGGCGAACGACGACACGCCGAGCGCCGAAAAGCCGAAGAAGCCGCGCCGCGCCGCCAAGCCGAAGAAGGCCGCGGCGGAAGCAGTTGCCGAGATTGCGGGCGCCGAGACATCGGCCGCCGAAGCCGCGGCGGTGGCTTCCGGCGAGACCGCTGCGCCGGTTCGGCAGGAGACCGAAGTGGCGGCTGCCAAGGAAACGCCGAAAGCCCGGCCGTCGCGGCGCAAACCCGCACCGGTGGATGCTCCGGTCGTGCCGGTCGTCTCCTCGATCGTCCCCGACGAGGCAAAGACCGAGGAAGCAAAGGCCGAGGACAAGCCGAAGCGTGCCGGCTGGTGGCAGCGGAAGGGCTTTTTCTAAGCTTTTCCGTGTATTAGCCAGACTTTCTGATTAAAAGAATCCCGCGCTGCTGACTGGCTGCGCGGGATTTCTTCGTGCCAATTCCAGGCGACAGGCACTATGGCGCGAAGATCGACCAGTTCATCATCTTCGCCAGTTTCTCCAGCGCGATCGAGCCCAGCCTGGAATTGCCATTGGCATTGAGGCCAGGCGACCACACCGCAAGCGAGGCGACGCCCGGCACGATCCCCAATATGCCGCCGCCAACGCCGCTCTTGCCGGGAATGCCGACACGGAAAGCGAAGTCGCCGGAGCCGTCATAATGGCCGCAGGTCAGCATCATCGCGCCGATGCGGCGGGCGCGCTCGGCCGAGACGACGGAATGCCCGGTCGCCGGATTGTTGCCGCCATTGGCGAGAAAGCGCCCGGCCAGGGCGAGTTGCCGGCAGCTCATGGCGATCGCGCAATGGTGGAAATAGACGCCCAGCGCCAGTTCCGGCGCGTGATTGAGATTACCGAACGATTTCATGTAATTGGCAAGCGCAAAATTGCGAAAGCCGGTGGCACGTTCGGACGCCGCGACCTCGCGATCGATGATGATCGTGTCGTCATCGTCCAGGAACTGGATGAAGCGCAGGATCTCGCCGATCGCCTCGCGCGGCTGATGGCCGGCAAGCAGGATGTCTGAAACGACGATGGCGCCGGCATTGATGAACGGATTGCGCGGAATGCCGTTCTCGTGCTCGAGCTGGACGATCGAGTTGAACGGATTGCCCGACGGTTCGCGTCCGACCCGCTGCCATAGCGCATCGCCGACATTGCCGAGCGCCAGCGTCAGCGTGAACACCTTTGAGATGCTCTGGATCGAAAACGCCTCGTCGGCGTCGCCCGCGATCAGCACGCGGCCGTCATTGGTCACCGCGGCAATGCCGAATTTTTTCGGGTCGATCTTGCCGAGCTGGGGAATATAGCTGGCAACGTCGCCGCGATCGGCACGCTCCGCCATTTCGGCGGCGACCTCGCGCAGCGCCTGTCCAAGTTGGGGCGCCTGTCCGCGTTGCGGCGCCTGTTCAAGCTCCGGCATCGTCGTCCCCGCTACTTCAGCCAGCGTTCGATACGCGCCATCGCCTCGACCATATCCTCGTGGCTGCCGGCGTAGGAAAAGCGCATCGTGCGATGGCCCTGCAGCGGATCGAAATCGCGGCCGGGCGTCGCCGCCACATGCGCATCGGCCAGCATCCGGCGCGCAAATGCCATGCTGTCATTGGTGTGCCGGGTGACGTCGCAGAAGGCGTAGAAGGCGCCGTCCATGGGCGCGGCAAGCGCAAAGCCGAGTTCCGGCAGGCGTTGCATCAAGAGCTCGCGGTTCCAGGCGTAACGCGCCTTCACCGCCTCCAGCTCTTCTGTCGCCTTGAACGCTTCGATCGCGGCAATCTGGGACAGTTCGGGCGGCGAGATGTAGAGGCTCTGGGCGATGCGCTCGATCGGCCGCACCAAATCCTGCGGCAGCACCATCCAGCCAATGCGCCAGCCGGTCATGCAATAATATTTCGAGAAGGAATTGATCACCGTCACGTCCGCGCCGAAAGACAGCGCCGTCGTGTCGGGCGCCGCATAGGCCAGCCGGTGGTAGATCTCGTCTGAGATCACGGCGATGCCAAGCTCGCGCGCCGTCTCGACCAGCGCCTCGAGATCGCCGGCGGGAATGACCGCGCCGGTCGGATTGGCCGGGCTGGCGAACAGCACGCCCTTCAGCGATTTTTCGCGGTGCGCGGCTTTCAGGTGCTCGGCATGAAGATAGGCGGCGCCGTCGAGCTCGATCTCGGCGATGTCGATGCCGAGCGCAGCCATGATGTTGCGATAGGCCGGATAGCCCGGCGCGGCGATGGCGACGCGGTCGCCCGGATCGAACATCGCCAGGAAGGCAAGGTTGAAGGCAGCCGACGATCCGGTGGTAACGGCTACCCGCTCGGGCGGCACGTCAAGCCCGTAATGCTCGCCATAATGGGCCGCGATTGCCTTGCGCAGGCCGGCGAGGCCCAGCGCGTCGGTATAGCCGATGCGGCCTGCTTTCAAGGCGCTCGCCGCCGCTTCGCGAACCCCGGCCGGTGCCGGGTCGGACGGCTGGCCGACTGCCATGGAAACGACCGGCACGCCCTTGGCCTTCAGCCGATTCGCCTCGGCCAGGATGTCCATGGCGTGGAACGGCTCGACGGCGCCGCGGCGCGAAAGCGAAACAACCATTTTTCAATCCACCACACTTGTCCGCACGTGCCGGCCATGCAGGCCGCGCCGCACAAATGCCCGATTGATGTGGGGATCACAAGTTCGGTAAGTTTTAAGGTGCCGACTTTTCATCCTTCGCCCGCTCGTCTACCAGTGGACCTGCCATGTTAAGCCGACCCAGATCGACGATCGCCAGGACAGCGCGCGCCTTCGCGACGCTTTCGCTTGCCGCGGTGCTAGCCATGGCTGGCTCGGTCAACGCGTTTGCGCAGAATGTGCCGGTGGTGCGCGATGCCGAGATCGAGGCGCTGGTGCGGGATTATGCACGGCCGATCTTCAAAGCGGCCGGCTTATCGGGCGACGCCATCAACATCGTGCTGGTCAACGACCAGAGCTTCAACGCCTTTGTTGCTGGCCGCCGCATGTTCATCAACACCGGCGCGCTGATGACAGCCGAAACGCCCAACGAGATCATCGGGGTCATCGCCCACGAGGCCGGCCATATCGCCGGCGGACACCAGCAAAAGTTGCGCGAACAGCTCGAGCGCGCCAAGACGATGGCAATCCTGGCGACGCTGCTTGGCGCCGGCGCCATGGTGGCCGGCGCCACCAGCAATAGCCGCGGCCTCGCTGGGGCCGGCATGGGCGTGATGGCCGGCGGCGGCGAGATGGCGCAACGCAGTATCCTCGCCTATCAGCGCACCGAAGAGATGACCGCCGACCGCTCGGCAATCGCTTATCTCAATGCTACCGGCCAGTCCGGCATGGGCATGCTGAAGACGTTCAGCCGTTTCCAGAACGCATTGTCGCTCTCGGGCGCCCAAGTCGATCCCTACAAGATCAGCCATCCGATGCCGCAGGAGCGTATCGCCAATCTCGAAGTGCTGGTGAAGCAGAGCCCTTACCTCGACAAGGTCGACCCACCGACACTGCAGCAGCGCCACGACATGATGCGCATCAAGATCGCCGCCTATATGCAAGGACAGGCCGCCGCGTCGCGATTGATGCGCAAGAACCCCGGCAGCCTCGCCTCGCGCTATGGCGACGCGCAGATGAGCTATCTCTTCGGCAATCTGGCCTCGGCGCTCACCAAGACCAGCGCACTGATCAAGGAACAGCCGAAAAATCCCTATTTCCAGGAATTGCGCGGCGACATCCTGATGAAGGCGAACAGGCCGAAGGATGCGGCGGACGCCTATGCCAGGTCGGTCAGCCTCGATCCGGCGCGATCCGGGCTGCTGCCGGTCTCGTACGGCCAGGCGCTGATGGCTATCGGCACGCCGGATTCGCTGAAGAAGGCGGTGGCGCAGATCAACACGGGCCTCGGGCGGGATCGCGAAAACGCCGCCGGATACCGCTATCTGGCACAGGCCTATGGCGAACTCGGCAACATCCCGGCGGCCGAGCTTGCAACCGCCGAAGGGCATTTCTATTCCGGCGACTACAAGAATGCGAAGATCTTCGCCATGCGGGCGCAGCAGAGCATGAAGCGGGGCGAGCCGGGCTGGCTTCGCGCGCAGGACATTATAAACTACGCACCATCAGGTAAGAAGAAGTGAACCTTTCGGACGCACGCTGCGACACAGCCGAACCGAGCGGACCCGAACACAGGCTAGAGGATCGAGGATCATGACCAAGGCAATTCTGCTGGGCACTACCGGAGTGGCAGCCGCCCTCGCCATGCTGGCGTTCGGCTTCGTCGCCGGAAGTCCGCAGACGGCGAAGGCCGGCACGGCGCAGCTTGTCCAGACGGCGTCCTCGGAAACCAAGCTCGACCGCACCGAAGTCGAAGGCATCGTCCGCGACTATCTGCTGAAGAACCCGGAAGTGCTTCTGGAAGCCCAGCAGGCGCTCGAGGCCAAGCAGAAGGAAGAACAGCGCGTCGCCAGTCTCGGCGTCATCAAAGACGCCAAGGACCAGATTTTCAACTCCGCCTTCGACGGCGTTGTCGGCAATCCGAACGGCAAGGTCACCATCGTCGAGTTCTACGATTACAATTGCGGTTACTGCAAACGCGCCATCGATGACATGCGCGCGCTGACCAAGGCCGATCCGGACCTGCGTTTCGTGCTCAAGGAATTCCCGATCCTCGGCCCTGATTCGCAGAAGGCGAGCGTCGTCTCGATGGCCTTCCACTTGATGAAGCCGGAGAAATACCGCGAATTCCACAACGCGCTGCTCGGCGGCCAGGGGCGCGCCACCGAGGCGGCGGCAATCAAGGTGGCGCTGTCGCTCGGCGCCGACGAGGCGGCGCTGCGCGAAAAGATGAAGGACCCGAGCATCACTGAGGCCTTCTCCAAGACCTATGATCTTGCCACCAAGCTCGCCATCACCGGAACGCCGTCCTATGTCGTCGGCAACGAGGTTGTGTTCGGCGCGCTCGGCCAGGAAGTGCTGGCCGAAAAGATCGAGGCGGCGAAGGCCGCACTCTGATTAGCGTTCGGGTTTCGATCAGGCTGCGGGTTTCCGGCGCGGGCCGTTTTCCGGCTGTTGTGGACGGCGAAAGAACGCACTTGCGCTCTTTTCGCCAGCGTCTATGCCCATTATAGAGGGTCCGGCGCGCCGGCTTAGCCGCGCCGGGAAAGGTCGGCATTTTTTGAAAACGGTTTTCGTCCTGAACGGCCCCAATCTCAACGCGCTCGGCAAGCGCGAGCCGGGCATCTATGGCGGCAAGACGCTTGCGGCGATCGCCGACGACTGCAAGCAGGCGGGTGCCGCACTTGGGCTGGAGATCGATTTCCGCCAGTCGAACCATGAGGGCGACCTCGTCGACTGGATCCACGAGGCCGCCGAGAAGGCCGCCGCAATCGTCATCAATCCAGGCGCCTACGGCCACACCTCGATCGCCATTCACGATGCCATCCGCGCCGTCGCGCCGCTGCCGGTCGCTGAGGTGCATCTCTCCAACATCCACGCGCGGGAACCATTCCGCCACGTCTCCATGGTCGCGCCGGTCGCTGTCGGCATGATCTGCGGGTTCGGGCCGCTCGGCTACACGCTGGCGCTGCAGGCGCTGGCTGCACGCCTATGACCGGCCAACAAACAGAAGGCTCGAAAATGTCGATAAAGAAGAACGGTGTTGACCAGCAGCTGATCCGCGACCTGGCGGGCATACTGAACGACACCAACCTCACTGAGATCGAGGTCGAGCTGGGCGATCTGAAGGTGCGCGTCTCGCGGCAGGCGCCGGCCGTCCATGCGATCGCCGCAGCGCCGCCAGCCTATGCCCCGGCAGCAGCGCAGCCTGCGGCAGCGGCCGCGCCGGCGACGCCCGACGTGTCGAAGAACGCCGTCGCCTCGCCAATGGTCGGCACCGCCTATCTGGCACCGTCGCCCGACGCCAAGCCGTTCATCGAAATCGGCCAGAAGGTCAAGGAAGGCCAGACGCTGCTGATCATCGAGGCGATGAAGACGATGAACCAGATCCCCTCGCCGCGCGCCGGCATGGTGACGGCGATCCTGTTCGAAGATGCGCAGCCGGTCGAATACGGCATGCCGCTCGTCGTGATCGAGTAGAGCCGGGAACAGGCGAAAGATGTTCCAGAAAATCCTCATCGCCAATCGCGGCGAAATTGCCCTCAGGGTGCTGCGCGCCTGCAAGGAGCTTGGCATCCAGACGGTGGTGGTGCATTCGACCGCCGACGCCGACGCCATGCATGTGCGTCTCGCCGACGAGAGCGTCTGCATCGGCCCGCCGCCGTCGCGCGACTCCTATCTCAACATCCACCAGATCGTCGCCGCCTGCGAGATCACCGGTGCCGACGCGGTGCATCCCGGCTACGGTTTTTTGTCGGAGAATGCCAAGTTCGCCGACATCCTCGCCGCGCACAACATCACCTTCATCGGCCCGACCGGCGACCATATCCGCATCATGGGCGACAAGATCGAGGCCAAGCGCACCGCAAAGCGCCTCGGCATTCCCGTGGTACCCGGCTCCGACGGCGCGGTCACCGAGGAAAAGGAGGCCAAGCGCATTGCCGCCGAGATCGGCTACCCCGTGATCATCAAGGCGTCGGCCGGCGGCGGCGGGCGCGGCATGAAAGTGGCGCATAGCGAGGCCGACCTCGAGGTGGCGCTGCAGACGGCACGCTCGGAGGCGGGCGCCGCCTTCGGCGACGACGCCGTCTATATCGAGAAGTATCTGCAGAAGCCGCGCCATATCGAAGTGCAGGTGTTCGGCGACGGCGCCGGGCGCGGCGTGCATTTCGGCGAGCGCGACTGCTCGCTGCAGCGCCGCCACCAGAAGGTCTGGGAAGAAGCGCCCTCGCCGGCGCTCAATGCCGAGGAGCGCGCACATATTGGCGGCGTCTGCGCCAAGGCGATCGCCGATCTCGGCTATTCCGGCGCCGGCACCATCGAATTCCTTTATGAGAACGGCGAGTTCTATTTCATCGAGATGAACACGCGCCTGCAGGTCGAACATCCGGTGACCGAGGCGATTACCGGCATCGACCTCGTGCACGAGCAGATCCGCGTCGCCTCGGGCGGCGGGCTTTCGGTGCGCCAGGAAGATATCCGCTTCCACGGCCATGCTATCGAATGCCGCATCAATGCCGAGGATCCGCGCACCTTCACCCCCTCGCCGGGCACCATCACCCACTTCCACACGCCAGGCGGCCTCGGCATCCGCGTCGATTCCGGCGTCTATTCCGGCTACAAGATCCCGCCCTACTACGACAGCCTGATCGGCAAGCTGATCGTGCACGGCCGCAACCGCGTCGAGTGCATGATGCGGCTGCGACGCGCGCTCGATGAATTCGTGGTCGACGGCATCAAGACCACGCTGCCGCTGTTTCGCGACCTCGTCGGCAACGCCGACATCGCCAATGGCGACTACGACATCCACTGGCTGGAAAAATATCTGGCCAAAGGCGAGTGACACAGGGGCGACGCGATGACCCGCCCCTACGCACCCGGCTATCGCATCCCGACCGACCTGTTGCTCAAAGCCTATGCCTCCGGCGTCTTCCCGATGGCCGAAAATGCCAATGACCCCGAGGTGTTCTGGGTGCGGCCGGAGACGCGCGGCATCATTCCGCTCGACGGTTTCCACATCCCGAAGAGCCTGAGGAAGACGATCCGCAAGGATCTGTTCGAATTCCGCATCGATTTCGATTTCGAGGCGACGATCGACGCCTGCGCCGAAAGACGCGAGGAACGGCGGTCGACCTGGATCAACGCACCAATCCGCGAAGCCTATGTCGAGCTGCATCGGATGGGCCATTGCCATTCGGTCGAGGCCTGGCACGACGACCGGCTGGTCGGCGGGCTCTACGGGGTGTCGCTCGGCCGGGTGTTCTTCGGCGAGAGCATGTTTGCCAGGGAGACCGACGCCTCGAAGGCCTGTCTGGTTCATCTGGTCGAGCGCCTGAAGGCGCGCGGCTTTGCGCTGCTCGATACGCAGTTCACGACCGAGCATCTCAAACGTTTCGGCGCAATCGACGTGCCACGTGGCAAGTACGAGAAGATGCTGGCCGAGGCGCTAAAGGGCGAGGCTGTGTTTTTTCCGTGATCTAGAACGGTTCATCGTTTCACGGAAACGCCGAACCGGTCTATTTTGTGTTTTGACGCAATTCCGCACGGAAAACCGTTCACACTTTTCCTGGAATTGCTCTACCGGCCGGTCAGCCCTTGGTCGCCGTCACCAGCGGTGTCTGTGCATGGAACATCATCTTCCAGCCATTGACGCGGTGGACATAGCCGGTACTGACCAGTGCTGCATAGGCTTCGCCATTTTGCCGGGTCGCACGCGCCTCGTAGGTCAGCATGACGATGTCGCTGCCGGGCTCGATGATGCCCTTGAGGTCGATGTCGAGCTCGCGCCAGCGCTTCGGCTCCGTCGCGGTTTTGGCCAGATCGGCGTTGCTCATCACCCGCGCCATCTGCGGGAAGGCCACCAGGCATTCGGTGTCGGCGTTGGCCTTGAAATAGTCGGCGTCGCCGGTCCAGAATCCCTTTTCGATGTCGAGAAGCTCGCTTTTGTTGGCCATCATCATGGCAACCTCCTCCCTAGAGAGGCCCCAACGCTCAGGCAACAAGGCGGTTCCGCAAGACGCGGCGTATCTATCCGCCGCGCTGACAGGTTCTAGTTGGTTTTGGGGGCAGCGGGCGCCGGCACGTCGGACTTCTGCTTGCAGCCCTTCAGCCAGATATCATAGACGGCGTGCTCGACGGCGTTGATCCCGGGGCTTTCGGCAAACATCCAGCCGGTGAAGATACGGCGGATTTTCCGGTCGAGCGTGATCTCGTCGACCTCGACGAACGAATCCGTCGTCGGCTCTTCGTTTTCGGGCCGCGAATAGCAGATGCGCGGCGTCACCTGCAAAGCGCCGAATTGCACCGTCTCGTCGATATAGACGTCGAAAGTGATGATGCGACCGGTGATCTTGTCGATACCGGCGAATTCAGCGACGGGATTGGTGATGCGCTCGGATACTGCCGGTGCTGCAGGCGCCACCGACGCGTCCGGCGCAGGCGGCGCCAACTCCTGCGCAGCAGCAAGCGCCACCATAGAAGCGAGAACGACCGCGGTTAATCCGCCCGTCAAAATTCGGCTGAACATGCTCATGCAAGGTCCGGTGGTTTGCGCCCGGGTGATTCTCTTAACGCCAAGGCTAGTTGCTGCTGTCGGATCAGCAAACAGCTAAACAGCAATTGTGGCGACAAAGGACCGCGCCCGTGGGGACACGGTGCCTGTGGGAACCGCGCGCGTGTCGCGGCGATCGATCACGAACCGGGCGTCCAGGCGTCGTAGTCGCCCGTCACCTGCGGACGATGCTGGTTGGTCAGCACCGAGCCCTTCGGGCGATAGGCTGCGGGGCTGCCGGTGAGGTTCGGCACATGCGGCTTTTGCCAGTCGCGGGGCTTGTAGTCTTCCGTTGGCGGCGCAACGTCGACACGGTGATGGATCCAGCCATGCCAGCCGGGCGGAATCGCCGAGGCTTCCGAATAGTCGCGGTAGATGACCCAGCGGCGGGTGCGGCCTTCCGAATCGACGCCGCCCTCGTAGTAGACGTTGCCGACCTCGTCCTGCCCGACCATCTTGCCGTGCCGCCAGGTGTGGAAGCGCGTTCCCAGCGTCTGGCTGTTCCACCAGGTGAAAAACTGCAGAAGGAAAGTTTTCATCCAAATCCTCGTGGCAAGTCCTTGTAGCAAGTCCTCGCGGCGCCTGTTCCTGCTTATGGCGTCACGGCATTGCGAAGGCAAGGGTCTTGCCGCAACCGACGAGCAAATGGCTGGCGGGCAAACTATACGTTCATGCGATCCTCGCGTCCGCGCGAAGCAGATGAAATGGGTTGTTGGCAACCTTACGCAGCGTTATTCTAGGAATGATGCTTCGTCGCCTCAAGGGCGGCAAATGAGAGGGGCTCATGTCATCGCTGGCGGGCACGGCCGGTCGCGCATTGCCGCAGGTCGTTGAGGCGATCTACGATTCGATTGCCGACGTCGGCCGCTGGCAAGCGACACTCGAGGCCATCTGCAGCCTGGCGGAAGGCCAGCTTGCCATGCTCGCCGTCATCGACACGATCAGCAGTTCCGCGCGGTTTTCGGTGTCTTGCGGCGATCCCGCAGTTCTTGAGCCGTTGAAGCATGACTACGGCTCGCAAGTGCCGTTCTATGCGGCGGTTCCCAAGATGGAGATCGACGTGCCGTTCACTGTCGATTCGATCTACGCCCTGCAAGGTCCGGATACGCGACAGAGATGGCTCGAAAGCCGCATCGTGCGCGAATGGGTGCAACCCAACCGGCTGGACGATTTCTTCTGGGTGGCGTTGATGAAGCGGCCGATCCGGATCGGCACGCTGATGGTGGTTACCGACAAGGACAGGCGCCAGATTTCCAGCGAGGACCTCGAGCTTGTCTGCCTGCTGGCGCCGCATGTGCGGCGCGCGGTGACCATCGGCGACCTGTTCGAGGCGGAGCGGCGCAAGGCCGAAATCTTCCGTTCCATCATCGAAAGCCTTGACCATCCCGTGCTGATCGTCGCCGAAGACATGACCATCATCTTCGCCAACCCGACAGCCGAAGCGCTGCTCGCCGAAAACATCTCGGTCGCTTGCGTGCGCGGACAGCTTTCCTTCACCTATGCCAACGCCAATGCCGCGATCGGCCGTGCCGTCCAGCTCGGCACGCGCGACGAATTCGCGCTCGGACCTTGCGGCATCAACATTCCGCTGGCCAAGACGGCCGTTCCGGCGGTGGCCCATGTGATGCCGCTGGCGCGGCGTGAAATCTCGGCGCGTATCTCGCAGCGCGCCGCCGCGGCGATCTTCATCGCCGCGGCCGGTTCGGCACCAATCCCGGCGCTGGACGCCATTGCGGCGCTGTTCGGACTGACCGCGGCAGAAAGGCGCGTCGCCGGTCATGTTGCCGCCGGCCTGACGCGAAAGGAAATCGCCGCGGCCGGCGGCGTCTCGGACGGCACCGTCAAGTCGCAGCTGGCGACGATCTTCGACAAGACCGGTACCGGCGATCAGCGCGAGCTCGAACTCTTGATGCGCGAATTGTCGCCGCCGTTGCGCTCCAGTTGATTTGCGCAGATCCCCCGGACCGGCCGTGGTCCAAAAGGCTCGGCCGGTAAGTTTTCCAAGCCTTTAAGAACATCATCCGCAAAATCTGCAAAACGAAACCGGCATCGTTGCAATTCGGCCAAAATCATGGTGCGGTCGTTCGCGGTCCAGAAACGCGGCACTATGCTCGGCTGGAAAGAAAATGGTTTCTGGCGCGGATCTCGATCTTTGATACCGACATCTACCGAGCGGCTGCTCCCCTACCTTTTCCTGCTTGGGCTGATCGTCATCGCGGTCGCTTTCCGGCCACTGCTGCCCGTCGACGAAACGCGATATCTCAGCGTCACCTGGGAAATGTATCTGAGCGGACAGATCTTCGTCCCGACGATGAATTTCGCGCCCTATCTGCAGAAGCCGCCGCTGCTGTTTTGGCTTATCGACCTTGTCTGGACCGTTTTCGGCGCCAGCCGGCCGGCGGCGATGCTGGTCATCTTCGCCGCCTCCTCACTCGTCATCTGGCTGACGACGGCTTTGGCAAGGACCCTGTTTCCCGGCCGCGACGACATCGCACGGCGCGTCCCCTGGCTGGTCGTCGGAAGCAGCGTGTTCGTCATCTATTCGACGCTGATCCTGTTCGACCTGTTGCTGACGGTCTTCGTGCTCGCCGCGCTGTTGTCGTTGATTGCCTTTGCCCGGAGCGGCGACCGCTGGCAGGCCGTTCTGGCCGGGTTGTTCATCGGCATGGGCGTGCTGACGAAAGGCCCGGTGGTGCTCATCCATATCGGCGCGCCCATCCTGTTCTACCCGTTCTGGCGCGACCGGCGGGCGGGACTGGCGACACCGAACTTCCTCGTTGGAGTGGGCCTGGCAGTGCTCGCCGCGCTAATTCCGGTGGCGATCTGGCTGGTGCCGGCGACCATCCTGACAAAGGGCAGTTTCGTCTATGATCTGGTCTGGAACCAATCGGCGGGGCGCGTCACCGGCAATTTGCGCAATTCGCACGGCCGGCCGTTCTACTTCTATCTGCTGCTGCTGCCGGTCATGTTCATGCCGTGGATTTTTATACCCGAGGTATGGCGATTGAAGCTGCGCACGCGGATACGCAGCCTGATCGAGACGAAGTCGCCCGATCTGCGCGCCTTGCGCTTACTGTCGTTCTCGTTCGTTGCCGTGTTGCTGGCGTTCAGCGCGATATCCGGCAAGCAGCCCCACTATGTCGTGCCGATGTTGCCGTTCGTGACCATCCTGTTCGGGTATTTCATGGCGGAGATCCCGCTCGCCAGGCTGAAAAGCTCGGCCGTCGTCATGCTTGTCATTTTCGGCATCGGCCATGCGGTGGCATCGGCAACCGCGTTCAAACGCTATGACCTGACGCCGCTCGCCAACTTCGTCGACGAGCGAAAGGATGCGGACTGGGCCGTGGCTTTCGACTATCAAGGCGAAGTCGGCTTCCTGGCCCGGTTGCAAAAGCCATTCGAAACCACCGACAAACCGGAAGAATGGCTTGGCTCGCATCCCAGCGGCTATGTCATCGACAAGGTTTCCAAGGATCCCGGCACCGCAGGGCAAATCGCGTTCCGGCTTCGCGTCGAACGCAGCTATCTCGTCGTGCTGAAGGGACAGCATTGACGATCGTTACCGGTTTGCCAATTCATCTCCCGCACGGGAGATGAAGGCGTTGCTGCTCCGTGGTTCCATCGCTCGATTGAACCGGGAGGTATTCATGCGCAAGCTCATCTCGACGACGCTTTTTGTCTTATCGCTCGCTGTGGCCGGCGTTGCTGCCGATCCGGCATGGAGCTTCAAATGTCAGTCCGGTACGATCGGGCAAGGCAGTTGCTCCTGCTCCGGGACCGCCGACTGCACCGACATGCGGCATTCGAAAATGTGCAAGGGCGACCTGAATTGCGGTTCGGGCAAATGCTCGTGCACGGCCGCGTTGGTAGTCGACCCAGGTCCGAAAACCCCCCAAGCCCAAGGTCGTCGCGCCGAAGGCGACGACCAAAGGCGTCGTGAAGCAGTAGCCATCCAAGCCGAAAGGACGGCGGCCCGACGTCGCTAGGCCCGCCCGATGTTTTCGCGGTTCATCCCCCGTGCGGGCGATGAACCGCCAGCGGACAAATGCTGCTGTCTAGCCGGAGGGTGGTTTCCAACGACAGAGCGAGGATACCATGTTGAAAACCTGCACGATGCTGTTCTTCGGTCTGATGGCGGCCACCGCGGCCGCCCAGCCGCCGCCTTCGGGGCCGCCGGTTGCCAGTGCGGCACTTGCCCCATGCAACCCCACACAATCGAACAGGCCCTGCAAAGCCGAACTCGGCGTGTTCCTGATCACCAACACCGTCCGCAACCTGGCGCAGGCCAAGGTCGACGCCACCAACGCACAGCTAGCCGCCCAGGGACGATCATCGCGCGCATCGATCGAATCGCTGAAGCAATGGCGGCCGTCGCGCTTTGCGACGCAGATGCTGAACCAGCCGAACAGCTGGTTTGTCAAAGTTCCCTATATCCTCACCATCAAGGTCTCGATCCCGCTGACGTCCGACCGTCACATCGGCATTCCCATAGACGTCAACGTCTTCTGCAGCCGCTGGCAGACCGATTCCAGCCAGGTCATCATCCGCTCGCAACCCGGCCCGGCGAGCTTCGAAGGCGGCAACATCCTCGAAGATGTTTTCAACATCGGCAACTACATCGATGCCCAGGTACGCAGCTCGTTTTCGGCACCCCTGCCGGTGACGACGCCGGTTCCGAATTCGAAATGCTCGGCAATCGACGGGTCCGATGCCGGCACGCAAGCCACCGGCGACGATCTCATCTTCTGGACGGTGCCGCGACGCAACCTGATTGTGACGGACGCCATAGCCAAGCCGACGGTTGAAGTGACCTTCGACAGCCTCACGCGTCTGGCGGCCCGCGACTTCCACAACAATGTGGTCTATGCGGAATCCGAGGCCATTAACCTCAATGTCTACGCCAATGAGGACGGCCTTCAGAAGGCGCTGACGATGCGCGAAGGCGACGTGGCTGCGCTGAACCTTCCCGCACTCAGGCTCGACGCGCGAAAATACGATTCGCTGGTCGTCATCGGCAATGTCGACCAGCCGCCGAACGATCCCAGAGACAGCGCCTTCGCGGTAGCGGCCAAGAGTGCGGGATTCGGTGCCGGTTCCAAGATCATGCAGATCCCGAAGTGGTATTCGAGGCCTCCGGACCAGTTCAATCACAAGCCTACATGGATCAGAGTTCCGGGCTACGAGCTGCACTATACGGTGCGCTATCTCAACAGCGGCGGGCTGGCCGTCGGCGGTGGAGCCAGTACGGTCCGGCCACCAAAAGTCGCTGTTCCGATAGAGAAGCTCATCAAGCCGAAAACGCCCTGACGCGGCGGCTCGCGGATGACGGCGGCGGTTCGGACCGCTGCCGCCATCCCCCGCGCGGCAGATGCGGCAGCGCCTGCTTCATGGCCTGATCTTGCGGGAACAAACGCGCCGCTCGCCACGAGCGAGCGGCGCCATCGATGGAGACAAACGATGCTGCACCTTCGCCATACCATGCCCGCCGCCCGGATCATTGCGGCAATCTCGCTGCTTGCTTTCCCGAACCTCGTGCCGCCGATCACGAGCCCGGCGAACGCGCTGCCGGTCAGCCAATCCTGCCGGATCACCACCTATTACAAGACGGCGGTGAAGGCGACGGAGGTTGGCGTGCGCTCGACGTGCCAAGGCGTCAAAAAATGGGGTGTCACCTCGAAATATTACGAGGTCGAAAAAATCGAAGCCGCTACGCCCCCGCACACGTCGGGCGGCGGCGGCAGCCTGCCGTGCGAGTTTCTCGCCGCCGGCTGCTCCAACCTGCCTGTGAAACGCAACTGAGCGTCAGGCGAACGAGCTAGCCGATCGCCTTCTCCAAAACCAGCGCCGGCAACCCTGTGGCGCCGCCGCAATCGGCCGTGTTGCCGGCGGGCAAGAACCCTCTCGAGCGGTAGAAGGCGATGGCCGGGGCATTTGCTTCCTCGACCTCGACGCGTAGCGTTCGGGCCTCCGGAAAGCTGGCCTCGATCTCGTCCAGCAGCGCCTGGCCGATGCCTTGCCTGTGCCAGGCCGGATGCACGTAAAGCTGGTTCAGCATGACGATCCTGGCATCCGTGGTGGCGGCGGCGAAAGCCATGCCGCCGATGCTTTTGCCGTCGTCGGCGACCAGGAACTCCGAGTTCGGCCGCGTCAGCCGTGCTTTGAGCGCGGCGATCGAATGCCATTCATCGGTGATTTCGGTAACCCGCGCCGCGCCGTAGATGGCGTCATAGGTGGCATGCCATGTCTCGATCAGCAATGCGCGCACCGCCGCCAGATCGCGCTCGCCGGCGGTGCGGACGAACATCCTACTCGATCCCGAGCTTGGCCTTGACCAGCTCGTTGACCGCCTGCGGATTGGCCTTGCCGCCGGTTGCCTTCATCACCTGGCCGACGAACCAGCCGGCCATGGTCGGCTTGGCACGCGCCTGCTCGACCTTGTCCGGGTTGGCCGCAATCACCTCGTCGACCGCCTTTTCGATGGCGCCGGTATCGGTGACCTGCTTCATGCCACGGCTTTCGACCAGCTGACGCGGATCGCCGCCCTCGTTCCATACGATCTCGAACAGATCCTTGGCGATCTTGCCGGAGATGGTGCCTTCCTTGATCAGGTCGATGACGGCACCAAGCTGGTCGGGCGAAACAGGAGCGTTTTCAATATCCTTGCCGGCCTTGTTCAAGGCCCCCAGGAGGTCGTTGATGACCCAGTTGGCGGCGAGCTTGCCGTCGCGCCCAGCCGCCACCTTCTCGAAATAATCGGCGACCGCCTTTTCCGATACCAGGATCGAGGCATCGTAGGTCGACAGGCCAAGCGACGAGATCAGCCGCGCCTTCTTGGCGTCGGGAAGTTCCGGCAGGTCCTTTGCCAACTCGTCGACATAGGCCTGGTCGAATTCCAGCGGCAGAAGATCGGGATCCGGGAAATAGCGGTAGTCATGCGCTTCTTCCTTGGAGCGCATCGAGCGCGTCTCACCCTTGTTGGGGTCGAACAGCCGCGTTTCCTGCTCGATCCTGCCGCCGTCCTCGAGGATGGCGATCTGGCGGCGCGCTTCATAGTCAATGGCCTGGCCGATGAAACGGATCGAGTTGACGTTCTTGATCTCGCAGCGCGTGCCGAATTCGCCGCCGGGCCGGCGCACCGAGACGTTGACGTCGGCGCGCAGCGAGCCTTCGTCCATATTGCCGTCGCACGTGCCGAGATAGCGCACGATGGTGCGCAGCTTGGTGACATAGGCCTTGGCTTCATCGGCGGAGCGCATATCGGGCTTGGAGACGATCTCCATCAGCGCCACGCCGGAGCGGTTGAGATCGACATAGGACATCGTCGCATGCTGGTCGTGCATCGACTTGCCGGCATCCTGCTCCAGGTGCAGGCGCTCGATGCCGACCTCGATGTCCTCGAATTCGCCCTGCCGATCCGGGCCGACCGAGACGATCACCTTGCCCTCGCCGACGATCGGCTGCTTGAACTGCGAGATCTGGTAGCCCTGCGGCAGATCGGGATAGAAATAGTTTTTCCTGTCGAAGACCGATTTGTGGTTGATCTCAGCCTTCAGGCCCAACCCGGTACGGATCGCCTGCTTGACGCATTCCTCGTTGATGACCGGCAGCATGCCGGGCATCGCCGCGTCGACCAGGCTGACATTGGCATTGGGCGCGGCGCCGAAAATGGTCGAGGCGCCGGAAAACAGCTTTGCCTGCGAGGTCACCTGCGCATGGACCTCGAGGCCGATGATGATCTCCCAGTCGCCGGTGGCGCCGGGAACCAGGCGCTTGGCGTCGGGCGTGCGGGTATCGATGAGGGTCATAGTGGCCTGCATAGTGGAATTGCGGATATGCGAGAACGCATATTTTGATGTGCAACTTCGCTAGTGCAAACCGCCAAGAGAGACAAGCGCAAAGCCGCGGGCGCCGACGCGGCACAGGCCCGCACCTGCCGCGATGGACTGCTATAGCAGCTTGAAAAAATTCAATGGCCGGCAACCCGGCCGCCCTCACCTATGCCGTGGCGATATAGGCCCTGATTTCCTCGGCCTCGCGCTCGACATCCTCGATGCGCCGCTTGACCACGTCGCCGATCGACACGATGCCGTCGAGCAGCCCGTTCTTTTCCACCGGCAGATGGCGGAAGCGGCCCTTGGTCATGATCTCCATGACCTCGTTGACGGTGTGGTTCTCATTGCAGATCTTCACCTTGGGCGTCATCGCCGAGCGGATGGCAAGGTCGAGCGCCGCCGCCCCCTCCTTGGCGAGAACCCGCACCACATCGCGCTCGGAAAGAATGCCGACGATCTTGTGATCGCCGTTGGTGATGACCAGCGCGCCGATCCTGTGTTCGGAAAGCATGCGGATGGCTTCGCTGAGCTTTTCGTTCGGCCCGAGCGTCACCACGTCGTGGCCTTTTGCCTCGAGAATTGCCTTAACAGTCATGACGTCCTCCTCTGCATTTCCTGCCGGCTCCTGCCTTGGCCGGCTTTCCCTAGTATGAACATGGTGCGCCGCGATCGGTTTCATTTCAAGTGCGGAGGTCTCAGGTGTCCGGCTCGTCCGCCTGTTGGAGCGCCTGCTCTCGCCGATCGAAGAACCGCAGGCCGAAGAAGCCGGCAAGAAAGCCGCCAATATGGGCTTCCCAGGCGATCTGGCCGTCAATGCCGGGCGCCAGGCCGAAGAGGCCGGTCGCCAGGTTGATCACCATCCACATGGCGAGAAAGGTGACGACGCCGCGCGAGCGCAGCACCGCCGCCATCGGCAAAGGCTGGCCGGCGAAGGCGGCCTTGCCCGACGAGCGGTCGATGCGGAAGCCATAGCGCGCCGCCGCACCCATCATGCCGGAAATCGCGCCGGAGGCGCCGACCAGCGGCGCCTCGCCAAGCGGGTGCATGGCCCAGAACAGTGCCACCGCCGCCAATCCGGTCGCGGCGAAGAACAGGCTGAAGCGCAGCGCACCGAAGCGGTTGGCCAGCGGTGAGCCGAAGGCCGCAAGCCACACCATGTTGATGGCAAGATGGGCAAAGCCGCCATGCAGGAAGGCATAGGTAAATGGGCTTGAAAACGCGAAGAAATCCAAGTCGAAGCGGCCGGAGTAGCGGATCGGCACAAAGGCTGCCCGGACAAGCAGTTCGAAGTCCTGGTCGTCGGTCAGCCAATAGACCCGGATCAGATGGACGGCGACGCAGATGCCGATCACCGCCAGCACAACGGGCGGCAGGTTGAACACCGGTTCACGGCGCTGCTCCGGTTCGCGGGCGGCAGGCCCACTCTCGCCCTGCTCGATATCCGGTGGGCTTTCTGGGTCGCTCATATGGCTTGCACTCAGTCGCTGGATTGGACTTCGCGAGCATGTAGATCACGGCCAACCGAATCACAAACGGCGAATCAGGAGCCCCGAATCAAAAAAGAAGCCGTCCAAGGTTTCCCTTGAACGGCTGGTCGAGCCCCCTTGCTCCCCCTGAACTCTTGACTGAAGTGCCGCCGATCGTCGCAAAACGACCGCTTCTGGAGTGGTTTTGGTGTGCCACAGGCCTGGCCGGCGCGCAACGTAAACCAGTTGTTAACCTTAACCGCCCCGACCCGTGAACAAGTATTAACGATGCTGGCACGCATCCTGCTCCGCAACGCATGTAGGTCTTCGGAGGGCGCCCTTCTGTTCACCGATGGGACATCAGAAGACAGAATGCGCGGAGCAGCATTAGCATGAACCAGACCGGATCGATCACGCTGTTCCATTATTGGAACCGATTGCGTGACGGACGCCCTGCCCCGAAGCGCTCGGAAGTCGAACCGGCCGACATCAAGTCGCTGCTGGCCGACACGTTCATCCTGGAAAAGGACACGCGCGGCGAAGCGGTGTTCCGGCTCGCCGGCACCAGGCTTTGCGCAGTCTATGGCCGTGAACTCAAGGGGTTTTCATTCCCTTCGCTGTGGCGCGAGAAGGACCAGCGGCTGATCTCGAAGCTGACCGATGGCGTCTTCGACCTGAAATCGGTGGTGCTCATCACCTATGAGGGTTTCAGCCGCAACGGCCGTTCCAACAGGTTCGAGCTGCTCGCACTGCCGCTCGACGGCGGTGTCGAGAGTCCGCGTTGCCTCGGCGTGATAAGCGCCGTTGAAAAGCCCTTCTGGCTGGGCGCCGACCCGGTTCTCGACGCGTTGATCGATTCGATCCGTGTCGTCGATCCCGACAAGGAGCCGATGTTCCTGAAGAACCGCCCGGCGATCGAAGTTCCCTCGCTCGCCCCATCGGAATTCGACCCGCCCGAGACGATTTCGGCGCTCGGCCAGGCCCGTCGCATCCGTCACCTGGTCGTCTTCGACGGCGGACGCGAAGAATGATGCCAAAGCTTAAAGCAACAGTGCCGGGCTTTCCCCTTTGTTAACCTGCTTTGTTGTAGTTTTCCGCTGAAATTCCCCGCATCCATGCGCGGAATGCCGAACGGGGTATGGCAGTCATGAGGTCAGCGGCGGTCGACCATGCGCCGTCCCAAGCTGAAAGGCGTAACTTTCAGCGCGTCCGCGTGAAGATTTACGGACGTTTCATGCTGGAAGACCGCACCGAACATCCCTGCCAGGTGGTCGACATGTCGCCCGGCAACGTCGCACTGCGCACCGAGCGCGCCGGCCTGCCGGGTGAAAAGGTCATTGCCTACATCGATCACATCGGCCGCATCGAAGGCGTCATCACCCGCACTTTGCAGGATGGCTTTGCGATGACCGTCATCGCGTCGGACCGCAAGCGGGACAAGCTCGCCGCGCAACTGACCTGGCTTGCCAATAAGCACGAGCTCGACCTGCCGGAAGACCGCCGCCATGAACGCGTGGCACCGCGCAACCCGACGAGCGTGCTGCAACTTGCTGACGGACGGCAGTACCAGTGCCGCATCATCGATCTGTCGCTGTCGGGCGCCGCGATCGAGATCGACGTCAAGCCGGCCATCGGCGTCCAGGTGACGCTGGGCACCATGCGCGGCCAGGTTGTTCGCCATTTCGAAGATGGCGTCGCCATCGAGTTCGCCGTCGTCCAGCGGCCGGAAACGCTCGACACCGAATTCAGCTCGCCGCGCGGCTGACGCGGAAGTTTTAGCACCATCGCGAAGGATTGCCATCCTAGCAGTTCGAACGGTGCGACGAAGCATGGGAATGCACCCGGCTAGAATCCTTAAATAATTCTATACTCAATTTCATCAAATTTTATGTTTATTCTATTGGAGTTTTACTTAATGTCTACTTCGCGCTTTTGCGTCAAATAAATCCAGCCGTGTCATTGTCTCCTCAAACGGGGAGACTGAATAATGAAAAGGATGAGGGGCAAGCTGTTGCTGGCGGCAATAGCGATGCAGCTTTTCGGCTGGGGGATTGCAAGCGCGGCGGAGCCGGCGTTCATGCATACCGGCGGCCGCACCACGCAGCCGGTCGGTCACTACGAATTGTGCCGGCAGATTCCGCAGGAATGCAATCAGAGGACGCCGAACCGCGCACCGGTCGAACTCACCCGCAAGCTGTGGGCAACGATCGTCAAGATCAACAATTCGGTCAACAGCAGGGTCGCGCCGCGCACCGACATGGAAATGTGGGGCAAGGAAGAAGTCTGGTCGTTTCCCAAAGGCTTCGGCGACTGCGAGGACTATGCGCTGGAAAAGCGCCGCGAACTGATGAGCATGGGCGTGCCGGCCGGCGATCTGCTGATGACGGTGGTGCGCCAGCGCAACGGCGACGGCCATGCGGTGCTGACCGTGCGCACCAGCCTTGGAGAGTTCATCCTCGACAATCTCCAGCCCAAGGTGCTGTCCTGGACCAAGACCAGTTACACCTACCTGAAGCGCCAGTCCGACCGCAATTCCGGCGCCTGGGTAACGATCAACGACGGCCGCTCCGACGCGGTCGCCAGCGTCCGCTGAGGACGCCAATGCATGTCGCCCAAAAGTGCGTAGCGGTTTTGGGATAACGACATGCATAAACAGAGGTTAAGTGCGTCGCATGACTTCGCGCTTTAGGAGAAACCCGGTCGAGTCCCCACCCTCCCCGTCCCCAACGACCGGGTTTAGGAGCCGGCCCCGTCCCCGGGCCGGCTCCACCATTTCTGGGCTTGCGATAGGCGGCCTTCACTGACCGGCGCTACACTTTCCTCAACCCAGCCCTGAACCGCCTGCCGTTGGCCACATAATGCGCGGCAGAGGCGCGCAGCCTGGCGATTGCGGCTTCGTCGAGCGTCCTGACGACGCGCGCGGGCGAGCCGACGATCAGTGAATTGTCGGGGAACTGCTTGCCTTCGGTGACCAGTGCACCAGCCCCGACCAGCGAGTTGTTACCGATCTTCGCGCCGTTCAGCACGATGGCGCCCATGCCGATCAGGCTGTTGTGGCCGATCGTGCAGCCATGCAGCAAGGCACGGTGGCCGATCGTGCAGCCTTGGCCGACGGTCAGCGGAAAGCCGGCGTCGGTGTGCATGATGGTGTGCTCCTGCACGTTGGTGTCGGCGCCGATGACGATCGGCTCGGGGGGGGCGGCGGGGGCCGCGCCCCCCCCCCAACCCGCCATGTGGGCGCTCCGGGAATTTGCGCGACCGGGGGGGGGGGGGGGGCGCAACGTGGGGTGGGGGGGGGGGAAGTCGGGGGG
>NZ_JAMYMA010000021.1:0-125837 GCF_040318275.1 Mesorhizobium sp. M1217 | reverse complement strand
CCCGATGATCTGCTCTTCACTGAAACGGCTGCGCTTCATTCTCTGGTCCTCACGTTGGGCCAGAGCGAACTTCAAACCGGATTAAGCCAAAGGGGCAACGTCACCCGAAATTCCGCGCCCTGGTCCGAACGCTGCGTCAGGACAAAGCCAGGGGGAACTTCGAATATGAAGCCAAACTGCCTGAAGCCGAAAAGCTGCCACGCTTGCGCTTGGAGAAGCGTGCAGCAAAATAGAATCGAAACGAGGCTCAACAGAAAACGTGCCATTGGCATTAAATTAGCGTCGCGTCATATACTGTCCAGACGGACACAATTGGCGACAAAGAAAAAGTAGCAGACGACCTGCCGCTGATTTCAGCCTCGTGCGCGAAAGAAGCGGCCCGCTGCCGGAAGCAGCGAGCCGCACGAATTGGACGGAAGACGGAGGGACCGGCCAGGGCACCAACGCAAGCATGCTCTGGAGAAGGTTGGATTTCGGTTACTCTCCCTCCGCCAACGCACCCTGCCCCAACTTTCTCTGCCTCGACCCAGGAGGATCGATATCCCGCGGAACTGCGGGCTTTTCAAGAAAAGCTGGCAACCGCGTGCCGGCTATTCCTCGTGAATGGGCGTTCTCTGGCCAATTCTCCAAAGCTGTCAACCTCGCATCTTTGGTTCTCAGGTTCAGATGTAAGCAATCTCAATGACTTGGAGGGCGCCAGGGTTGGAAAGTTGGGCTTTGGTCTCGCCAGCCGAGAGCAACTCCATGCGCCCTGCACCTCAGGTCAAGCGGAAAGGCGTTTGTTCGTTGAGCCGCAACCAAGACCATCAGCGACTCCTGAAATGGCGAGCGGTGGCGTGCTGGTCCGGTCAGGGGATAATTCCCCGAAGGCCCCGGCGTAGCTGGATCTGGCGGGTACCGCAGCATTTCTTGAACTTCATACCTGAACCGCAAGGACATGGATCATTGCCGCCGCGTTGCAGCCGGCCGACCAGGGGCAGCATCGCTGCGGAAGGCAGGAGCGCCGCCGCAAGGGCAGCCAACTTGGCCGAGATTCCCGGTACGACGAGGCGACGACCGGATTTGAACCCTCGCCACGCACGTTCGGCCACATACTCCGGATCCACCTTGGGCAAGATGTTGAAGAGCACCGTCTGATAGGCGCCTGACCTTGCGAGAAACTCCGTCGACACCGGACCTGGTGCCAGGCATGTGACCGTCACACCGGTTCGGCGCAACTCCTGATGAAGCGCCTCTGAGAAGAAGCGCACGAAACCTTTGCTAGCGAAGTACAGAGCCATATAAGGCCCGGGAACGAACCCGGCCACGGAACTGAGATTGAGCACCCCGCCCCGTCGGCGCGCCACCATTCCCGGCAGAAAATGGAGGGTCAGTTCTGTGAGGGAATGTATGTTGAGATCGATGATGCCGAGTTGACCATCAATAGGCAGCGCCGTCGCCGCGCCCCGCAGGCCATAGCCGGCGCTGTTGACCAGGACATCACAGACCAGGCCGTGTGCGGACAGAAAGTCCTCTAGGCGCGTTGGCGCATCGCCTGCCACGAGATCCAACGCGAGCGTGAATGCCTCGCCACCCCCCTCCCGAACCTCAGCCGCCGCGGCGGCCAAACCCTCGGGCGAGCGGGCAACCAGCACAACCGCACCGCGCTCCCGTGCAGCGACGCTCGCAATTGCCCGGCCAATTCCACCCGAGCCGCCAATCACGACGACGGCTGGCCGGAATTCACGGTGCGAAATCATGTCGCGTTCCTCTTTCTTGCAGGAGCGGCAACACTTTGACCGAGCAGCACCACTTCATTGGCGACAGTGCCGTTCAGAATCTGTTCGAATCTCTCCAGTGCTCGTGCGACGTTCGCTCCATCCATGACCCGGTGATCGTAGTGGATGCGGACATTCACCGATCCGTCTTTGCCGATCGGACCGTAGTTTAGAAGCGTGGTCAGTGGTGTCAGCGGGTTGAGTGATTCCGCACCGAGACCAGAATAGACGGACAGTTGGAAGGTACCGAAGTAATTTGCCCTTTGCCGGGCGATGTTTAACCCTAGCCACATAAGCAGCCACCTGACTGGCGCGGGCGCACGTGCCACCCGCAAGGCACGCCGAAACTCCGGGACCTCCAGGATCGGCCGTGATCGAGCGGCGTGGATGGATCCCTCAAGTTCCGTGATGGAGTAGCGCTCCGGGCACTTGATGCAGCTCAGCAGAACGGCCGGCTCGCCATCATATTCGCGCTCGTGGGCAATCGAGGCTACGCTTGCCGGATACTCGTAAAGCTGCGGCCAAGGCAACTTGACATAGGCGCGCCGCAGCTCCGGCATCTCTAGGGCAAGAAGCGCATACCCTTTCAGGAAGATAGCGGTCCACGAGGGCCTGGTCTGCTGCGCCATTCTAGCCCTTACGAGTGGGCCGAGATTCATCTGACGCTGCACCGCGACCCGTGGCACGCCGATCGAAAACCTCATCAGATCGCCAACAAGGCGCCGGGGCGCGGAAAGCTTGAGGGCTCGGCCTCGCATAAAACGACCTCTAATAAAGATAAGGGAATATCCGCTTGGTCCTTTCCATATAGACACGGTATTGCGAGCCTAAATTCTCCAGCATCATACGCTCTTCCTTATCCACTCTCAGCAGGAAAAGGACTGCGAAACCAATCAAACCCGATATGCCCGCAACCCAGTTCGGCAGCAGAAAGAGCTGGCCGAGCCCCATAAGCAGGAAAGAGGTGTACATAGGGTGACGGACCAAGGCGTATGGCCCGGCGCTGACCAGTTCATGCCGTTCGCGAATCTCGAGCGTAATCGACCAGTTACGGCCAAGTTCCTTGTGGGATAAGCGAAAAATCCACAGCGCTGAGCAGAAGATGATGGTTCCGAGCGCCACTGACCACACGCTGGCCGGATGATCAGCCGCTCCGGGGATGCCGGTAGCGACATAGAAGCCAGGCAGGATCGCCAGGCCAAGGAGAGCCGATACAAGCCCGACGGTGTCGGAACTTGAGCTGCCGCCAGCTACAATTCGCACGCGCCTTGCCCGGCGCTCGAACGGATACCGGATCACGTACCAAGCAACGATGCCGATCACCCATATGATCTCGCCAACTGAGGCTACAGCAATGGTCACGTCACGTCACCGGAGCCTTTTCTCGATCTGGGACGATGATAAGCCGTCGCAACGATGTCACCGTCCGAGTTGTCGACCGTAGACATTCAGAGCGCGTTCTCTTCGCACTTAACCGGGCGAATGGGCGCGAAAGCGGGTTTTGCCAATCGCATTTCAACCCGCGTTCATCTCCCGAAGCTTGGTTATGAATTGTTGCGGCCGGAGCCAGATACCGGGGGTCTTATACCCCATGGATCTAGCGATGTCCGCTACGAATGCGTTGCAGTTGTAGAGCGACGCGTGCCAAAGCGGAGAACTGGCCTGCAGCCTTCGTATGCTCGCGACGACTTTCCTATATTCGGCTTCGGTAAGTAATACACGCCAGCTTGCCGACCGGTAAGCATCTTCCAGGTCGCCGTCCGTCCACCCGGTCGAGGCTGGCACGGGCGCCAAATGCCCGAGAACATAGACATTGGGATCACCGGACTTCGGAGCGAGGCCCGCCACTTCGGGGTTGACCATCCGTCCGGCCTGGTTCAATCGTCCAAAAATCACGTAGGAATGGCCGTAGGTAAGGGCGTACCGGGAGCGGAACTCGATGAAATACCGCTGGGCTTGAGTTGACGCCGCCGCGCGCGCCGGCATCGCCGCGGTTCTCAGTGCCTTATCATTGGACACAAAAGTCGGCTGGGGCTTGCTGTCCTGCGACTGACATGACGCTGCGACAAGTGCGAGCAGGGCCACAATTGTTGAACGGCCACTTACTAGCGTCATCTATCCAGAACTCCGAGGACCGCAGGCCTAGCGCCAACCTATGCCCGCTAACGCACGTAGGCTACGAATCCGGCCGGCCCCTGCATATCGATTGGGAAGGGCCTGGCGGCCCTTCCCAAATAACCGAAAGCCGGTCCTTATTTAATCACGGGCTCCTCTACGGCAGCGGGTTCCGGCGGAGGAGCCTTCCCCTTTCCTTTGCCGATCATGCCATTCGCGCAGCCGCTCAGGCTGGCAACGGCGAGGGTGGCAACCATTACAATCAACATCCTGTTCATCAAGCAATCCTTTCCCCGAGGGCGGAACAGCCTATGGAATCGCCACAAATAAAAACAATATGCAGCCCCGCCAAGCTACCCGCGATCTACATCAACGCCTAGTGCAGAAATGACACAGTTGGCACCCGGTTCCAGGCGGCACCTTTGCGGTGACGTGCTGGCAGGTTCATCATCCAACGGAGATCAGGCCTGCCCACCATCAAACAACCACCACCGTCGTGCCCAAAGGAGTACGGTCGTAGAGGTCAATGACGTCGTCATCGATCATACGGATGCACCCGTTCGATACCGCTGTGCCTATCGTCCACGGCTCGTTTGTACCATGTATCCGGAAGTGGGTGTCGCGCCCGTCGCGATAGAGATAAAGGGCACGCGCACCAAGCGGGTTGTTTGGTCCGCCAGGGACCCCCCCTGCATACTTCACCAGGCGCGGCTTGCGCTTCATCATGCTGGCGGTGGGTGTCCACGACGGCCAGTCCGCCTTGCGGCCGACGGTCGCTGTACCCTTGAACGAAAGTCCCTGCTCGCCGACGCCGACGCCGTAGCGCGTCGCCCACCCGTCCGTCTCGACGGCATAGAGAAAACGTTGCGAAGTATCGACGACGATCGTTCCGGCCGGCTCGTTTCCGTCGTACCGCACATGCTGCCGTCGGTAACGAGGATTCAGGCCACGCCTTGGTCCGAACGCGGATGAAATCGGGTCCGCCACCTGTTGTAACGTCGACGTACATCCGGAGACCATCAGAGCCAGACTACCCAGCACGAGCCCCCGGCGCGCAATGTGGTGTTCTTCCATTTCTACCTGCTAGGAAACTGGTCATCTACCGCCGCCTTCGTCTCTACCATTACAAGGCCTGCGGGCCAAGTCTCGCTTTGTGGTGGCAAAATGAATTCACAGGATTGACAAGCGAATTGGAGCGAAACTTCTTGCGATAACCGTCTGCCTCTGTTCGGTTATGTCAAAATTGGCATAGGACAGAGACGATGAAGCCTGACTTCCATGGTAAAGTCGCGATTGTGACCGGCGCAGGATCCGGAATAGGTGCGGCTGTTTCACGGCAACTCGCGCAAGAAGGAGCCGAGATTGTTGTCGCCGACCTTGATGCCGAGGCAGCGCACTGCAGAGCCGCCGAAATAAGCTCGCAAGGCGGCAGGGCCTATGACTTTGCGGTAGATGTCACGGATGCGGCAGCCGTGGAAAAGCTGATCGAGTTCACTGTCCAGAAATGCGGCGGACTGGATATGGCGGTAAACAATGCAGGTATCGACGGCATTCGAAAAGCAACGGCAGACTATCCGCTCGACAACTGGCACAAACTGATAAACGTCAATCTAAATGGCGTTTTCTACAGCATGAAGTACGAAATCGCCGCGATGCTGGATCGAGGCGGAGGCGCCATCGTCAACATGTCCTCCGTTCTCGGTTCCGTCGGCTTGCCAACTGCGTCCGCATACACGGCAGCGAAACACGGGGTCGTTGGGCTGACCAAGGTTGCGGCGATTGAATATGCGAGGATGGGCATCCGGATCAATGTCGTCGGCCCCGGCTGGATCGAAACGCCTCTTTTATCGGAGCAAATGGAGGCATTAGCCAGCCGGCGCATGGCAGGTCTTCAGCCGATGGGCAGGCGCGGGAAACCGGAAGAGGTGGCGGCTCTTGTGTGCTTCCTCTTGTCCGACCAGGCCAGCTTTATCACTGGGAGCTACCATCTGGTGGACGGAGCTTACACCGCCCATTAGGTGGATGGCCCGTAAATGGCGCCTGCATGGCGAGCCTCAAGGCGCAGAACGACGAGCAAACGTGGCGTGTCAGCTAGGTGACGAAGGCCAAGGCGGCGCCAAAGCCAGCACCCACTATGATGGTGAACGCAAAAAGCGGCAGTAGCCAGCGCGGTCGTTGGGTATCCCAGTCCTTCGGGCCATGTCGGTTCATCGCGCGTCCTTTCGCAACCTTGTTTCCCGCCCACGTTGCAACCGTAATGAAATACAAGAAAGAGTGCCGCAACGTATTTAAGAGTTTGCTAATGCAAGGACGCATCGGTCCGCCAGATGCCATTCGCGTCGCAGCGTGGAGAAGATGGGCGCTGCGCTCAGTTGGCGCGAAAGTCGCTTGAGGCAGAGAACTAGCCTTGGGGAAAATTCTCAGTCGCCCCTTGCTGAGACAATAGGAATATGGTCCTCATAGCTCCGTTGCGGCGATCCTCAAACGGAGATCGCAAAAATGGCCAGACACAAACTTTCTAAGCAACTTTCACAGGTCGAGATCGACCGCTTCATGGCGGCTGCGGAAGAGCTTCACAAGAGCATCGTCCGCCCGCTCCTATCGCCCACCTGCGCCCACTATCAAGCCCTTCGAGCGGTTCATGAAGCCCTGTTGAAATCGGTGAAAGACGTCACCGGCAAGGATGCGGCTTTCGTCCGATGGCACGGGACGGGGCCAGTGCAGCCGCGGCAAGACTGAGCTACTCTTGACGGTCGCCTGCGGTCTGCCGGCATACACCATCATCAGGTCGGCCGAGCGGCAGTAGCGGACATTGCCGCAGCTGCATTCCGCCTTGACGAGCATGTTGTGCCGGGTCGCCTTGCCCAGCGTGTCGATCGGATCGTGCGCCATGAGAACAGAAAAGGAACATTTTCCTTGATCGTCAAGACCGGCTATGGAATCTTTCGACCAACTAAGCCGAGAAACTAACCCGATGAGTGATGAATTGATCCGCCTTCCCGGGGCAATAGAGCCCATCACACGTCCGGGCGTTCAGTGTCATAGGTGCGAGCATCCCGACTGCGGCAGGGATGCAGGATGGGGCTTCGCCAAGCCGAGGGAGCCATCTCATTGGTTCTGTTTTGAACACCGTTCCAATGGCGAAGCCTATGTCTAGGGCGTGCCGGATGACTTATCTTCTGGCTGGCAATAATCTCTATGACGTCGCAGATGTCAGCACCGCGCGAAACCAATCTGGATGGTCCCATCTATGATTCGATAGCGGCCGCAGTCAGTCAGCCAGGCGGGACAAAGGCGAACCGTTGGCAGACTTTAACGAAGGGCGAGATCATGACCGAAGGGGAAAGAAAGCCAACTCCTGTCGAAACTGTCGAAAAGAATTGGGGGAATCTGATTGCGTGGGCTGTGGTGTTCTGCCTGGACTTGATTGTAGCGTGGCAAGTGTTCCGATCTGTTGCTCTCTTTCTCGCAGTCATCACCGGCAACTTCGCTCCGTAAACTGTTCTAGAGCAAAAAGCCCATCTCACGTGTGCCGACGGCGAGCGATAGCTATGAGGAAGCCTGGATGATCAGCCCGCCAAGACGGCATGGCGAGTATGCCGACCGCGAGATCGATTGCCAGGAGGCTATGGAGCCTGGTTTCCAGGCGATCGTCGATTGCATGATAGATGCGGGCTGGACGCGGGGGGAGATCATGCGGTCTCTTAGGCGGCTGATCGCGGCCGACAACATGACGCAGAAGGAAAACGCGAAAGTCGAGGCGCAGATTGCCATCGCGCGCGCTATGATGAGGGCGGGCCGGCCCCTCTAGCGCAAGGAAAGCGCGTCAACACTCTACGCCACGATTGCTGGCTGCCCGTCGTCACCGCGCATATGCGACGTTCCGTTAGCCGCCGATCGCGTACCTATCCACGACAATCGCGTGGTGGTACATTCGCTTGATTTGGCGAATGTTTTGGTCGCCAAACTCACCGGGAAACCGGGGAGGTGGTTATGAGAATTATTGCCACTCTAGCAGGTGTCGCCTTACTTGCAGGTTGCGCAACGGCAGGCCCCCCAGGGCCCCAAGGGCCTGTCGGTCCACAAGGTCTCCCCGGCAAGCAGGGATCTAAGGGTGCAATGGGGGCTGAGGGTCCAGCGGGGAAGGACGGCGTCAGCGGTTGGGAAATCACCCAGTATGCAAGTGCGAGTGATGCAAGCCCAGACAAATCCGCACAGGCTTGGTGTCCCAAGCCAAAAGGCGTCATAGGTGGCGGTGCCAGCGCGTCAAATTCAAATGCTCTAATTTCTAGGAGCTTGCCGGTTACTTCCCCAGCTCCAGGGTGGGTAGCACAAGCGCATGTAGCCGCTACGCCCCCAACAGCTTGGACGCTGACAGCATACGCCATTTGCGCGCTTGTCAAATAGTCGGCGCTTGGCCGGGCCGGTGATCTTTGCGTTGTCGCGCCTTCGAGACACAAACGCCGTTCTAGTCTTCATCCCAGAAATCCTGCAGCGACGCGTGCCTAAGGTCTTCGGCGCCGCGCAAGTGCTTCACGCGGGCTTTGATTCCCCGGCTTGACCCACTGAGTTGCCGGCCGCTTTGGCATGTCCTTCGGCGGGGGCCCGGCATGTTCCTGGACCCGCTTCCAAAGCCGCTCCCGCATCTCGCGGTTGACGCTGACGAAAGCGCTGCCGACATATTTTCGCGTGCCCGGCTCGG
The DNA here is from genome assembly GCF_040318275.1 of Mesorhizobium sp. M1217. Classification (NCBI taxonomy): domain Bacteria; kingdom Pseudomonadati; phylum Pseudomonadota; class Alphaproteobacteria; order Hyphomicrobiales; family Phyllobacteriaceae; genus Mesorhizobium; species Mesorhizobium sp. M1217. The sequence continues at coordinate 117,263 of NZ_JAMYMA010000021.1, read as the reverse complement.
CCAGCAAAGCAAAGGCCGCCTTGCCGGGTTCGCGCTCGACGCGGAGCAGTTCGAATTCGTCGATTGTGAAGCTCTTCGTCTTCAGCCAGTTCGAAGTCGGGCCGCTCCGATACGGGCTGTCGGCGCGCTTGGAGACGATTCCCTCGAGCCCTGCCTGGTCGGCGAGATAGAAGATCGATTTGGGATCGCCCGGCAGGGCTTCGCTGAACTGGATCCCGCTGTTCGGTTTAATGATGCCGTACAGGATTTCGCGACGTGCTTTGCAGCCGATGTCGCGAAAGTCGTAGCTTATCGAGATACATGATGTCGAAGGCGCCGAGGATCATGGCGTAGGGATCGCTGTGGACGGCCCTTTGCAGCGCGCTAAAATCGGGCAGACCATTCGCACCGGTGACCACCGCCTGGCCCTCAAAGATCGCGTTCTCCATGTCGAGCTCCCGGGCGGCTTCGACGATGCCGGTGAACTTGCGCGTCCAATCTGCGCCGGACTTGGTAAAGACGCGGATATCCTCGGGGCTGTTGATGACGACATGGGCTCGGTAGCCGTCGAGCTTGATCTCATGAATCCAGTGCTCGCCCTCGGGCGGCTTTGCGACCAGCTTGGGCTCCATCGTAGGGACAAAGGCCAGCCTTTCGGCCTTACAGTTCTTCGAGAACCGTCCGCGAATGTGGCGTGCGGATGCGCAGGTCGTCCGCGACTTCCAGATACCGGCTCGACAGGGGATCGAAGGCGAAGGCGTCTCGTCCCTTGCTGTCATCATGTGCTACTCGTAGATTCGCCTCTTGCGCAAGCCAGCGCTGGATGCGCCGCGCGGCAGTCTTTCCCGGCACGAACCAGCTTGTGCGCTCGTCACTCTACCTGGCGCGCGGGAATGCCTGTCGAAACCGCTCAACCGCCGCTCGATCATACGGAAAGCGCGCTTCGGCACCAGGAAACTGTCTGCGGTGCAGCAGGGGCGTCGGTTTTTCCATCAGATTGCGAAGCACAGCACTGCTCGCAAACAACGCGGTGCAGGTCGTTTGGGTCCGAAAACACTAGAACGTATGGTCAGAGCCGCAAGGGGAAGCCAAGGAGGCGATCGGTGAAACTGCTCATGACCCAGATGACGCGCTACCGTGTGTCTCGCCATCACCCCACCGCCATTCGACTTTGAAAAAAAATCAGGTAGACCGATCGAAACGGCCTGATTTACGAAGCTTCGCAAGCAAGCTCGCTGCCGCGCCGCAGTAGCTGGCAGAGGCCTGCTCGGCCATCGGCAGCGAACTCCACACGGTTAGTTCGGCCACCAGAAAGTCGTTGTCTGCGTCCACCGGCGCGGATCTAAGTTGTCCGTTTTTATCCATCACGATTGCTACCACGGTGTCGTTTGCGCCATACCCAATCGCCGCCATCCTCTGAATGCGAGTATCGCCGTCCACGCGAACGTCGAACAAGACAGATCCGCCAGTTTTCTCCGCGATATCATCCACTCGATCAGAAAACGGCCGATTCATACCGTCTGTATTGGCGAGTGACTGCTCCAACAAGACCAGTTCAACATACTCCGCCTTCATGCCGCAACTATGGGCGCGCATGCGCAATCGGCAATCCTACCAGGATCTTTTCACACAGGAATCCCAATGACATCATCCAACGCACCGCGGCGCGAACGCACAGCCGTACCCAATGCTATCTGTACGCCCATGTGTGAGCGTCGCGCGCAACGGTGGAACGGTGCCATTCTCGATGAAGCTCGAGTCCCTGCCAAGCGATCCTCAGATACGTACGTATTTATAGCGAGGCGTATGGTGCCGAAGGATGAAGCGGCCGGCCACGGAAATGGGCTGGGTCAAGCCGGACCTAATCGGCCCTGTGAAGCACCTGCGCGGCGAGGAAGGCCTGCGGCACGCCTAGCAGCGCGTATGGAGGTGTCGTCCTAGTGCGGGCGGTATTAGGATCGGCCTTGGCTACAGCTTCAGGCAAGGTTCTGCCGCGCCAGATACAAGGGATCAGTATCGGGAACAGCCAACTTGTGCATTGGTGCGGCGAGGAAACGAACGGCTTCAGCCTTTGCCTTTTCGGTCCAGATTGCCGTCAGGTGGCGGAGCCGCTTTGCCTTTGCCTTAGGCGCCCCAGCCTCGATCGCCGCGTCCTTCGAAAGATCACGAGCGTGCCGCCCCTTTTCGCGCGCGGAGCCGGCGCCTGCCGCCTGGCGGACTTTCCCTGTCATTCGATGATCTTGATAATCTTGTGTGTGTCGGGGTCAACCACTACGGTTCGGTTGTCGATAACGGTGTAACGGTATTTAACGTTGGGAACTTCATTGAAGCTCGACGGTGTCGGGCAGCGTTGAGCCAATGTTGAGCTCCACGCCCGGAAGTTTCACCGATGCCAGCGGCTGCTTTTTCACGTACTCCTTAATGACGGTTTCCTGTTCAGGCTCTATGACCACGTCTTGAGCGACAGCGGCCGCAACACCGGCCAGAAGCAGGAGTCCGGCCGCTGCGGTGGTAATGTGTATTTTCATGACTGCCTCCATCCATTCGAGCGACCTAGAAAACGCCCTGCCGCGCGCGTGGCTACAGGCCGCGACGGCTGCTTAACGCTCGCGAAACATGATTGTTCCAACACTCCCCTCCTGGATTCCTCCACCGGAACCACATGCCTCTCAAGACGCTTTGGTCAATCTCCTTTCATCATCGGCGACGAAGAGATTGAGTCGCCAACTGGCCCGGTCAGCGCGATCTGGCGGGGCTTTTTTGCAACTGTGGTGGGGAGTAGCTGTGCCGGCTAACGTGTTGGAACTTCGATCGGGCACTTCGCGTTTTCAACTCGCGTTTGAGCGTCCGATGGACGGCCGGCGCGCGCGTCACACCACGCGAAACACAAGGAGAACATCATGATCCGGAAACTTTTGGCGACCACAGCGCTGGCCACGCTGCTGGCAACCGGCGCCTATACCGGAGACAAGCTTGCTGCCGCAACACAGCCTGAAGCCACGCTTGCAGCCCCTGCGGTCGTTGCCGATGGCAACCTGGTGACCAAATTTATCGGCACCGACGTCTACAACGGGACCGCTGACAATGCCGAGAAGATCGGTGACGTCAACGACATAGTGCTCGCGAAGGATGGAACGGCCAAACTTATCATCATCGGCGTTGGCGGTTTCCTGGGAGTCGGTGAGAAGAACGTCGCCTTTGATTTTGCCAAGGCTCAGTGGGCAGAAAAGAACGGCAGCCGCTGGCTTGTCCTGCCGACGACCAAACAAGAACTAGAGGCGCAGCCCAGCTTCGATGCAACGGCATATGAGACAGCTTCAGCATCGAACGCGACCAAGCAGCCTGCAGCCACCACTGTTGACAAGACGTCCACCGGGGCCATTGACAGGTCATCGCTGACTGAAATGTCAATAGATAAGATCCGTGCAGAAGATCTGATTGGCACCACGGTCTACGGCGCCGACGACGCAAATGTCGGAAAGATTGGCGACGTCGTTCTGAGCGGCGACAAAAAGGTGGATGCAATAATAGTTGACGTTGGAGGATTTCTCGGCATCGGATCAAAGGAAGTGGCTGTTGGGATGGAGAACCTAAAATTCATGAGCGACAAAAATGGCAACAAGTATCTCTACACAAACTTCACAAAAGACCAGCTCGATGCCCAAATGGCTTACGACAAGGGCACCTATGCCCAGAATCGCGATAAGCAGCGCATGATTCTGAAATAGCAGGACCGCTATGCTTAAGAGCCCGGGTTAAGAACAGCTGGGCTCTTTGTTTGCTGGCAATAGTCTATTGCCGCGCTATACTTGAGGTGCGGTGAAGTTTTTGCCGTCTTCTCTCCTAGCCTTCCAAATGGCGTGCTTCTGTTGGTGAAACGGCTGGCTGTCGTACGAGATTGAAAAAGGTCAGAAGGAAAAGTAGCGATGATCAAAAAGCCCGCCAGCCGAAGCCCTTGGCACGCGCCAGCTGATCCCGCTGAGGAACCTTTCGATCGAGCGTGATGTCAAGACGCGGATCGTTCCCATTCGATCCCCTACTCCAATTCGCCCCGCTGGCTTCGCCGGGCGGCTTTTTGCTGCGTCGCCAATAATAATCGTCATAAGTGATCCGCTGTTCGGGAACGTATGGTGTCCATTTGCATTTCCTTTGAACACCAAAGGAGGAAAATGTGAACTGGGATCAAATCAAGGGAAAATGGATGCAGTTCAAAGGCAAAGCGAAGGAGCAATGGGGTGATCTTACCGACGATGATCTTGATCGCATCGAGGGCAATCGTGACCAACTCGCCGGACGAATTCAGGAGCGATATGGAATTGCCAAGGAAGAGGCAGAACGCCAGATAGACGACTGGTCCAGACGACTCACCTAGCGCTGGATCTAACTCGGTCCGACCGGAAGCCTCGGCGCACCCCTAATCAACCAAAGCGACGCGCGCAAGGAACTTTTCGCCGCATCTAATGTTCCCATGTTCGGGCTAGGCCAAGGAGCGTAATCATGAACAACATTATTTGGTTGGTCGGCGCCGTCGTGATCGTAATAGCCATTTTGAGCTTTTTGGGTCTGCGATAGACTGGGCGCTCCATAAGGTCCGGGCAGTCGCGGCGATCTGTTGAACCCGGATATGTAGCCCTATGGCCGATAGTGTTGAAAAAGTCCGCAACCCAGCTCGCGGACCAATATGGCCGGAATAGTTATACCGCGATGTTTGCTGGCGCTGGTCTCCATGCAGGAGGACGCTCGCCGGTCGTCCGGGTCCTGCCGATCACCCATACGCCGCCGTCCGGTCCCAATGATGCCATCGAGATACCGGCTGCGGTCAAGCTGCGCTTGCGGCTTGACGGTGAGCGGTCGTGGGTCGTTTCGACGGAAAGCAACCGGTCGCGGTAGACGGCCGTTCAAGATGTCGCCTGCCAAACTGCGGCTCGCCGAGCCTTCAGTCGAAGGCAGTTGATCAGCACTGCGCACCCGCATGACGTTCGGAAGGCACACCCCGTGCGTTCTAAAATTAGATGCACAGCTAACCAGCTGAAAACATTCACGAGCGATTCTCACAATTAATAACTGCAAAGCGACAGCGTAAACGGCAGATGCAACACCCGCACAATCCCCCGCATATCATACCGATGCGGTGGCGGGCATGAGCATGGCCCTACTGATGCCGCGTGAGCCGGTCCATGGGTGCGTTTGCTTCGGTTAACTTGGCCAGCGCTTGCTCGACTTTCTGCGCCGAGCGGTCCGTGCGCTCGATGTGCCGCACCATTTGCCGCCTTACTCGCGCGAGCCTTGCGGCGCGAAATACGTCGCCGTATCTCGCAGTTTCAAGGTGGAGGGTCGCGAGCCTCATGGGCGACGATTCCAATTACCTAGCAGTAGAATTCGCGTATCCGCCTTTCGTTCCGATGTCCGACCTTACGCTCGCAAAGGGCTGGCCGGAGGGCTGCGACGAATGAGCGTCTGGTCACATGTTGCTGGCGGGTCGAATCGGTGGACGCGGTCGATACGCTGGCCTCTGCAACGGCTTGAACGGAACATCGGCCACCGACGAGCGGATCGGCTTCATAGTGACCGGGATGGCAGCTTGGCGCTTGCGCAGCGCAGCCGAGATCTTGGCAACGAAGTCGCGTATTTCCATGGGTACTCCTCCCGAGCAGCTTCCCGTAGTCACGCTAGCACCGCCGCGCCCCCCATCACAATTAATTTTGATGGATCGAAATGGGTGGAGGGAAGGCGGCCACATGAGATCAGCCGTCGTCTATCTTCCTGCCAAAACAGTACTGGATACAGGGCGGCGCGACATAGGTCCGTTGTGCTTGACACAGCCTTTGCCGGTCGAGGCGTTCGGTCGTGCTGGCGGTGTCTCAATTGCCCACCGCTTGTGAGAAACGGAGGGGCACGGGGGCCTCGCGCGAGCCAGTTATCCGATCCCCCGCTCAGAAATTTCTACCAAACATTCTGGCCTGTCATTCTGCACAAAATCGTTTGTTGATCTTTCATCAGTTCGGCGCAGCATGCCGTTCGGGCACTAGGGGTTGGGCTATCATGGATACCGAGCCGACACGCATCACGACTGACGCTCTTTCCGCCGCCATTCTTGAAGCATCAGACGGGGACGTGGTGTCCCTTAAAGCGGCCCTAGCAGCACTTCGTGCCCTGTGCCCCCACGTAATCGAGACGGATGCTGAATTGTGCGAAATTTTGCTTATCGCGGCCCCGCAAGAAGGGCGCGCCGTCCTGCTTGATCTTCGTGATTAGCAGGAACAAATTCGCTCGCGGTGCAGTTCGCTCCTTTTAAACATGCAGGCCCGAATGCGGTTGAAATCGATAAAGCCAAACAGGAGGTTATTGCCGAAGTTGTGCGGCGGTGGATCACCTCAGAGGTAATCCGCAATTACCTTCGCAACATGCTAAATCTGCCTGTAGAACGGGAGCTGCCGGCTGAGCAAAGGTATTTGCTGGAGGAACTTGATAGGCCGACAAAGAGTGACTGCATGGCTCTCCGCTGGTTCAACCCTCCGGTCCCCATCAAGACCGAGCGTCCCGGGATCATTCGCAACGTCAACAACGCCGAGACAGCCGGCGAGGAGCTGATGAAGTGGACCAAGCGTGGCCCTTGCTGGGATCTCGCGGTGCGCGTTTGCATGGCCGTGATATTCGACGAGATGGAACCTGAGGAGGCCCGTAAGGCATTCCTGGCTGCTGCCGAGGAGGAGGGTATGCTTTTTCCTGATTAGCAGGTCGCGTGGCTCTTCGCGCGAGCCCAAAGTCGATCACCGGCTCAGACATCCCTTCCAAACATTCCCACCCTCTAATTATCGCTCAATGGCAACCCATTGGTTCGTCCCTCCGGTCTTCGTGAAGACTGAACCGGCGACAGGCATGGCTGCAACAATGCGAGGCCAGCCCTTGAGCAGCTCAAGCGGTGGACCCGGAGAGGACCTCGCTGGCACAAGGCGGTGACCCTCTGCCTGTCAGATCTGGAGGGCGATCCGATTGATCCTCAGGTGGTACGAAAGGCATTTGAGGCTGCCGCTAAGGAAGCCAAGATGTATCTTTCCTCGTAGGTGAAATTTCTCCCAAATATCAGCCCTTTATTCCGGACGATTCGAACATTGATTTTTCCGTGGAGTGACCCATAAGGTGGCCGCTTGGGTTCTCGCTGAGGTGGGAGGCCTCGGATGAACGTTCTGACGAACTGCCGACCGAGCAAAGTGACTGCCCATAAGCTTGTTGAAGAGCTGATCTTACAAGCCGGTCGCGGCCAAATCATCTCCGTCAAAGAGACCATCGCAGCGGTGCGCCGAGACGGGCCGCATCTGGTGGAAAGTGACTGCGCGCTGGTTGAGCTTATAGTCGAGATTGCCCCAGCCTTTGGCCTGTTTGTCGGGTTCGATCTTCGCGAATAGCCGGATGGCAACCCATTGGTTCAACCCTCTATGAGATCGAGAGGGGCACGGGGGAACTTCGCGCGCGCACCCACCAAATTCGCATCCCCCTTCGGAACCCTTTCGCAGCGAAAGTGTTTCAGACGAATGTGGGAACGACCTTATGCCGGCACGACCAACAGCAGGGACAGCCTTTCAACGGTTGATCAGCTCAGAAGATAATCGTCTGATGCTCCGCAACAGGCTTGGCGTCGAAGTCGACGAGGAACTGCCGGCGTCCCTTGCTGCATTATTGCAGGAGCTTGAGCGGCGCGAGCAGGTCGAGGCTGAATGGAGCGCCACCACTTTGGCAGCGCACGTTTCTATGGCGTTCGACGAACCAGAAGGAACCTTCAGTGACCCTCACGGCCATGCTGCGTAGGGGACGTGCCTTCCGAGGGATGATCAGTTCGGAAGACTACTGCCGGAAGCTACGCAGGCTCCTAAGGTTTGTAGGCGAACCAACTCTGACACCGACGCTTGCCACACTGGCGCGGGAGCTTTCAGAAGACTCTGAGCTGCCGAAGCAAGAATCGGCCGACAAAATTCCATAGCCGTCCTACATTTCCCCTCATGGCAACCCATTGGTTCTCCCCTCCGGTCCCTGTGAGGACTGAGAGCGCCGGTATGACCCGGAACGTCAACAACGTCGAGGCAGCCGGCCAGGAGCTGATGAAGTGGACCAAGCGTGGCCCCAAATGGAACCAAGCGGTGCGCGTCTGGATCGCCTGCATTGCCGACGAAATGGAACCTGAGGAGGCACGGAAGGCATTCCTGGCTGCTGCCGAGGAAGCTAAGATGCTCGCTGCTCCCGGGGTGCGGTGATCCTCGCGCAATGTCGCATAACGCCAAGTGCTTTTCGAATTGAATTATTTCAACCTCGCATTGCAGGAACGGGCGATGCTTGGGTTGAGATCGCCAAACATTGAGGGGGCAATTTTTGAACCGCATTTTGATTACACTCGGCGTGGCAGTCTGCGTCATATCTTCGGCTGCTTCAGCCGGACAGGGAGGGGAGCAAAACATTAACTTCCTGGCTCGGATGCCCGACGCCAAGTTGAATTTGGCCGCTACAATGGCAGGTAACGTCATCGGTGTTATTCAAAGATGCCGGGCGCTGAGGCCAACCGAAGGTGGAAAAGCAATTATAGCTGTTCCAGTCCTTTTGTACGACGGTCTGGATAAACACCTGACACCCAATCGACCTAAGTTCACGAGGGCCATCCGCGCCTATGAGGCCGCTTTGAACAAAGCGGTGCGGCGTAGGGATGATTGCCAGACTGAGAAGGCCAAGTACCCGAGACTCTACCGGTAGATAGCTGTCAGGGGGCATTGGTTACGGTCTGGAGTAATAAACAGGCGGATCTCCTGTGTCCCTGTGCGCCCTCGCCGACCTCAGGCATTTCACGCCAGATGCCGGCGATGCAGAAGATCGGCTCGTCCTTCTTTGCGAAGAGCCACTTGTCCTTGCGCTTCTTCTTGGGGTCTTCCGGATCGGTGAACTCGTAGAAACCGTCCGCCACGATCAGGCACCGGTTCGACGAGAACTCCCGGCCCTCCGAACGAAATTATAGACGGGCCGCTTGTTCGGTCCGTGCCAGCTCCAGCGCCGTTGAATCATATCGCCTTCGCCTCGGACACCCTCGACCGTCCTGATGATCGGCGCAACGTCCGTGATCTTGATGTCCTCGCGCGCCTCGAGGTTTGGCGCACCTTCGCCGAAGCGGATCTTGATCTTGAGGTCGGCGAAGTCTTCCACGATCGAAGCGACATCCACCGTCAATCGATAGTCATTGCACATCGGTCCTCCGTCCGACCGCATTGCACCGCGATCGTGTTCCTGTATGTTCGCGTGACCATGAGCGCGAAGGTTTTCGATTCCGACGCATCGCTCGACGAACGCAAGCTGTCTTGGGGCCTTCAGCCCAGCGAAGTTGGAGGCAGGCCGTTCACCGTCATCCGCGCTGAGGGCAGGACGTTTCCCAGTCACCGTTGCCTCGTTCCCGCATCCGAGTTCCGCCATCGTAGCCGCGGCAAGCCCTATAGTTTCTCGCTCGCTGACGATGACTGGTTGTATTTCGCTGGAGTCTGGCGCCAGGCGACGCGGGACTGGCCTGAGGCTTATGCCATCCTGACGATCGAGGCTAACGACGACGTGGCGCCCTTCCACGACCGGCAGATGGCGGTGCTGCGGCGCGATCAGCGGATGGCTTGGCTCGACGGGACCTGCATGGAAGAAGAGCTGCTTCGGCCGTTGCCTGCCGGCACGTTCGTGGTTTCGCAGCCGCGCGAAGCATCTGCACAGGCGGTGCTCGCATTTTGAACCAAAAAGAACTTTTTGATCTCGCCGGCCATCCGCCGCTCCCACTGTGATCGAGGCTAATATGGTTTGGACCTCAGTCGCTGCGTAGAATTTTCGCTTCTAACGCCGCTGCAACGAAGGCCCGTCTCGCTATCGGCGTCTGGGCTTCACCACGCAGAACCTGAAGACATGCATCCATAGCCAGTTTTCGCTTCTCCGTCTGATGAGGGAAACTTCGCAGCAGGATCGTGCCTGCGTCATTCACATCGAATATGACGCGCTCACGGTCATGCCCGCCAATTTGCACCACCACGGGCCGGACGAACCTGCTCGACATGCAATTACTCTCTCAGTTCCGACCTCGATACGGTCTTCACCTATCATGACGTTGGGTCAATTTATACATGTATCAGCTAGGGCCGAAGAGAACTTGCAGTTGCTCAATCTCAAGACAAGTTGCCTGTCCAATTCCAGCAGGCCGTTATCTGAATCCGGATGGGTCCCCGTCTTGTTTGCGCAAGAAAGCACAGCGGATTTCTGTCGCGTCCGGAAGGTGAAGCGGCGCTTGGTCTTCGGGCTTTCCTGAAGCCCGAGCCTTCTCTCCTGGGTGTCAGCCTTGACGCGGCCGCCGCCGAAATGCCGACGCGCCCAGTGGCGCGTGGATGGAAGAGGGCGGGCGGGCCGCAGTGGCGAGTGAAGGTCCGGGAGAGAGTCTCCCGGCGCTCGCCGAGGAGCGACACCCATGACCCAGATGGAAATTCACACGCCCAAGCGCAACGAGCGTGCCGGTTATAAGGTCGACGTCAGCCGCGGCCAGCACATCGGCCGCGTGTCGTCAGAATGGTTCAACCGGCCGGCGGACGAGCGATATCTGTCGCTCACCGACCTTCGGAATTCGGTGAAGGCCCGGTCGGAGCGCAGCAAGACCCGCATCGTCGAAAGTGAGCGGATCCGCGTCGAGACCAGCCGCGACGACCCGGAGCGCCTGAGGCTAATGCTGCCCGATGCGCCTGCCCCAATTGCCCCCACGCATTGGAGTTTCGGCCAACTCGCCAGTCTAGTAGGCGCGCCGGCCACCTATCTGCGCCAGCTTCCGGCCCCGCTCGCGGTGATCAACCTACAGCACGGTCTCCTCAACCACCGCGCCGAGCAGGTGAAGACGCTGGAAATCGAGAACGGACGCCTCCAGCTGCGAGCGGTAACAGGTCCGGACTACGGCAGAATATTTGACTCAGAACTGATCGACGCCGTGCAGAAGATCGCTGGCAACGGCAACGGGGACACTCGCTGGAAGGTGCCGGGAGTCCTCGATTGGTCGACGGGAATTTACAACCCGAACGTCGACATCTCCAACGACACGACTACGCTCTATGCGTCCGACCGAGATGTGTTTGTGTTTCTTGTCGACGACCTGAACCCGATCGAGGCCGGGCGGCTGCCGAATGGGGAACCGGATCTTTATTTCCGCGGCTTCTACTGCTGGAATTCCGAAGTCGGAGCCCGCACCCTCGGGATTGCCAGCTTCTATCTGCGCGCAGTGTGCCAGAATCGTAATTTATGGGGCGTCGAAGATTTCGAGGAAATCACCATCCGGCATTCCAAATATGCCGCCTCGCGTTTCGCCCTGCAAGCTGAGCCGGCGCTGATCCAATTCGCGGAATCATCGCCCATGCCGTTCGTCAACGGCATCAAGGCCGCGCGGGAACGGATCGTCGCAGGAGACGACGAAGATCGCCAGGGCTTCCTGCGCAAACGGGGCTTCTCCAAGTCCGAGACCACGAAGATCATTGAGACTGTTCTGATGGAGGAAGGCAGGCCGCCGGAATCGATCTTCGATTTCGTGCAGGGCATCACGCGGGTCGCGCGCGACAAGCCGCATCAGGATGTCCGCCTGGAAATGGAGGGCAAGGCCAAGAAGCTTCTCAATTTCGCCGCCTGATCCTGCGGAGGCCGGCAGCGAAAACTTTCGTTGCTGGCCTCACGTCCGGTTCGCCATCTCCATCAATCCCAGCTGCCGTGCTCCGAAGCAAAAGGACGGCGCTTTTTTCGTGGCGGTCAGGTGACGGACGAAAGGCTTTCGGCCGTTCCGTCGTGGAACAAACCGAGGGAACCCGACAACATCTACGCCCAATGTATCGCCGCAGGTCTCCCGGTCATCGACAGCTGATCCGTCAAGTTCGGTATCGTGCTGCAGCTGACGCTTGGCGGGCCGCTGGTCGCTGTCGGCCGTAAGCCCGAGCCAGCATCCTGGCATGGCCTCTCCTACGTCCCGCAGCATGCCGTCGCCAATGCGGCGGCAGGCGCCGAGGTCTGAAACATAGCCCGAGAAGGCGCAGCGCATGAGCGGCGGGCCTCTTCTCAATCTCTTCACATGACGGAATTCGAGGATCTGAATGTTCGGCACGACCGGACGCGCAACACGAGCAAGTCCGTCACCGTCGACCGGCAGGCACTGATCCATATGCTGACGGACCACGCCAGCATGCTGGAGGCCCTCGGGCGGCTCGGTCGCGTCGATCCGCGAGCCGAAACGATAGCGGCGCGTCGTCATCCCGACCCATCAAATCTTGCGGCAGGCGGCCAGCGCCGGCGTGAGGTTTGGAGGCAGAGGGGGGAGAGGAGTTTCCTGACGGGCTTGGAGGTTCGGGGAGAGGCCCCGGGCCGCCCGTCATGGAGAACCTGACCATGGCAAAGAACGCCATTCAGAAGATCGCGATGAACGCCGCGGAGAATATTCCCTATGACAAGCTAATGCTGTCGCAGAAGAATGTCCGGCGCATCAAGGACGGCGTGTTGATCGAGCAGCTGGCCGAAGACATCGGACGGCGAAAGTTGATCCAGAGCCTGAACGTCCGTCCCGTGCTCGGCGGCGAGGGCGAGGAGACGGGCACGTTCGAGGTGCCCGCTGGCGGCCGGCGTTATCTCGCGCTCGGCATCCTCATCAAGCAGAAGCGCCTAGCGAAGAACGAGCTCATCCCCTGCATCGTCAACCGCAGGGAGGAAACCTCAGCCGAGGAGGACTCGCTTGCCGAGAACCTGCGCCGTGCAGACCTTCATCCGCTCGACCAGTTTCGCGCGTTCAAGAGTCTCAGCGACCAGGGCCTCGATCCGGAAGAGATCGCCGCGCGCTTCTTCGTGTCGCCGGCGACGGTGAAGCAGCGCCTGCGGCTCGCATCGGTGTCGCCGAAGCTCCTCGACCTCTACGAGAATGACGAGATCCGGCTTGAGCAAATCATGGCCTTCTCGATCTCGGACGATCACGCGCGCCAGGAGCAGGTCTGGGAGCGGATTTCCAGCTCGCACACGCAGGAACCCTATTACATCAGGCGTCTGCTCACGGAGACGACGGTGCGGGCCGATGATCGCCGGGCCGTCTATGTTGGAGCCAAAGCCTATGAAGCAGCTGGCGGCGTCATCCTTCGCGACCTGTTCGAGCAGGATTCCGGCGGGTGGTTCCAGGATGCCGCACTTCTCGAACAGCTTGTCTTCGATAGGCTGAAGATGGATGCCGAGGCGGTCCGCGCCGAAGGGTGGAAATGGGTCGAGGCGGCAATCAGCTTTCCCTATGGCCACACCTCCGGCATGCGGCGCATCTATGCCGAGGCGCAGGAGCTCAGCGCCGAGGAGATCGAACGCTACGACGCGCTGAAGGCCGAATACGACAAACTGGATGCGGACTATGCCCAGGCCGAGGATGCCGACGAAGCAATCGAGGCGAAGCTCGACCAACTGGGTGCCGAGCTCGATGCGATCGATGATCGTCCTCAAAGCTACGATCCCGCCCAGAAGGCCATTGCCGGGGTGTTCGTTACGCTTTCCGCGAACGGCAAGCTCCAGGTCGACGCCGGTTTCGTGCGGTCCGAGGACGAGCCGCGGACCGAGACCGGCGACGTCGATGAGGGCGAGGAAGGGGGCGCCGATGGCGGAACCCGATCCACTGGCGACGACGATGGCGACGGTGTTGTCGTCAACGGCAGGCCGGTGAATGACAGCGCTAATGACGATGGCGAGGACGATGGCATCAAGCCGCTGCCCGATCGGCTCGTCTTCGACCTGACCGCGCAGCGGACGCTGGCATTGCGCAACGCGCTCGCCGGTGACGTCGACATCGCCATCGTCGCCGCACTCCATGCCTTCGTCCTGCAGGTCTTCTATCGCTTCGCGCCGGACTCGTGCCTGGAGATCAGCCTGAAGAGCGGCAGCTTCAGCCAGGTCGATGGTCTTGCTGAGACATCCTGGGCCAAGGAGATCGCCGAGCGGCACGAAGCCTGGAACCGCGATTTGCCTGATGAGGCGGAAAGCCTGTGGGACTTCCTTCTCGGCCTCGACGAAGCAAGCCGCAAGGCGCTGTTCGCGCACTGCGTCTCGCTGACCCTCAATGCGGTGGTCGAACCCTGGAACAGGCGGCCGAAGGCGCTCGAGCATGCAGACATGCTTGGCCGCTCGCTTCAGTTCGACATGGTCGACGCCGGCTGGACGCCTACGGTCGAGTTCCTTGGGCGGCTCACCAAGGCGCGGATTCTACAGGCTGTCCGTGAAGCGCGTGGCGCAGACTCCGCGCAGCTGATCGACCACATGAAGAAGGACATCATGGCCCGTGAAGCCGCCCGTCTTCTCGAAGGATCGAACTGGCTGCCCGAGCCGCTGCGCCTTGAGGTCGATGAAGTGGCTACCGATGCTGGCGACGCGGTCGTCGGCGACATGTCGGACGAGGTGACTCTCGACGGCGATGCCGCCGAGTTGCCGGCTTTCCTTGCCGACGATGCGGATCCGTCCTCCGAAGAGCCGGTGACCATCGACGGCGACGAGGCCGACCACCTCCAGGCCGCCGAATAATCGGCCTCACGCTCGCACCGGGCCCGGCACTCCCGCCGGGCCCTTTCTCGTTTTCTGACATGGAGAAACCCGCATGTCCGCACATATCGTGTACGAATCCGCCCCTTTGGGGAGCGTTATCCGGTACAGCGACGGCGCCGCGAAACCGCCGGCTCGCTTCACCAAGAAGCTCGCCGCCTGGGAGAGCCGCAACGGCGTCGGTCGCCTGGTCAGGAAGGAACCGCCGCGCGAGCGCGCGACCTATAGCTCGCCGGCCTACTTCACCCTGCATGAGGGCGATTTCGGGCAGGGCGGCATCATCGTCGTCTCGGTCAGGCGCACCTGGTCCGTCGAGAGTGACCTGGGTTTCGAGATCGTCGAGCGTCCTACGATCGGCATGGTCCGCGTCCTGCAGGAACTCGGCGACAGCCCGGAGCTGCTCTATCTCGCCAAGGATCGCGAGGCGGCCGAACGCTGGCTCGCCAACAACCAGTATGGTCGGGCCTATCTCGAGGAAGTCTCCGCGGACGAGGTTCGGCGCCGACGTCATCGAGGGCCGCACGGTCGCCTGATCGCTTCACCCCATAGAACCACCCCGACGACAGACCCGGGAACGCGTGAGCGGTCGCCGGGTCTTTCCCGTTTCATGGAGATCGACATGTTCGACTGGAACAGAAGCTGCTCCTATGACGAGCAGCAGAAGAGACGTTTTCACACGATAGCCCGTTCACGGCTCAAGAAACTCGCTGCCCAACTAAACCTGCCGCAGGGAAGCTTTGACCTGCGCTCGAACAAGGCGGGCATAGCCGTTCCGGTGAAATTACCCTGCACCATCACCGCGCCTACATCCAGGTCGGCCAGTTCGGTTTGTCCTCAGATCACGGCATCCTGATCCGCACCTGCAAGGGCCGCAAGGACTATACCGGCGGGGCCAACCACTTCGTTGCGCTCGACATGCTCAACGACATCCCGGCGCTCGCCGCCGCCGTCCGTGCCGTTACTGGGGTGGTCGAGGCGCTTCGCCTTCCTCCGAGCAACGCGCCGCCTGAAGCCTGCAAACCCCATCATCGCCGGCGCACGCGCCGGCCGCAGGCCCGGCCAGTCGACAGCCACAACACCACAAGCAGTTGCGACGACGCGGTTCATGCCGCGCGTGGCCGACCTGCGTTCAGGAGAACCCCATGACCGCACATCCACCCTTCAGGAAGGTGCTCGACGGCGTCGCCACCCGCGAGCAGATGTTCCAACTGTTCAGCCGACACAAAGACACTCCCGGCATCGATCCGCTTTCCGGCACGCCCTATTCAGGCGAGTGGTTCCAGATTGCCGCGTCAGAATATCACTTCATGCTCGATTTGCTGCCGCCGCTCTTCATGCGCACCGGCATGTTCGGCATCTCGGAGTTCAAGGCTGGCAACGTGACCAGCGTATTCTTCGCGATCCGGATCCGGGGCCGCGAACGCTGGTTTCATGGCTTTTGCGACCTCACGGATCGGCAGTCGCCAGACAAGATGCGCGCCGCCATCATCGCCCACGAGACCGGCGCGAGTGACAACATGACCCGCGCGGAAAAGCTCGAGGCCATCTGGAACGCGAGGCATCCCGACTTCAAGGGGATCGCCGGCGAGATCAATCCCCACACCTGGCCTGCGGAGCACCGTGCCAAACGCGTCATTCTCGTCAACGACGGTGGCAACGGCACGATCCTGAAACTGCTGGAGGACCTGTCCGACAACGAAATCGACAACCGACTGGCGGCGATGCGCCCGCACACCAAAAGGCGAGGGAGCAACGATGAGGACCCTTCGTAAGCAGCCGACACGGGCGGACAAGCGCAGCTACGAAGCGTATTCGACCTATACCGCCGGCTTGGGTGTCTCAGATCGTTGCCGATACCGGCGCACACCGCCACCCATCGCAACCATCGACCGCAGTGCCGCCCCGGACGGACGCCGATGCGAAAGCCAACTCTCCAGCGTTTCGCTCGCCGATGCAACGCGGGGGTCGGACAGGTCGAATGGCATGACGAGTTCAACGCTGACAACGATCACTCGCCCGCTGTGCTTACACCGCGGATCCTCGCAAACCCGCAGCATGCTCACCGAAAAAGACGATCGCTGGTCACCCCTCACCATAGCGTCATGGTCCAAGACAGCGGGGATCCTTGTCCAACGCATTGTCTGAATCGATGGCCGCCAATTGATTCACGAAATTGATGGAAATCTGAGATGTCGTTCCCAGCCTATGGAAGGGCCGGCATCTCCCCGTCACCGACCCTCCAGGTCCACGCACCCATCTCCGGCCGGTTCGCGATCATATCCTGCAACGAAGCTTCGAACGCTTCGCCCGCACCGGCCGGAACGACAAAGAGCGCTATCGGCTCGTCCCTGTTCTGAAGCAATGCGTTGGCGATCGGCTGGTCGGGTTGCAGGTCAAAGCGCAATCCCTTTACGCTCTTCTCGCGAAGGCGGGCGAGCCCATCGACGAGCTTTTTCTCCGGGATCGTCTCGTAGGGAATCCAGTTCTCGGACACCACCATCAACGCGACCTCCTCGACAATGGCGAGGCCGGCCGGGTTCAGTCCGAACGTAGCGATCGTCATGAGATGTGAGCTGGAATCCGCTGCCCACAGGGACAGTTCTTTCTCAAAAAGCGCCTGCAAGCGGCGATGCAATGCATCGTCGATCATGAAGGGAAAACCGGGCAAATGCCTGATGACGAGTTTCTGACCGGATCGGGCGGGCACGATCTCCTTCACCTGGCCGACCAGGACAAGCAACTTTCGTGGGCCGGATTTCGGCGGGAGCGCCGTGCCGAGAACCGCGTTGCGACGATTTTCGATCGCTTCCTTGTTCTCGGCGCGAAACGGCTCGGGTACGAACAGGATGTCCGCGAGCGGTCCTCCCCTCACAGTCATTTGCCTGGCAGCCTCGAGCAGATGCCAGCGGACATTCCACCAATGTCGCTTGCCGGCCCATCGGGATGTCCAGACCGTCAATTCGGCCTCGTGCCAGAGATAATGAAGGAGGCCACGCAGCGACATCTTCCTGGGATCGGCGGTTACGCTGGCGGAACTTTGCCCCGCAGGCACGGATGCTGCGCGGCTCCCTGTCTTCGACAGGTTGAAGTCCAATTTGAGGGCCGCCATGCCGCTTTGCGGATCGAGCTGTATCGCGCTGCCCATCAAGGCGCCCAGGCCGGATAGTTCGTAAGGCGATTCATACGAATCGCAGGATGGATCATGCCCGCCGCCACTCAGCGGCATGCGCTTGATCAGATGAAGGTCGCCGATGCGCGCAATGTACATCGGGCAGCCCGGCTCGCGGCACAGGCATAGCGGACGCTCGGTGCGAGCATAGGCGTTTGCCAGCGCCGCCTGCAGGTCAGGCGCTCCCTCCTCGTAGACCGCACTGCCAATTCTGAACCGTCGCATCACCTCCGCAGCTCCAGGTCGCCGCCGCATCCCTGTCCGGACATTCAAGTCATGGCTTTGTGCAGAGCGCAACCCCTTTGGTGCGTCGGCGCCAGAGGCAGAGGGGAGCCGGGAGGAGTGCGGCCCGGCTGGCGCGGAGAGAGTGCCGGCGCGGGTGCCACTCCCCCCTCTCGCGAAGGACATCTCCATGAACATTGTTTCGACCACCTCGACCGTCGCCCGGACGGCCGCTCGCCTCGCGGTGCCGGCACATGACGCCATCAACACCGCCCAGGCGATCCATCAGGCGTCAATGCTGCTTTTGCCTTTCCTCGGGCAGGGCAAGCCTGTCACCACCGCCGCCCTGCGCACCGCCATGACGACAAGTTTTGGCGGCAGCGATGCGCAAGGGTTCTGGGTCTGGAAGGACGCCTATGAAGCGCTCGAAGTCGCCCAGGTGCTGTTTCTGCGCCGGTTCGGCCCTGCGATCCTGTCCCGGTCCACCACACCGCAGGCAACGCTGGCGATGATGAAGCGCATCGCCGAACTTCTTCCCACTCATACGCGACGGTCCGACGAGGGCCAGGCCATGCAGCAGCTCTCGACGCCCTTGCCGCTGGCCTTCGTCACAGCGCACGCCGCGGCGATCGCATCTCGCGACCTCGTTCTCGAACCCTCGGCCGGCACCGGTCTGCTCGCCGTCCATGCCGAGATGGCGCGCGCCTCGATCGCCCTGAACGAGCTTGCCGCGACGCGGGCCGATCTCATCGGCCTGCTGTTTCCCCGGTTCCCCGTCTCCCGGCACGACGCTGCCCATATCGACGATCATCTCGACGCGGCCATGGAGCCGTCCGTCGTGCTGATGAATCCACCCTTCAGCGTCGGCGCCTATATCGACGGCCATGTCGCCGATGCGGCATGGCGGCACCTCTCCTCCGCATTCGCACGCCTGCGTCCGGGCGGGCGCCTGGTAGCCATCACCGGCACCGGCCTATCTTCCGAAAACCCCAAATGGCGGCCCGCCTTCGAACGCCTGCAGCAGCAGGGCACCATTGTCTTCACCGCGGCGATCAACGGCCGTGTCTACGCCCGCCATGGCACCACCACTGAGACCCGCTTGACCATCATCGACAAAGTTCCTGCTACCGACCCAACCAGCTTCTCCTCGCCGGGCAAGGCCATGCATGTCGAGACGTTGCTCTCCTGGATCTCGGCCCTGCCGCCCCGAGCACCGGGCGGCTTTCCGGACTCGATCGGTGCATTGTCCAGCGGCATCCTGCGCAATGCCGCCATGCACATGGGCGCCCGATCGGGGGCGAGAGCCGCACCCCTCGGTGTCTCAACGGCTGCTCCGAAGGCCATCCAATCGGTTCGTCCGATTGTGCGGGCGAAGCCCGCTCGCCAGGTCATGGCAAGCAGCGCGCCTGCCGTCCCGCTCGCCTATGAGCTGCGCGACTGGATGCCCGAGGAGGGCGGCCGGCTCACCGACACGATCTACGAACCGTACGCGCTCCAGTCAATCGACATTCCCAGCGCCAAACCGCATCCGACGCCGCTCGTGCAATCGGCCGCAATGGCCGCCGTCGCGCCGCCGAAGCCTTCCTATCGACCGCTTCTTCCTGATGCGATCATCGACGAGGGCCTGCTGTCGGACGCCCAGCTCGAAAGCGTCATCTATGCCGGCGAAGCCCATTGCGGCCATCTCACCGGCGCCTGGACGGTTGACGAGACCTGCGATGTCGTCTCGGCCGCGCCAGAAGGTGCTGCGAACGCTGTCCGCTTCCGCCGTGGATGGTTTTTGGGTGACGGGACCGGCTGCGGCAAGGGACGGCAGGTCGCCGGCATAATCCTCGACAACTGGCTGCAGGGCCGCCGCCGTGCGATCTGGATCTCCAAGTCGGACAAATTGCTTGAAGACGCCCAGCGCGATTGGGCAGCACTTGGCCAGGAAAAACTTCTCGTCCAGCCGCTCTCACGTTATCGGCAGGGCACACCGATCCGCCTTGCCGAGGGCATCCTGTTCACGACCTACGCAACCCTGCGCTCGCAGGAACGGGAGGGCAAGAAATCCCGGATCGCCCAGATCCTCGACTGGGTCGGACAAGACGCGAGGGGGGACGAAGGCCCGACGGGAATCAATAGATCTTTCGATGGCGTCATCGTCTTTGACGAAGCGCACGCCATGGCCAATGCCGCTGGCGGCAAAAGCGAGCGTGGCGACGTCGCGCCCTCGCAGCAGGGCAAGGCGGGACTGCGGCTGCAGCACGCGCTGCCCAATGCCCGCGTTGTCTACGTCTCCGCGACCGGTGCGACCGCCGTCGAGAACCTGGCGTATGCGCAGCGTCTCGGCATCTGGGGCAGCGAGGATTTTCCATTCGCCAACCGAGCCGAATTCGTCGCCGCGATCGAGAATGGCGGTGTCGCGGCGATGGAAGTGCTCGCCCGCGATCTCAAATCGCTCGGCCTCTATATGTCGCGTTCGCTCTCCTATGATGGCGTCGAATACGACTTGCTCGAGCACGCACTGACCGATGAGCAGATCCGCATCTACAACGCCTATGCGGACGCCTTCCAGGTCATCCATAACAACCTGACTGCCGCACTCGAGGCCACCAACATCACCAGCGAGGCCGGCACGCTGAACCGCAACGCAAAATCGGCGGCGCGCTCAGCTTTTGAAAGTACCAAGCAACGTTTTTTCTCGCATTTGATCACCTCGATGATGATGCCAACGCTGATCGGCGCGATCGAGCAGGACCTCGCCGACGGGCATGCGGCAGTCGTACAGATCGTCTCGACCGGCGAAGCGCTGATGGAACGACGCCTTGTCGATATCCCAACCGAGGAATGGTCGGATCTGCATGTCGACGTCACGCCGCGCGAGTACGTCGGCGGGTACTTGCTGCACTCCTTCCCCACCCAGCTGTTCGAGGAATATTCGGACGCGGAGGGCAATGTCTATTCGCGGCCTGTCCACGACGAAGATGGCAACCCGGTCCAGTGCCGGGAGGCCATTCGCCGGCGCGACGAGATGATCGAAAACCTTGCATCGCTGCCGCCGGTCGGCAGCGCGCTCGACCAGATCATCCATCACTTCGGCACCGCCAGGGTTGCCGAGGTGACCGGCCGCTCGCGCCGCATCGTGAAGAAGACCGGCCGCGACGGCATCGATCGGCTCGCCGTGGAAAACCGCCCTGGCTCGGCCAATCTCGCCGAGACCCAGAGCTTTATGGATGACGACAAGCGCGTGCTGATCTTTTCGGATGCCGGGGGCACCGGCCGCTCCTATCATGCCGATCTTGGGGTGAAGAACCAGAGGTTGCGCAAACACTATCTGCTGGAGGCCGGCTGGCGCGCCGACAACGCCATCCAGGGTCTCGGACGGACCCACCGAACAAATCAGAAGCAACCGCCGTTGTTCCGGCCCATGGCCGCCAACGTGAAAGCCGGCAAGCGCTTCCTGTCGACCATTGCGCGACGGCTCGACACGCTGGGCGCGATCACGCGCGGCCAGCGCCAGACCGGCGGGGCGGGACTGTTCCGGGCCGAGGACAATCTCGAAAGCCCCTATGCCCGTGCGGCCCTTCGCCAGTTCTATCTTCTGTTGCACCAGGGCAAGATCGAGGGCTGCTCGCTCACGACCTTCGAGACTGTGACCGGGCTGTCGCTGACGACTGACGAGGGCGGGCTGCGCGACGAACTGCCGCCGATCACGACCTGGCTCAATCGCCTACTAGCGTTGCGCATCGAAACCCAGAACCTGCTGTTCGAGGTGTTCGAGCAGTTGATGGCGGCGAAGGTCGAAGGCGCCATTGCCGCCGGCAATTACGACAAGGGGCTGGAGACGATCACGGCGGAGAGCATCGTCGTTACCGATCGCCGGACGGTCTACACGCATCCGGTCTCCGGCGCGCAGTCCCATGTCCTGACTGTTGCGCGCAAAGACCGCATCCGGCCACTCGGCCTGGTAGACGCTCTGGCGATCGTACGCGCCGAGCCGCAGTCAGTCCTGCTGGTCAACACGCGTTCCAATCGAGCGGCGATCCAGCTGCCGACCGCCAGTCTGATGCTCGACGACGGAACGGTCGAACATCGCGTCCGTCTGCTTCGGCCGATTGACGAGCTGCGCTTTGGTCTTGACGCCCTCGCCGAAACCCACTGGCAGCCTGCCGACCGGAAGCTGTTCTGCGAATTGTGGCAGGCAGAAGTCACAGCGGTCCCCGAGTTCACCCCGAGCACCTTCTACATCGTCGCCGGCCTGTTGCTGCCGATCTGGCGGCGGCTGCCCGATCATGATTGCCAGGTCTACCGGATCCAGACCGATGCCGGCGAACGCATCATCGGCCGTCACATCGCGCCGACGCTGGTGGCCACCATGCTACGCAATCTTGGTATCGACCATGTGCCGACGCTTGCGCCGGAGGCGGCATGGACAGGCCTGATCGAAGGCAAGATCGGCTTGCAGCTTGCCGAAGGCCTGGTCCTGCGCCGCAGCCGCGTCATGAACGACTACCGCGTCGAGCTGGTCGGCTTCACCGAAGCGATGGTCCCGCGGCTGAAGGCGCTGGGTCTGATCTCCGAAATCATCTCCTGGAAGCTGAAGCTGTTCGTCCCGACAGGCGACGAAGGCTCCGCCATCCTCGCGACACTCCTCGATCGCCATACGCTGGTCGGGGTCACCGAGCGCACCGCAGCGGCTTAAGGGGAGGCGATCATGACCGCCTCGGCCTCCGAGCTGGCACGCCGCCTTGGCGAACATGCCGAGGCGGTGTGCCGCGAATATCTCTCCAACGGCCATCGCTCCGGCAATCACTGGATCGTCGGTGATGTCCGCAACGCACGCGGCCGCTCCATGCATGTGCGGCTGAAAGCCAATGCCAAAGGCCCTGCCGGCAAGTGGGTCGACGAGGCGACGGCCGAATATGGCGACCTGCTCGACGTCATCGAGGCGAGCTGCGGCCTGGTCGGATTCCGCGAGGTCGCCGATGAAGCGCGTCGCTTCCTCGCCATCCCACGGCCACAACCCCAGTCCCGCTCATCCGATATCCAGCGCCAGCCTGCCGCGGCACGCGGCTCCCCTGACGCCGCCCGCCGCCTGTTCGCCATGTCGCAGCCGATCGCCGGCACGCTGGCCGAACGCTACCTCACCGGCCGCGGCATTCTGCTTGCCGCCCGCGAACGCGCCCTGCGCTTCCACCCCGGCTGCTACTATCGCGATCTCGTGACCGGCGTGACGCAGACCCTGCCCGCGCTGATCGCTGCGGTCACCGGCATCGACGGGCGCATCACCGGCCTCCAGCGCACCTGGCTCGCTCCGGACGGCAACGGCAAGGCGCAGATCGCCGATCCTCGACGCTCGCTCGGTCATCTCCTGGGAAATGGCATCTGGCTCGGCCTCGATCCCGGCACGCCCGTTCCGGTCATGGCCGCCGGCGAGGGTTTCGAGACGATGGCCTCGCTCCGCACGGTGATGCCGGCGCTGCCGGTGGCTGCGGCCACCTCGGCCAATCACCTCGCCGGCCTGATCTTGCCCCCCGGCTGCCGCCGCCTCTACATCGCGGCCGACGCTGACGCCGCCGGCCGGCACGGCATCGAACGTCTCAGCCAGCGCGCAGGCGAGTCAGGAATCCTCGCCCTGGTGTTGCGGCCGCAGCTCGGCGACTTCAACGACGATCTGCGCCATCTCGGCCCAGCTCATCTCGCCGCATGGCTCAGCGATCAGCTCGTCCCGGAGGATGCCCGTCTCTTCCTGCCGCCCGGATGAACGGGCGGGGCCGGCAGGCGGGCAGAGTCGGCGTCACCGGAAGCCTTGCAGGCATGGCGACGGTCCGCCGGAGAGGCTGTGCCCGCGGCCTGCCCGAGAGGCGACCCCTGCCACCCCCCGGTCACGGCCGCAACGGCTGCGCCGTCCTCCGCTCGCGCTCCGGCCTTCGGTGCGGCCGCGCCCGCGGCGCGGCCGGGATGCGCTGTCAGGCCGCGATAGGCGCGACCACAACCGATGGAGACACGCCATGACCTACGAGCTTCCTTTCGACGACGCCTACGAACCCTACCACGCCTCCTCGCCGACCGATCGTGTCATCCTCGAACTGCAGATGTACGGCCATCGCCCGCACCAGGACGAACCTGATCCTCGGCCGCTTCCCGACGACGAAGTGATCCGGGCTGGCCTCGGCGGCATCGTCGAGACCTTCGCCGGTATGCTTGGCGACACCAGGCTCGAACCCGATCTCGACGACCTGCTCTGGTCCTTCGCAAACGTCTTCCACCGCGCCGCCGAGCGCGTCGCCCGCAGCCTTGACCGCAACGAGGACGCGCAGCGTTCGAGCCAGAGTGAGCAGGACGGCTCCGAGGTGAAATCGGTGGAGCTGGAACGGCTCACTGCGGAAGGCATCACCTATATCGAGCGCCGCAACGTGCTCGAAATCATGCGCGATGAGGCCGCCGACCTCTACGAGGCGCAGACCGGATCGGCATGGCGGCCGCGCACCGGCTCCAAGGTCAGCCACCAGGCGATGACCGCAGCGGTGATCGACTCCAGAGACTTCCTCGCCGCCCGCCGCCATGCCGAAACCGAGGTGCTCGTTCCAGCCGGCACCAAGATCGCCTTCGCCGGCGGCCTCGACTGCAACGATCACGACCGGATCTGGGAGGCGCTCGACAAGGCCCGCGAGAAGCATCCCGACATGGTCCTGCTCCACGGCGGCAGCCCGCGCGGCGCCGAACGCATCGCCGCCTGCTGGGCCGAGAACCGCAAGGTCACCCAGATCGCCTTCAAGCCGGACTGGACCCGACACGCCAAGGCGGCTCCGTTCCGCCGCAACGACCAGCTTCTCTCCGTGGTGCCCTACGGCCTGATCGTCTTTCCCGGCTCCGGCATTACCGACAACCTTGCCGACAAGGCGCGTCGGCTCGGCATCCCCGTGTGGCGGTTCGCGGAGGGCGGCGCGTGAGTGCCGTTTTCTTGCAAATCAAGAAAATCCAGATAATATGGAGATCGATAAGGAGTCCAGCCATGCGCCAGTTCACGACGGGGGATCTCAACAAGCAGGTTGGCGACGTCACCGACGTTGCCAGCCGCGAACCCGTTATTCTTACCAAGCACCGGAAACCCCGGTTCGTGCTGATGAGTTACGAGCACTACGAACGAATGCGCATCGGCGGCGATCCCCGCCGCGCATACCGTGTCTCCGAGATGCCAGAGGAACACACGGAACTCTTCGCCGCCGAGATCGACCGACTAGCGCGCGGGGAAGGATACGATGATGAGCGGTAGATTTCTGCCTGGTCAGGTGATCTCCTACCCGTATCTTTGGGCATGGCAACACGAGCGCGGCGAAACGGAAGGCCGCAAGAGCCGGCCGACCTGCGTAGTCATCGCTGTCCGCGGCGCAAGAGATGGCCTGACCCATCTCGCGCTCCTGGCGATAACCACCCATCCACCGACCAGCGATCGGGTCGGTTTGGAAGTCTCCGCTATCGAGTGCCGCCGCGCCGGTCTGACCGATCTCAAACGCTGCTGGATTGTGGTTGACGAATACAACTACGATATTGCCGAACGCTCCTGGTACATCGAATCCGACGGTAAGCCCCTCGGTCGTTTCAGCAAGGCATTCATGATGAAGATCGCAGGCGCCTTTATCGAAGCGCGCAGCGAGGGCCGCCGCGTCAGCCGTCTGGATTGACGTTCTCTTTCGCGGCAGGGAGCATACCTCGGATCGGATCAGTCCGCCGTTTCCGCATGCCTGTACGCCGGTCGCAGGAACAGGAATGTTGCGTCACGCAAATCCGGTGTCATGCTGCATTGCACGGACGTATGTCCATCCAGCACAGGAACGCACCATGGCCGCCGCCGCGAATAGGAAGATATCCGTCTCGATGCGGTTTCGCGACGACGATCTCACGATCATCGACCGCGGCGCGGAGCTGCTCGGCCTGTCGCGCACCGAGTTCATGCGGCGCGCAGCACTGCACGAGGCGCAGGCGGCCATCGTCAACACAACCGCCATCGTGTCCCCGGAAGCCTATGACGCTTTCATGCAGGCGATCTCAGCCCCCGCCGCTGCGCCTCCGCCGAAGGCGGCCGAGCGGCTGCGCCGGTCCCCGCCCTGGGACCGTTAGGTGGCGCTTTCAGGCATCGAACTCTCGATGACACGCACCGCCTCGACAGCTTCGATTGCGGCAAGCCGGCACTCAACGCCTGGCTGGCTGGCTTCGCGCGAACGAACCAGGCCCGCGGTTTACCCGCGTCCTGATCGTTCACGACGAGGGCACAGTCGTCGGCTATTACGGCCTCGCGCCAGGCGTGATCCAGCCAAACAGCGCACCGCGCGCCTCCGCACCGGCCGGCGGCCCGATCCGACCCTGTTAATCGGACAACTCGCCGTCGACCACCGCCATGCCGGGCAAGGCGTCGGCAGCGGTCTGGTCAAGGACGCGCTGCATCGCTGCGTCGCCGGCGCCGACATCGTCGGCGGCCGCGCGGTGGTGGTGCGGGCTATCGACGCCGAGGCCGAGCGCTACTGGTAGAACTCGGGCTTCATTCCCGCGCGGACAATCCGTCGGTGCTCATGCGCTCGATCCAGGACGTGAGCCTCTGGCTGGCCGACAAAGGCCACTAGCTCCACGCGCGTAGCGCCTCCGGCAGCGGCAGGGGCCGGCGCGCCGGCCTACGGCCGGCCGGGCTCTCGTCGCGGCCTCCCGCCGCTCCCCGAGCCGGCTTCGCCGTCTCGGCCTTCGGGTGACGATCCCTCGCGAAGGGCCGGAGGGAAAGGGCGGCCAGAGCGAGGCGGGGGCGCTGGAGAGAAAGGAAAGTCACGATGGCGATGATATTCATAGGTGGATCGCGCGAGATATTCGAGCTGCCGGAACCTGCCATCGCTCGGATCGGCGCAATCGTCGCTGCCGAGCACGGCGTGCTGATTGGCGACGAGTCTGGAGCCGATGCCGAGGCGCAGGGCCTGCTCGCGGGCTACGGCTACGAGCATATCGGGGTCTTCCATACCGGCAAGGAACCCCGCAACAATCTGGGCGACTGGGCCGCCTACCATGTTCCTTCTCCTGAGGGCGCCGAAGGATACTGGTTCCACGCCGCCAAAGACCGGGAGATGGCGCGGCGCGCCGACTTTGGCATGATGGTCTGGGATGGCGCATCACCTGGCACGGCCGTCAACGTGCTTCGGCTCGCCATCGCGAACAAGCCGTGCGTCATTTACGATCTGGCAAGGGGCAGCGTGGCGACGACGTACAATGTGCAAGACTGGTGCGCCATACTCCGCCATGCCGGTATGGACATTCGCCGCCAGGCCGAAGCCCGCATGATGCCGGACGAGGGTCTGGCGTTGCCGGGATGATGTACGCGCGGTCCCGCCGACAGCTCGGCGGTCCGATCCGATAGGCTTGATCCGGCCCCGCGCCGCCTACTCCACTTTTATGAACGGCCGGAGCCGACCCCTTTCGAAACCGGCCCGCGCAGAGCCGCGGGGCGTTGTGCAGGATGATCATCTTGACGCTTCTCGCCTCTGAGGCGGGGGCAAGCGTGCCGAACATCCTGGCGTGCCGGGTCATCCAACCTGGCTGCGAGGCTCGTCCCCGAGGGGCGTGAACTTCGCTGCCAGTCGGCTCCGATCTCGAAACCGCTGTGCCGCCATACCGAACACGCCAGGCGGTCACGCGCCGGGCTGCTGTTCGATGTGTTGGCGACGCCGACGACATGACCCGAGAGGCTGCTGCATGTTCCTGCGATCCGGCAGCGTTGCGTCGGCGGTCTAGCGATGGCGGCCTGAGTTCTTTTCCTTCGGTCGCATCCGGGGCCATTCCCGTTTCATGTCGCCTTTGTAGACGACCGCCTGCTTTGTGCGGTCAACCCCCGTTGGGGTACACTCGGCGAATATTCAGGAAAATTCGATTTCTGTTTTTTGTCTGCAGACAGGCGAAGGGCCTGTCCGCTATTTTTCGGCAAATAGAATTTTCCAGAATTTTCGCCGAGATGACCGCAGCAGGACGGCCCTCTCCTTTGGCGCCATCGGGAATGGTCCCGATGCAACCGAAGGAGAACTACCATGGCCACCACGATCGCAAACCTCACCACCAAGTCCGACGGCTCGATGGAAGGCGTCTTTGCCACGCTCCGGGTCAACGCCCCGATCACCCTCATCCCGAACACCAACAAGTCGCGCGAGGACGCGCCCGACTACCGGATCGTCAACAAGCGCACAGGCTTCGAGATCGGAGCCGGCTGGCACCGCATCTCCCAGCGTTCGGGCGAGGAGTACCTCTCGGTCAAGCTGGAAGCCCCCGAGATCGGCGTGATCTTCGGCAATCTTGCACCCGCCCCGGGCGGCGAGGAGAACAAGAAGGTCATCCTCTGGAACAACCCCCAGTGAGGCATCGGTGGCCGGCCCCGCAAGGGGTCGGCTCGCCACCGGCAAAAGGAGGTTGCAATGAGCCGCTACACCATCACCGTCACTGGCACCGCCACCAGACAGGGCCGCTCGGATCCAGACGCTGTCATCGGTTACGACCCGCCGCTTCGGACCTATTTCCTGCAGGCGTTCCCCCACGACGTGACCGACGACCCGGCGCTCTGGCTCGGCACCCACGATCACGCGTTCGAGACGCTGCAAGATCTTCACGACGCAGCCGTCGCTCACGGCTATGGCTTCATGCCACTGCCGGCGGTTGTCGCGGCGAAACTCATCAAAGACAAGGTGGCTGTTGCTAGCCCGGGCGCCCCGCGAAGGAGATCTGGCTGAATTCCTGAAACGCCTCAATGAGCCCGGCTAGGCGAACGCGCCCAAACGGCCGGCGACGGAGCGCGCCGTCGCCGGCCTTTTCTTATGCAAAGCGTGGCTGAAGACCAATGCCTATCGGCCGGTGCGGACGGTCGACAGGCAGACGGGCGGGAGCGCTTAACCGCGATTTCCGCGATCGCGGAATTGCGAAAACGCCCGTCGACAGACCCAACATGGCGGCAAGCTGTTCGCGGGCGAGCCCGCGCATCTCGCCGCTTTTGGGCGTTTGCTTGCTGAGCTTCTTTTCCATTTCAACGAAAGACACAACCCGTTGAAGCCAGGCCTGCGGAACATCGGCTTTCAAAACCTCGTTCATCCGTTTCGACGGACCCTGATTGACGGCGGCTGTGGTGCTTTTTGGTTCTCGCCATGACCTTTTGCTACCCCTGGTGCAGCAATTCGCCGCTGTCGATCATGCGCAGGTTCATGTCGGCGGGGGTCTTGATGAGCAGTTGGGCATTGAGAACATGCAGGTCACGCGGCTCGGTGCAGGCCAGCCAGGCGCGAAGCTTGTAAAGACCGGGGTGAAGATCGGCGCCAAAGATGAAGGAGACGCTTTTTTGCTCTCTGGCCGGCATCGGAATTTCACCATGCTGGGAGCCGATCGAGCGATCTTCGAGCCACAGCGAGGCTATGCAGCCGGCATTGACAAAAACGTTGGATCCGGTGGTGGCGCGGTATTCGACGGCGAGTTGCGTGCGGCCGGGTTCTGCGACCTTCAGCCAGCCCTGGAGTTCGACTGAGGTGAGGCCGGTGTAGAGCACACCTTTGCGTGACAGTTCATTGAGGGGAATGGCGCCGCCGATATAGACAAAGCTGCCGACGCTGTCGGCAGGGATCTCTGGAAGATCGTCTTTTTTGGCCGGCGCAACCCGGGCGATGGCGAGCGCGCCCCGCTGGTAACCTTGGCTGGCACCGGCTTCGGAGGAAGCCTGCTTCTTCGCGCCATCGTTTCCGGTGGCGGGCAGGCTGCCGTTGCTCTTTGCCGACGCACCGTCCTGTCCGGGGATGCCGAGATGCTCGATAATTCGATCGAGTTTTTGCTCGATGCGGTCCAATTGCTGCTGGTTTGCCTGCTGGTCTTGCGCCAAGGCAAAGCCGGAGCCCTCAACGAAACTCAACGCTGCGATTGCAATGCCGAGCGCCAGCCTGCCCACGCTTTTCCTTTGCATCATGGGGATGATCCTTCTTTCGGTACGGTTCCAAAATCGTCGTGCGGCGCGGGCGCCACCTTTATTCCTTGCAGCGGCCGGCCAGGAGCGACAGCAGGCGTATGGTCTTGAGCCGGCTCCGAGGTTGATCCAGGCGCGGGCGGTTCGGTCCGCGACCCTGCGGCTGTAGATGCATTGCCCTGTTCGAATTTTTCCGAAGTTGACGTCGGCGTGCCGGCGTTCTTTCCAGCGCCGGCAACGGGGCCGTCGCGATTGCCGGCGAGATCCCGAACAATACTAATAGCCAGAAAGATCAAAGCCAGAACGGCGGCGATCGTGGCATAGCGGAACAGCGGATCGCGCCGGAACAGGGCGGGAACAAGTTGGAGCCAGCGCACCAGCGTGGCTCGCACAGATGAGAGGAGGGTTTGAGCCGTCATGTAGTTGATCCCTGCCGCTCGTGTGATGCTATCGCCGCCGCAATGTCACCTGGCTCGATGGTCATGATGGCGTCGCGGCCAGCACTGCCGATGCCGTGGGTAGCAAGACGCATGGCTTGCGCCTCGCGCGTGCTTTCCCAAAGCGTGCGGATTGCGCGGGCATTGCCGAAATCGTCTCCACGCTCCGGTTGGATGCGGACGCAGGCAAGGTTAGCCGAGTTCTCGGCCGCGGCGTCGAGCACAAAACCTTCACGGTTGGCGAGGTTGCGAAAAATCCCCGCCAGCTCTTCAGCCGAATAGTCCTCGAACATTATTGTCCTGGTGAAGCGGGAGCGCAGGCCGGGATTTGCTTCGAGGAAGCGGCGCATTTCACCGGTATAGCCGGCGGCGATGACACACAATCGATCCCGATGATCCTCCATCAGCTTCAGCAGCGTGTCGATCGCCTCGCGGCCAAAATCGTTATTTTGGCCCTCGGGGGCCAATGCATATGCTTCGTCAACGAACAGCACGCCGTCGAGCGACGCCTCGACCGCCTCCCGTGTCTTGATTGCGGTCTGTCCGATATAGCCGGCGACAAGCTGGCTGCGGTCGACCTCGACGACATGGCCGGATCTGAGCAGGCCGAGTGCGAAAAGAATCTCGCCCATAAGACGCGCCGCCGTTGTTTTTCCGGTCCCTGGATTGCCGAGGAAGATCAGGTGCAGGCTTGGGGGTGCGGCGTTGATGCCGTAGCGCCGACGTTCCTGCTCGGCCTGCAGCACCGCGACCAGCTTCTTGACCTCATCCTTGACGGAGCGCCACCCGGTCATGGCGTCGAGTTCGGCCAGCACGTCATCGAGCGGCCGATGTCTTGCTGCACGGATCGGCAGAGCCGGTTTCCGTTCAACGCCTGCTTGCGCGTCCCATTCACCCTTCGAGAATTTCGGCGATACCGGCACGCCATGCTTTGCAGCATGCGCCAGCCGCCAGCCCATGACGATAACCGCGACGATAAGAATGACGCCGGAATAGGTTTCCAGCAGGGCGAGCACGACGATCAGGACGGCAAGGCCAGGGATAATCGGGGCCAGAATGCGCTGCATCTCTTGCCGCCTCAACCCGACGCGGCTTGGGGCGCGAAACGGTTCCGCTCGACCTTGGCGACCATTTCCGGCCTGCGGAAATAAATCGCTCTGCCGCAGCGCAACGGCTTTCGGCCCTGGACGAAGACGAACTGCTCGTCGGCTCTGGCATCGGCAAAAATTTCGGAGACGGTCGCCAACCGTCTGCCACGCTCGGAGCGCTGTTCCGAGGCGCCGGTCGAGGCGGTGCCGATCTCGAGCGGCTTTGCGCTTTTTCCCCGGTTTTTTGTCTCGGAGTTCAGCACGACGCCATGTTCGCCCAGCGCTTCGGAGACAGCGCGGGCCTGTTCGAGCGAGCCGATCGCGGCGTAGGATCGCCAGGAAGCGCTTTCGAACCAGGCGCTCTTGCCGCCATCGCCCCATTGTTCGCGCAGCTGGCCTTCGGACTGATAGAGCATGACCAGCGTAATGCCGTATTTGCGGCCGGCATCGCGGGCGCGGGCCAGTGAGGTCATGTAACCGAGGCGGGCGACCTCATCGAGTAGGAAGACGATACGCCCGCCCGGCAAGACGCCGTCGGCCTCATAGACGGCATTGAGCAGGAATCCGACAACGACACGGGCGAGCGCCGGCGTCGATTCCAGCACCTTCATCGGGATGTTGATAAAGAGGTCGAGCTTGCCGGCGATCAGATCAGCAGTGCGAAAACTGTTACCCGACACCAGTTTTGCGTAGGCGGGATTGGCGAGCCATTCGGTTTGCTCGCTCATGTTGCCGTAGACGCCGGAGAACGTCTCGGCGACCAGCCCCATCAACTGGCCTGCGAGATGGCGGGCGCGATGCGAGGAGGAGTGTTCAAAAATGCGTGCTAGCTCGTTCCGCATTTTTGCCTCCGGCAAGGCGAGCCGTTGCGCCAGAGTGACGAGATTGCGTTTGTCGTCGGACAGATTTTTGTCGAAGACGATGTCGGAAAGCAGGGTCTCGACGATGGCCTTGCCACGGCCCTCGAAGAAGGCCTTGCCCGAGGCGCCGTGCGGCGCATCACGGGTGGCGGTGTGTTTCTCGCCGCAGATCCAGTCGACGACCGAGCGGATGTCGCCATCGATGAGCGGCGAACTTTTTGTCAGCCAGTCGAGCGCGTTGAAGGCTCCGCTGCCCGTCATCGGATCAATTGAGATGACACGCCGGCCCATCGCCGTGCGTGCGCCCGTCAGCATCGGCGCCAGCTCGGAGGAGGGATCGAGGGTGACAATTGAGGCGCGCCAGGTGAGCAGCGTCGGCACGCAGACGGAGACGGTTTTGTAGGCGCCCGAACCGGCGAAGACGAGGCCGTGGGTGCCGCCCCAGGAGAGATCAAAGGGTGAGTAAAGGCGACTTGCCACCCTTGCCCCATGTTTTTGGATCGCGCGGATCAAACTTTTGTCCGCGCCGGGCCGGCGCATCCTGATCGACGCGGTAGGCTTCGCCGATGACGACGCCGCCGCGCGGATTGGTTGTCGACTTGGCCGAACCACCGAACAGGTTTTGTGACTCGCGAATGTCCATCCAGTCCGCGTGGCCAAAGATGTCAGAGGAGGCACGCTCAACCGGCTTGACGCTTTGGGCGTGCAGCGATTTTCCCATCAGCATCCTGACGCCGGCCGTGGTCGCGAGAAAGCCGACAACCCCGGCATAAAAGATGGCCATGTCGGCTGCGTTCAAAATGGCGGACCAGGCATAGTCTGATCGGTAGCCGAGCAGTCGTGTCGCTTCCGGCCAGACGGTGAAAACCGTTGCCGCGGCCATGCCCAAGACGCCGGCGATGGCAGTGAGGGGCAGCACCATGCCGGATCGACGCAGCAGCAGAGCCGCCGCCATTGTGATGGCCGGCCCGAGCAGCGCGATCGATGGCCATGCCGCGTAACCAAGTCTGTAAATCACCGATGCCGGCGAGAGACCCGTGCGATACCAGTCGAGCAAGGCGCCGCCCCACAGAGCATGCGCGTAGCGCCAGGCCGGGTACCAGATGACGAGCGGCAGGATGGCGAAGGTTGCCTTGAACAGTGTCTTGACGAGATCATAGGACAGCCGCCCGAACATTTTTTTGGCTCCTCGGCGTCGGCGCTATGAGCGTTCAGACTTCCTGCCGCGATCCGGCTCCCGATTGGACGGCGCGGTGGAATGAACGCGGTGTAGGGTGCCGTTCTGCTCGGCGGCCAGTGCTGCGACGGCGTCGTGTTCCGCCAGTCCTTCCCAGTGCTGCATGACTTTGTTCCAGCGCAGGCCGGCGCCGCGCAGGCGGGTCGCGAATGGGGTCGGCAGCGGAGCGGGGAAGGTGAGGGTCAACGGTTCGTTTGTTGCGCCATTGCCGATTGTTTCTCCAGCGAGCGCGGTTTTGCCAGCCTTGATCCACTCGGTAATGTTTGCGCTGTTGCCCGCGTCATTGGCAAGCGACAACAAGCCACCATAAAGGGCCGCTTCCTCTAGGTCCAATAATCCGGCCCGTTCGACGAGGGTTCCGGCTTCAACGAGGCGGCGGGTGCGCTGCTTGCGTTCGTCCGTCTTGAGTTTTGCTTCCTGCTCGGCGAGTTTCGCCCGCTGCTGTTCCAAGCGGCTCATGCGTTCGGCAAGCGAGGTGCGGGCCATGACGAGAATCTCCGTCTTTTCTCCGTCCGCCAAGCCCGAGGGGACTTTGCCAGCCGTGGCGCGTCTCTTCAACCCCCTTTTGTATATGCCGGCGGATGCAACCAGGACCTTCGGCGTGTTCCGCCGCTATGGATTCTGCCATATCGCCAATTGATTGTCGATGCGCGGTCGGTGGATTATTGCAGACGCAATATGCATTCTTCGAATGCTTGCTTGCGGCGGCGCGCTGATGATGGCATTCTGCGGCAATGGCCATCGCTTTCGCACGTGCCCGATACATCTCACGCTCCGACGGCGGCAGCGCGGTGCGCTCGGCCGCCTATAACGGCCGCGAGGCAATCAAGGCGCAGCGCACCGGCGAGGTGTTCTACTTCAAGCACCGCGAGGCGCCGGAGCATCATGAGGTGCTGTTGCCGGAAGGCGCGCCGTCAGAGCTGGCGTCGAGCGATGCGCTATGGAACGCGGCCGAGGCCATGGAAAAGCGCAAGGACGCGCAACTGGCGCGGGAACTCGTCTTGGCGTTGCCGGCCAATCAAGAGCTTGATCACGACGACCGGGTGGAGCTGGCGCGGTCGTTTGCGCAGGAACATTTTGTCTCGAAGGGGCTGGCGGTGCAGCTTGACGTCCATGCGCCGCATGGGGCGGAGAGCGAGGGCGAGCGGGCCAATTATCATGCGCATTTGTTGATCACGACGCGGCGGCTGGGCGAGGACGGGTTTGCGGCGAAGAAGGCGCGCGATCTCGATCCGGTGATCAAGCGGGGCGGGGGACGGGCGATCGTGGCGGAGGGCGAAGCGTGGGGCGCGCTGTGGCGCGATCATCAGAACCGCTATTTTGCCGAACAGGGGCTTTCGATCCGGGTGGATGCGACGAGCGCGGTGCCACAGGAACACATCGGACCGATCCGCATGCGCACGCCGGGCGCCGAGGTCAATGTGCGGGCCGAGCATATCAGGCGGGCGAACGAAGAAGCGGCGCGCGATCCTGAACATGTGCTCACAGTGCTCACGCGCAACCAGGCGAGTTTTTCCGAGTACGATCTCGACCGGCATCTGAAAAAGCACATTCGCGATGAGGGCGAACGGGCGGAGGTTAAGGGCAAAGTGCTCGGGCGTGACGATGTGCTCGCGCTGCATGACCGGGAGACAGGCGAGAGTGCAGGACGCTGGACAACGCGGGCGGTGCGCGACCAGGAGGTTTTGGCGCTTGCCGATGCACGGCGCGTGGCCGGAGGGTCCCGTCGCGATGTCGGGGCAAGGGCGCGCGAGCGGCTCGTGTCCGTGCAGGAATTGCGGCCGGATCAGTTGTCTGCGTTCGATCATGCGACGGGGTCCGGGGGGCTAAAAATAATCGAGGGGCGTGCCGGGACGGGAAAGAGTTTTGCGCTTGGTTCGATCCGCGATGCGCATGAAGCGGCCGGCTATCGCGTGATAGGCCTCGCGCCGACCAACGCGGTGGCGCAGACGATGAAGGAGGACGGGTTTGCTCGATCATCGACCGTTCATGCCGAACTGTTCCGATTGAAGAACGGCCGCGCGCAGTGGGACCATCGTACGCTGGTTGTTGTCGACGAGGCAGCGATGATGGACGCCAAGGTGACCGGCGAGGTGTTGCGGGAAGCGCGGCTTTCGGGCGCCAAGGTTGTGCTGGCCGGCGACGACCGGCAGCTCGGCTCGATCGAGCGCGGCGGGCTGTTCACAGAGCTGAAGAAGGAGCACGGATCGTCCGAGATCACCCAGGTCACGCGTCAGAAGGTCGACTGGCAGAGAGAGGCGGCGCGCGATCTTTCGGACGGTCGCTTCGAAGACGCGCTGCGAGCCTTCGCGCGAAACAAGGCGGTGGTGTGGACGTCGAAGCAGGATGAATTGCGAGAAAAACTGGTCGAGCGGTGGGCCAGGGATGCTGCTTCGAATCCGTCGGCATCGCGGTTCGTGTTCGCCTACACCAACAAGGATGTCGATGCGCTGAACAAGGATCTGCGCGCGGTGCGTCGCGAGCGTGGTGAGCTCGGTGAGGATTCTGTGTTTACGACCAAGCACGGCGAGGCCGCATTCGCTGTCGGCGACCGGGTGCAGTTCACGGATACGCTGAAGGGCGCCGGCATCTACAACGGCAATGCCGGCGTGATCACCAGCATTGACCGGAACTTTGGCCGCATCAGTGTCTCGCTCGATGCAGCTGCGGGCCGGGAGGGCAGGAAGGTCGAATGGTATGCTTCGGAGTTCAATGGCTTCCGGCACGGTTATGCCGGCACGATCTACAAGGGCCAGGGCAAGACGCTTGACCACACCTATCTCATGCACACGCATCACTGGCGCGCCGCCTCGAGCTATGTCGCGCTGACTAGGCAGCGTGAGAGCGCGACGATCTTCGTAGCGACGCAGACCGCCCGGGATTTGCGGCAGCTCGCCCGGCAGATCGGTCGCAACGAGATCAAGTCGGCGTCAGTGGCTTATGCAACACGCGACGAGCTCAGCGCGGAACAACGGGCGAAGCTGGACGAGGGACGGGCGGCGGAGAATGCCCGGCCAGCGTCGCATGTTGGGCAAGCTCAGGATGGCAGGGAACAAGAGGAGCAGCCGATGGCTTCAGTTGTCGAAGAGGCACGCGTGGGCATGCGTCAGGCAGATCCGCGCACACCGGAGATGCAGTCCGGCGCCATTGCCAAGGACGCGGAGAGCCAGCGTCGGCCCGAGCGTCGAGGCGGGACGCCTGAGCCCGTCGTGGCGCAGAAGTCAAAAGAGGCAGGAGGCAGCGATCGTCCCGGGCCAGCCGATGATCGGGTCGTGGCAAGCAGAACCGAAGATCGGCAGGCTGTTCCAGATGGCAGAAATGAAGAGCGGTCGCGCAGCACCGCAGCCGACCGGCCAGCGGACGCCAGGGTACTGATAGTTGCATTCCAGGATGTGGCTGCTGGTGGCGTGCGCCGCGACAGCCTTGGGCGATCGATCGACGAAAAAAGCATTGCCGCTGCTGTCAGTCGCGATGCGGATGTACAGCGCGAGCGCGAGGCTCGCTCAATCTATCTGGAGGCCGCCTACCGTGATCCGAAATCGGCGGCGCAGCGTCTCGACGAGATCATTGCTCGAGACGGTCCGACAAGTGCTGCACAACGGATATCGGCGGACACCAGCTTGGTCGGCGAGCTGCGGGGCAGGGAAGGGTTCTTCGCCGGTGCCAGGGCGCGGGAAGAGCGGACCGCCGCTGAACAGGCTACCGCCGCGATTGGCCCGAACATTGTCCGGACCGCCGAGTTCGAGAACCGAGCCGAACGATCCTATCGCACTCAGGTCGAAAAGCAGCTCAAGGCTGACGCGGTTGAGGTGAGAGATGTTTCGGATCGGGCGAAAGCTGCCCTGCAAAAAATTGCAATGGCCAAGGATGATCGCGAGCGGGCCGAAGCCTTCAAGGCGGTGTCAGCCGATCAGGAGGTCAGACGGGAGATCGCCACCTTCAAGAAATCGATTGAAGTCCGTTTCGGTGAAGACGGCGCACGCGAAATCGCTCGTGCGACAGCCTCGGGCAAATCGTTTGAACATCCATCCGTGCGGAAATCCGATCAGGTCAGGTTGGGTGAGGCCGCGGCTCTCTATTCCGCAGCCCGATCGGGTGAAGTCGCGTCCAGACAAGAGGCCGAAACTGAACGTCTTGCAGCGCGCGAATCTCAGTCGACACGGCTGAAGCAGTAGGGAAGCGCCGTGGGGCCGGCTGCGTTATCCCGTCGGCGTCGCAGGCCGCGGCGAATGACTACTCTTTAAGCAAGGTGGTCGTTCATTGTCACAAATGGGCCCGGTACAGTTCAGAGCTGCAGATCAGCATTCGGGGAGTTGCCAAAGATGCTCTTGTACTCTCGGCCGAACTGAGAGGGCTGAGGTCGCGCCATGCACCTTCAGGAGCCGGGCGACCTCGGCCGGCTTGAAATCGTCGTTGACGAGCTGTCGCGCATGCGCGACCTGGTTGGGGGAGGGACCGAACCACATCCCGCGCGCCCTGGCCGCGATCCGGCGCGGAGCCATCAAATAGCTCAAACTTCGCTAAAGTCGTGGCGAAACCCGCGAACCTCCCAAAGCTCTGACAGGGTCGGGGTTTCTTTCAAAAAACGAAGAACCTTCCGAGCCGCGATCAAATTGAAGGGGAACATTCCAATAGATGAGTGCCCACAATTCAGCCGCACGACCTCAGGTGGAAGATTGCACTTCGCCAGCAACTCAATGAGACGCTCAGAGCCTCCTGGGCGCGCAACCGTATCGTCCTTACCGAGCAAGAACATCAAATCCAGACGAGGACGTGTAAGGCCGAAAAGATGCTTCTCTAAATCGATGAGACCCCAAGCGGTTCTTAGCCCTTCCAGTGACATGGACGATTCAATACGACCACGTAAGGCCGTCATGGTCTCCGCAGTCCAGACGAGATCAGCAGGGCTTCCCGGCGATACCATGAGAACCGCCTTATCAACCTTCTGCTCTTGGGCAGCAACGAGACCCGCAACAGTGCCACCCAAACACATCCCTACAACCGAGATTTTCTGATACCCCTGACTATAAAGCCAACGAACAATCTTACGACCATCTAGGACAGCCTGTCTCATCGACTGGACGGTGCGCCCTAAATTCGCGTTGAAAAGTTTTTCCTCCGAATAGTCATTCGAAGCTCGCCCAAAATGATACGGAAGTGTAGCTTCAATAACCGTTATGCCCTTTCTAGCGAAGTATTTGGAAAATCCCGGATACCGGCTCCGAGCGTACCAATGATGAAACACAACAAGCGCATGTTGTTTAAATCCACTGTCGGTAACAACGCATTCGAACGTATTGTTCGCTTGATCTTCAGTTGAAATATCAGATTGGAAGATAACACTATCCGCTTCTTCCCTTAACGGAACAGCTGGAAATATCGGCGCGAAAAACATCTCGCCCTTGGAAATTTCATTGAAGACCAATGCGTCAGAGCCATAGCGAGAAAACGGAATCGCCTTATCATGAATACGCCTCTGGCGTTCTAATGATCTCAGGACGTGCTTACGATCATAACGGTGCGCTAGATAACGAAACATATTTCTCTCCTTTTTCTTTGCAGGTTGAAAACCTTTCATCATTAAACCAATGCCGAAATCCCGCCGTACTTCATTCAACCGACAAAGGCGCGGCTGGACATCCCTCCAAACTATTTAGCGCCCGATAAAGGGTTGCTCGATGCACCTTCAGGAGCCGTGCAACCTCAGTCACTGGCTTGTCCTGGGCGATGAGGTGACGGGCGTGCGTGATCTGGTCGGCCGATAGGGCAGGGGAGGGACCGAACCGCACTCCACGTGCCCTGGCCGCGATCCGGCCGGCGCTGGTGCGCTCCACGATCAAGGATCGCTCGAAATCCGCAACGCCGGCGAACATGGTCAACACCATGCGGCCCGCCGGCATCGTCGTGTCGGCCCATGGCTCGGCCAAAGATCGCAAGCCGGCCTCGGCCTCCCTGATCCGCTCTGCAATGTCGAGAAGGTCGCGCGTCGATCGGGCGAGGCGGTCTAGCCTGGTGACCGTCACCACGTCGCCGGGTTGCAAATGGTCGAGGAGCTTCACCAACTCGGGCCGATCGTGCCTTGCCCCGGAAACCTTTTCCTCAAAGAGGCGAATGCAGCCGGCCGCGCCAAGCGCTGCGCGCTGCTGGTCGAGGTCCTGGCCCTGGCCCTGGGTGGAGACCCGGGCATAGCCAATCATCATCGTGGCGGGTTTCCTGTCGCAAGTTATGTCGCAAGGACAATTACCACTTGCGACAAAGACATGCGACACAAAAACCCCCTGATTTTCAGGGGACGGCCGATCTGTCGCAGGTTTTAGGAATTATGCGAGGTAGCAACGATCTGCCTAGGAAGCTGCGCGAAATGGTTGGAACCAAGACGTCCACCCCCCTTGTGCACATCTATAATTTGGGCAACGACCAAATTATAGATGGGCATCACTGCTAGCCCTTGTCCCCGATCCCAACGCGAAATAAGCATCCGCCCCGAACGGACCACCAGACGGTGCAATCCACCATAGATAGCCACTCTTTGATCCATGAGACCGGAACAACCTGCTTTTCGAGCCACTGGCCACCATTGAGGAACAACAAGCCGAAGCGCGCGAGATCGCAAGCAGACAGGCGAAATGTATGTGCCCGATGGTCTGACGATGAAACTTGGCGTGGATCCTCGGCCATTTTTTCGGCCTCGATGCTCGGCCGCTGCGCCTGGCGCTCGGCCCGAGTTTGCTCGTGCGTCGACTCCCTATCCGGACGTAGCTCGATCTCGCTCCGGACGCCCATTTGCTCCGCAATCCCGCGCCGCTCAGAAGCGTTCAGAGTCTTCCGTCCAGTTTTATCGGGCGGTGAGGTGATGGTTAGTAATATCGATCCGTCGTATCGAGACTTAGAGTAAGAGTGACTGCCAGAACACTTGATCTAGTTCCTCTAGGTGATTGCTCGAAGACTCGAAACGCGAGCTATTCATACTTTGAATAGTGAGAAATATTATTTTATAACTGGTGAAAGTCGCGTAATATATCTTATGGAACTGAGTTACTTATATAGATTCAAAGTACGCAACCGACTTTCCGTTGAAGCGCATCAACACAAATCGGCGCGACTGACGACAAAATACAAGTCTAGCCTTGGGAATACTTGACAGTACGCCGTGCGCTGACCGCTTTCGATCAATACCGGGAAGGCTTGTCCCACGTAAGGAGGAGGTCGGGCGCCCAGAATATCACCTGACTGCGCCTTCCAGCGCGACATGCATCGTCCAGTTGTCACAGGCGTTCACAATTCCCGGGTGCCTCCAATCCTGACGCGTTTAGATTGGCTGTCGGCGCGCAGCAAGGAGGTCGTATCGAGACCTCATGCAGGAAGCGCCAAGCTGCTTTGGCCCGACCAAACCAGCCGATTTGCACGCCAGAGTAGCCCGTAGCTCAACGCCCCCGAGGTGTATTAATGGCTGACAGTCCGATCTAACGAAGGATACCTACTACCGCGATCGGCCCGCCCCTTCATGGTCCGCTCCCCCAATACATTCTTTGCGCCATTTAGGCACTTCTCCAAAGCGGGCACTCAAAACTGGCCTCCGGCGAAGCTCAGCCGCGTATTGTGGGCCACTGTGACGCGGCCTGTTCGGCCTGAAAGCTTTCGCCGGTGACTACGATG
The DNA here is from genome assembly GCF_040318275.1 of Mesorhizobium sp. M1217. NCBI lineage: Bacteria > Pseudomonadati > Pseudomonadota > Alphaproteobacteria > Hyphomicrobiales > Phyllobacteriaceae > Mesorhizobium > Mesorhizobium sp. M1217. The sequence goes on along the minus strand of NZ_JAMYMA010000021.1, from coordinate 76,088 downwards.
GCGTGCTCGCAATGTACCACGACGAGGGCCAGATCGCGACGAAGATGCGCGGCTTCAACCGGGGCGTCACGGTCACAGCGGGCCTAGACACCATCTTCGTGCCAAGCGGCAACCTTGGTGAAACCGGGGATTTCGAGCGGTGGATCAACGCCTGCCAATCCGTCTGCTCCCGCCATCACTCGCCGCGGAATGACCGCAATGAGATTGCTGGTCCGCAGCACGTCCAGAAGCACTAGAAAGCTGGGAATCGACAAAACAGCGTGTCGCGAGCGGCCAAGATGAGCGAGTGCCTCATCCGTGGCACCTTGGAAGACGTGGCCTGAGTGGGACATCAGCGCATGGTCGAGGGCGCAGAAGCGATCAAGGGTAAGCCGCCCCGGCGTTGCATCGGGATGACCGGCTCTCAGCGCACAGACATAATCTTCGTCGAACAGGCGCCGGACGCGCAGTCCATCCGGGGTCGTGTCGGGCGTGAGCAGCGCCAGATCCAACTCACCCTTCTCGAACTGGGCGACCGGACGCACCGCCACACGGATGCCCTCTATCCAGCCATGTCGTTCCCGCTCACTCTGGAACATTCAGGTTCCGCCTACGTTGGTTTCGCTCAAAGGAGAAGAACGATGCACAAGGACGAAGTTAAGGGTTCCGCGAAGAAACTGCGCGGCAATGTGAAGGACAAGATCGGTAAGGCCACGAGCGACGATAAGCTTCGCGCGGACGGAGCCGCTGACAAGACCGAAGGCAGCCTTCAGAAGGGCCTCGGCAAGGCGAAAAATAAAGTTCGCGATGCCTTAAAGGATTGACAGGGCGGACCCGGCCAATTCCGTCATCACGCTGGCGGCTATGACAAGGTTGAAGTTATTTTTTTCTGTCACCCTGCCCCCCCGTGCGAGACGTTGCCGACAATAGCTTGGCCGCCTTCGTGACGTGCTTCACCGACGGGCCGCGACCGGTTTTTCACCGATCCTGCAGCTTTAAGGAGTGAACTCGCTGCAAGCACCGAACCTTCCACCTGGCTCGGTGTTCCGCGAGTGCAAAAAAAGCCCGCCGCACCTTTGGCACGGCGGGCATCAAGCGCTGACACCAAGCTTAGGGACTTCGGGGGTTGGGCTTGCCTGGCGCCAGATCGTGGGGAGAAGTTAGGCGAATCAGCTATAACGCGTCCACCAACCGACGGTGGAAGAAGGCTACTGTGGAGCCGGGGGACTCGCTACCCAGAGAAGCAATACAACTCCGATCGCATAGGGAACCAGCACGACCGCCAGCGCCACCCAAAAGCCTGGATCCGCCAACGCCGCCATTTCACTGCGAAGCTGTTCCATCGCGTGTTTCCGACGAGGGTTTGTTTTCAGCCTTCAGCCGCTGCTCCCGGAGCCGAGCCGTCTTTGCGTCTCGGGCCGCGCGCTCAACATCGATTAATGACCGTGCAGCATCTGACGTGCGCTGCTCTCTCTCATCTCTTTGTGTCCAACTGACCAAGCGGCGCTCTCCTGTGCCAGCCCCGATCCGGGCGAATAGTGCTGATCGAACCATCGTCGCAGGCGGGTGTTCCACCCAAGACAACAAAAAGCCCGCCGGCCGAAGCCGACAGGCCAAGTGTGACCGACAGCTGATCACAATTTGCTGTCTGGCCGGAGTACGAAGCACCAACACGCGAAAAGGCCGAAAGTTCCGCAGATGCTAATATACGACAGGTGCGAGGCTAGCCCGGAATTCCGGTGGGGAGACCCGACCCATGGAACCTTTCAAAGCCGCATGCCTTGTCCCTTTTCGATAGAAGGAGATGAGAAATGAGCCTTGACATAGGAAAGGTCGCCATAGCGTTGCTCGGCCTGCTTGCCTACAAGAACAGGGACAAGATCGGCGAGTTGATCGCTGGCAGGAAATCGACCGATCCCAACGCTAGCGCTGGCTCCCCCTGCCGAGCTTTCACGATGCACGCACTCATGAGGAGCTGCGAGCGGCGCTGGCTGCGGCCGATGCGGCTGTGAACCTGGCGGCAGCCGAAATGCGCCGGATTGAGGCTGCGCTAGCATTTTCGCGAACAGAGTTGGGGCGGGCCGAAGCGCTTGCGCGCACCGAGGCGATCTCTGTCAAAGCCCTCGACGGAGCCAAGTTCGACGTCGAAACCAATGAGGCAGCCCTGGCCAGTGCAAAAGCTCTGCTGGAGGTCCGCCGAAACGAGCGTGACAGCGTTGCAGCACGGTTTGGCGAACAGTCGGGGGCTGCACCGGAGCCAGATCCGGCCTGCTGCATACAGTTGCGCGCTCCCGTGACAGGCAGCGTGCTGAAGATCATCCAGGAGAGCGAAGGAGCCGTCCAGGCCGGTGCGCCCCTGATCGAAATCGGCGATCCACTCGATCTCGAGATCGTCGCAGATCTGCTGTCCGATGCTGTTCGGATCAAGCCTGGCGCACCCGTCATGATCGACAACTGGGGTGGCCCGCCGCTCCAGGGCCACGTCTCCCGCGTCGATCCGGCCGGTTTCACCAAGGTTTCGGCACTTGGAATTGAGGAGCAGCGCGTCCGCACGACCATCGACTTCACAGATCCTCCCGCGAAATGGTCGGCGCTGGCACACGATTATCGGGCGATCGTGCACGTGACGATCTGGAAGGCCGATGACGTGTTGACCGTCCCGGTAGCGGCCCTGTTCCGGCAGGGGGACGAATGGGCTGTGTTCGCGGTCAGGGAGGGTCGTGCAGCGGCGACGATCATAAAGGTGGGTCAGCGAAACAATCGCACGGCGGAGGTTCTGTCGGGACTAGCCACTGGCGATCGTGTTGCTCTGCACCCGAGCGACAGAGTCGCGGACGGAGTGACCGTTGCGGAGCGCGCTCTACAATAAGCAGGATGCCGTTGGCTAGCCGGACGCAGGAGGCGCCCATTCAGTTGTGGCGCGCCGCCCGAAGAGATTCGAACTCCCAACCCCCAGATTCGTAGTTAGAGAGGCTCGCTTCGCTCAGCCGTAGCAGCGAAGCCGGAACTGGCAGTTCAGCGAGTGGGGGGAAAGGCGGTAGCGCTCTTCCGACTCGAGCCCCCGAATAAGCGCGTCGATGAATTTTGCACCCCTGCGGATCCAGACCGCCAACTTCCTTCATAGGCGCGCGCAATTCGGCTGGAGGCGCAAAGCATTTCGAAAAGCTTCCAAAAACACCCAGGCAACTGCACGCTGCAGCGGACGATAAGGTTCACGGATATCCCGGCGAACATCCGCATTGGAGCGGTCGATATCGTCGGCAGAAGAGCGTCCGAAAAGGGCTGTCGGCGGCTCCGTCGTGGGAACGAAAAAGAAGAGAAGCAGAACTTTCGTGTGCGATTTTTGCACACAACATATCGTAACTAGCTGATTATATTTAGATATCTGCCCCATCCATCATAGGTGCCACGGTAACTTTGTGTTTTAACATACTAATTTTATTATCTTTTTTCTGTATCAGTACGTCCAATGCCCGGTTGGAAAGACTGACCAATTTGGCAAGATGCATGCACCAAAAACTAGCCTATTTTACGACTATGCCGCCGACAATAAAAGCCATTCGGCCATATCGCATTTCTCGTTGCACACATAGTGCACACGAAAGCGGTGGGCCCACTGTTTCGAGGCAGTAGGCGACGCCACATAGTATCTGAACCCAAATTGTCGACTGACCCGTTTAGCGAGCGGGGCAGGCAGCACGACCAGGCGACACCATCCGGTGTCTTGGACGCGATCTGCGCTTGGAACGACGCCCTCCATCTCTGGTCGGCTGCTCCACCCTGCAGCTTTCAATATTGCCCCGACGACTGCTCCTTAGCTTGCCCGCGGCATGAGCACCGCAACCAATCGAGGGAACCAAGGGGAATCCGCGCGAACTTTGCTCTCGATCAATGAATATCCGGTTTCGGGTTGGTAGGGTGTTTGGGATCAACCGAGTAAGGCGGCTGAGCGAGATAATTCAAATAATTGCTGCCTAGACGACCAACGGTTCAGTCAAACATCGCGGAACTTTTCTGGTTCCTCCGTCGAATTGACAGTGCGTTGATAGAAAGCGGAATCTGATACGACACCCGCATTGCCTTGTCTTGAAGCAGCCGTGGTCTAGTAGCCGAAAGGAAGAGCTGGGGTTCTGGGAGGATATGCATGGGTGAGGATCTATCCGGTCATCACGCCGACCGCGTTCAGGCCGCGATCGCTTCGGACGCGGCGGCGAAGTCCGCGCTGGTCGCTTCCTGGCGACGGTCTTCCAGTCTGCACCGGCTCGATCCGGCCGATTGCAGCCCCCCACTCTATCTGACAGAGGCGGAATTGGGAGAGGCCCGGCAACGCATCGAGCCGCTCGTCCGGGTTGCTCAATCAAGCCTGGACCGGCTCTATCTTGCGGTGGGCGGCGTCGGATGCTGCGTCCTGCTCGCCGATCGCGACGGCGTGCCGGTCGAACGGCGCGGCGCGCCTGTGGACGACGAGACGTTTCGTTCCTGGGGGTTATGGACAGGCTCCGTCTGGAACGAGGAGAGCGAGGGCACCAATGGTATCGGCACCTGTCTGGTGGAACAGCGCGTCCTGACGATCCACCGTGATCAGCATTTTCACACGCGCAACACCGGGCTGAGCTGCACCACGGCTCCGATCTATGATCACTGTGGAGATCTCGTGGCTGCTCTTGACGTGTCTTCCTGTCGGGCTGATCTGACCGAGGTCTTCTCCAATCTTATTTCCATGGCCGTGGTCGACGCGGCGCGTCGGATCGAGGCGGAGAACTTCAAGATGGCATTCCCCAAGGCGCGCATTCTGCTGGCGCCGGTGCCCGACAAGGGCTCCGGGGCGCTGATCGCGGTTGATGCGGACGACCTCGTGGTCGGCGCGACCCATTCGGCTCGCCTGGCGCTAGGAATTACGCAACAGTGTCTCGACAAGCCGATGCCTGCGGCCGATCTGCTCGGTTGGGCCGAGAGCGGCCCCGAAGTCCTGGCCGAGGCGGAGCGCGGCGTTCTGCATCGGGCGCTGGCGCGGGCAGACGGAAATGTCTCGGCTGCGGCCCATGCGCTCGGCATCAGTCGCGCCACGCTTCACCGCAAGCTCAACCGCCTGGACGTCCACAGGTCCCACTGACTTTCGAAACGTCGCGTGACTGTCGCAATTCTGCGACACATCCCGCCCGCCCACTGTCCCCGGCGTATTGGAAATAGCGGTGGGAGATCGCAAGTGTCTTTCCGAAGCGTCGCATTCCGCGACGTCAGCTTTGGGAGGAAGACACATGAACAAGGTAGAGTTCTCACGCCCGGTCAAGGCGCCCTTCGACAAGCGCTACGGCAATTTCATCGGCGGCAAATGGGCCGAACCGCGTTCGGGCCGTTATTTCGAGAACTACTCGCCGGTGAACGGTCAGCTGCTGTGCGAGGTGGCGCGCTCGGATGCCCAGGACATCGAGGCGGCCTTGGATGCTGCGCACGCCGCCAAGGACGCCTGGGGTCGCACCAGCGTGGCCGAGCGCTCGCTTATCCTCAACCGCATCGCCGACCGCATGGAGGAAAACCTCGATCTGCTCGCATGCGCCGAAACCTGGGACAACGGCAAACCGATCCGCGAAACGACCGCCGCCGACCTGCCTTTGGCCATCGACCATTTCCGCTATTTCGCCGGGGCCGTGCGTGGCCAGGAAGGCAGCCTTTCGCAGATCGACGACGATACCGTCGCCTACCATTTTCACGAGCCGCTCGGCGTGGTCGGCCAGATCATCCCGTGGAACTTCCCGCTGCTGATGGCCTGCTGGAAGCTTGCGCCCGCCCTTGCGGCCGGAAACTGCGTCGTCCTGAAGCCTGCCGAGCAGACGCCGGCAGCCATCATGCTGTGGGCCGATCTAGTCGGCGATCTGTTGCCGCCCGGCGTGCTCAACATCGTCAACGGCTTCGGCCTCGAGGCCGGCAAGCCACTCGCGTCGTCGCCGCGTATTGCCAAGATCGCCTTCACCGGCGAAACCACGACCGGCCGGCTGATCATGCAGTATGCCAGCCAGAACCTGATCCCCGTCACCTTGGAACTGGGCGGTAAGTCACCCAACATCTTCTTCAAGGACGTCGTCACCGAAGACGACGATTTCTTCGACAAGGCGATCGAAGGCTTCGTCATGTTCGCGTTGAACCAGGGCGAAGTCTGCACCTGTCCGAGCCGTGCGCTCATCCATGAAGCGATCTACGACAGGTTCATGGAACGCGCCCTCAAGCGTGTCGAGGCGATCGTGCAGGGCGATCCGCTCGACCCGGCAACGATGATCGGTGCCCAGGCCTCGTCCGAGCAGCTGGAAAAGATCCTGTCCTACATCGACATCGGCCGCCAGGAAGGCGCCGAGCTGCTGACCGGCGGCGAGCGCAATGTTCTGCCCGGCGATCTGGCCGGCGGCTACTACGTCAAGCCGACGGTGTTCAAGGGCCACAACAAGATGCGCATCTTCCAGGAGGAGATCTTCGGGCCGGTGGTTTCGGTCACGACCTTCAAGGATGACGACGAAGCGCTGGCAATCGCCAACGACACGCTGTACGGCCTCGGCGCCGGTGTCTGGACACGCGACAGCAACCGCGCTTACCGGTTCGGCCGCGCGATCCAGGCCGGCCGCGTCTGGACCAACTGTTACCACGCCTACCCCGCGCATGCGGCCTTCGGCGGCTACAAGCAGTCCGGCATCGGCCGTGAGACGCACAAGATGATGCTCGACCACTATCAGCAGACCAAGAACATGCTGGTCAGCTATAGCCCGAAGAAGCTGGGCTTCTTCTGATCGCGGCTTTGACTTACAGGCGCGGCTCCGCGAGGGGCCGCGCCACAGGCTGGAAATCGGAAAACACAATGCAGGCTAAGGTCACGGCGACACCGGCAGCCCTTGAACTGATCACGGAGATTGTCGCCGATCACGGTCCGGTGCTGTTCCATCAGTCCGGCGGCTGCTGCGATGGCTCTTCGCCCATGTGCTATCCGCGTGCCGGCTTCCTTGTCGGCGACCACGACGTTCTGCTCGGCCATATCGGTGACGCGCCGTTCTACATCGGAGCGTCGCAGTTCGAGGCCTGGAAGCATACCGATCTTATCATCGACGTTGTGCCGGGTCGCGGCGGCATGTTCTCGCTCGACAACGGAAGGGAAAAGCGGTTCCTGACGCGGTCGACGATCTGTGCCGTATAGGCGAAACCTGCCGGTTTTGATTTCGAGCAAGGAAGGCGCTGCGGCAATCTCTACCGTCCGAAGATGATCCTCAATCTGCTCATCGGCACCGTCGTCATCAGTCTGACGGTTTTGATCCACACGTTTGGTCTGATCGCCGTCACGCACATGATGGGACATCTGGTCGCCCGGTTTCGCATGCACGGACGCCGCAGCCGTATCGTCGCTATGATCAGCGTGGTGATGGGCCTCTTTGCCGTCATGACCGCGGAGGTCTGGCTCTGGGCGGGCCTGTACCGGTTGCTTGATATCTTCGCTGATTTCGAAACCGCGCTCTATTTTTCGACCATTACCTTTTCGACCGTCGGCTACGGCGACATCGTGCCCGCCCACGCGTGGCGTGTCCTGGCGGCGCTGGAGGGCGTAAACGGGTTCTTGCTGATCGGCTGGTCGACCGCCTATCTGATCGCGGCAGGCACCCGCATCGGCCCGTTCAAGGCCGGCGAACATTTCTGACGGGAGCCAATGCTCAGACCGCCACCGAATGCCTGGCTTTGCCGGTTTCGAAATATTTGTCGAACTTTGCCGCGATGCTCCTGACAAAGGGCCGACTTTCCGCCGGCACGACGAAGCGGTCACCGTCAAGTTCAAGCAACCGCGCAGGATCGTGAAGGGCCGTGGAACTCGCTTTGACGAGAAGACTTTGGCCGGCTTCGCCAAAGCGCTCCACCAGCTCGATCGCCGAGAAGGCGAAATCACACATCAGCCGCTCGATGATCCAGCCGCGAACGCGGTCGTCGGCGGAAAGGGCGATACCCCGAACAGCGGCCAGCCCGCCGTCATCAACCATGCGTCTATATTCGCTGGTTGAAGGCATGTTCTGCGTATAGCCCTGCCGAAACTGGCTAATGGATGACGGGCCGAGCCCGATCAAGGTTTCGCAGCAATCGTCCGTGTAGCCCTGAAAGTTCCGGTGCAAAGTCCCGGCGCGTGCCGCAATCGCCAGCGCATCGCCCGGTTTGGCGAAATGGTCGAGCCCGATTGCCTCGTATCCATTGTCTACAATCGCCTGCGCAGCCAGTTGTGACTGGGCAAAGCGCTCCGCGGGACCCGGCAACCAGGCCTCGTCGATCATCGTCTGATGTTTCTTGAACCACGGTACATGCGCGTAGCCAAACAGTGCGATCCGATCCGGTTCCAGGGTCAGTGCCTGCGCAACCGTAAAGGCGACGCTTTCCCTGGTCTGGTGCGGCAGACCGTAGAGCAGGTCCAGATTGACCGATTCGACGCCGCGCGAACGAACGCCGTCGACGACCGTCTTGGTCTGCAGGAAGCTCTGCTCGCGGTGGATCGCTTTCTGCACCTTCGGATCGAAATCCTGAACGCCGAGGCTCGCCCTTGTCATGCCGATTTCGGCAAGCGCATCGAGGCGGGCATCGTCCATATCGTTGGGTTCGATTTCAACGCTGATCTTGGCGCCGGGAAGAAAGCCGAAGCTGTTGCGCAGGGCGGTTCCCAGCGCCACCAAATCTTCGGGTTTGAGCATGGTCGGCGAACCGCCACCGAAATGGACGGCACGCACGCGGCCCTTGCTTGCGACAAGACTGGCGACGGTGGCGATCTCTGCATGCAGTGAGCGAAGATACGTGACCACCGGTTCGTAGTGGCGTGTCTGTTTGGTATGGCAGGCACAGAACCAGCAAAGTTTGTCGCAGTACGGGATGTGCAGATAGAGCGAGATTTCGTCGCCCTCGTCGAGCCCCTGTAGCCAGCCACGACAAACGGTAGCGTCAACGCTTGCATTAAAATGCGGCGCTGTCGGGTAGCTCGTATAGCGCGGCACGTTCTCGCCAAGCCTGGCAACTAATTTCGGCCGCATGTCGCTATCCGATCCCCTTTGCATTGCGCGACACTGGTCACATTGCGCGCCCGCGGCCTTGATTTCGGTCAAGGCCGCCCGCGGACAAACTGCCGCAAGGTTCTTTTGTCCGCCAATGCTACCTTGCGGACACATGGAATCCTTCGGACGATGAAGATGACGGTGCACCAAGACGTTCACAGTTCCAGCATTCCAGTGCTTTGCCAGTCTTGCGATGCGCGGCACCGCGGCGTTTGCGGTGCGCTCGATCCCGACCAATTGGTAAGCCTCGCCAAGACCTCATCGAAGCACAACGTTGAACCGGGCGTGGAACTGATTGGCGACGCCGAGACCGTCGACAGTTATTCCAATGTGCTTTCCGGCGTGGTGAAGCTCACCAAGAGCCTTTCAGACGGACGCCAGCAGATTGTCGGCCTGCAGTTCGCCCCCGATTTTCTGGGGCGGCCTTTCAAGGCGGAAAGCGCGATCAACGCCGAAGCCGCAACTACCGTTTCGCTGTGTTCGTTTCCAAAGGCCGCCATCGAGCGCATGATGAAGGAATCGCCACAGCTTGAGCATCGTCTCTTCAAGCAGACGCTCAATGAACTCGACGAAGCACGAGACTGGATGGTGACGCTGGGGCGCAAGAGTGCTTCGGAAAAGGTGGCGAGCTTTCTCCTGATGATCGCCAGGAATATCGATCCCACGCTGGACCCGGCGGCCCAGTCGACGACCTTTGACCTGCCGCTGACGCGCGCCGACATCGCCGATTTCCTGGGCCTGACGATCGAGACGGTGAGCCGCCAGTTGACCAGGCTGCGATCGGATGGCGTGATCCGGATCGAGAACAACCGCGAGGTCACAGTCGGCAACTTGACCCGGCTGCAGCGACGCTCTGGCGTCTAGAATCAGTCGACGACCCCTATCATCGGCAAGACGTGCTCGCGTTCAAAGGCGATATGTCGGCGCAAGCTTTCGAAGAAGCCGCGCAGCATGAAACCGATGGCTTCGGGGTTCTCGACCGTCTCGCCGTGACCGATGGCCAGCAGAGTTTCGGTCACCTCGCCGGCAAAGCATTCATCTTCGACATGTTCGGCCCGCAACCGCCTGGTTGAGGCAAGGTTCGCATTGCTGCCTGCCGTGGCCTCCTCATCGGCGGGGAAGATGACCGTCTCTTCGTATCGATGAATGTCGCGCAGCAGCGGAATGATCGCGTTGGCCGTGCCGAGGCACTTCAGACGGTCGACCCTGGGCAAGGCGTCTGCAATTGTCTCCAAAGCATCGCAGAGCTGCAGCTTTTCCCTGTGCGCGCGCCTCATAACGGCAGCCGGGACCGCTTCTCTGCTGGATCGACCAGCTGGTATGGGATTTTCATCGCCTTCTTCGAACAGCGACGATCCCTGCCTGTTCTTCCGGTTCAACGGCGGCCTCCAGTCGTTTGCAAGGACCACGCTGCCCAATCCAAAAGGGATGAGCTTTGACATGGATCAAGGCGGCGATGAGGCGACTGCTGAATTGCTGTCCCGGCGGATTGGCGTCCGCGCACCGGAATCCGACGTCGGGGACAAGTCATGAAGTTCGGCACGCAAATCTTCGCTTTGGGCCTGTTCACGTTTGCAGCCCTTGTGGCCGCTGGCTTCGGGGTGGACGAGCCTTTCCGGCAGCACATGTGGGTGCTGTTTTTTGTCCTGCTCGGTTTTGTCGGCATCCTCATCCGCAACACGAATTTCGAAGTGGCTGCTCCGATCGATCCGTCCGCCTACATGGATGGTCCAATCCGCTACGGCGCCATTGCCACAATATTCTGGGGCGTGGTTGGCATGCTGGTGGGTGTGGTCATCGCGCTGCAGCTTGCCTATCCCGATCTCAACATCCAGCCCTGGTTCAATTTCGGCCGTTTACGCCCGCTGCATACATCGGGCGTCGTCTTCGCCTTCGGCGGCAATGCGCTGCTTTGCACGTCCTTGTATGTCGTCCAACGCACCTGCCGCGCGCGGCTGTTTGGCGGCGATCTCGGCTGGTTCGTGTTCTGGGGTTACCAGCTCTTCATCGTCATGGCCGCGACAGGCTATCTGCTCGGCATCACCGAGAGCCGCGAATATGCGGAACCCGAATGGTATGTGGACATCTGGCTGACCATCGTCTGGGTCGCCTATCTCATCCTGTTCCTCGGCACGATCCTGAAGCGCAAGGAACCGCACATCTACGTCGCGAACTGGTTCTACCTTTCCTTCATTGTGACCATCGCGATGCTGCATGTGATCAACAACCTGTCGATGCCGGCCTCCTTCCTCGGTTCCAAGAGTTACTCCGCCTTTTCCGGCGTCCAGGACGCCCTGACGCAATGGTGGTATGGCCACAACGCCGTGGGCTTCTTCCTGACCGCCGGCTTTCTCGGCATGATGTATTATTTCGTGCCCAAGCAGGCAAACCGGCCAGTCTATTCCTACCGCCTGTCGATCGTCCATTTCTGGGCAATCATCTTTCTCTACATCTGGGCTGGGCCCCATCACCTGCACTACACCGCCCTGCCCGACTGGGCGCAGACGCTTGGCATGGTGTTCTCGATCATGCTTTGGATGCCATCATGGGGCGGCATGATCAACGGCCTGATGACGCTGTCGGGCGCTTGGGACAAGCTCCGCACCGATCCGATCATCCGCATGATGGTGATGGCCATCGCCTTCTACGGCATGTCGACCTTCGAAGGTCCGATGATGTCGATCAAGACGGTCAATTCGCTGTCGCACTATACCGACTGGACCATTGGCCACGTTCACTCCGGTGCGCTCGGCTGGGTCGGCATGATCTCGTTCGGCGCGATCTACTTCATGGTGCCGAAGCTGTGGAACCGTGAACGGCTCTACTCACTGCGCCTCGTTACCTGGCACTTCTGGCTGGCGACGCTTGGCATCGTTGTCTACGCCGCTGTCATGTGGGTGTCCGGCATCATGCAGGGCCTGATGTGGCGCGAATACGACGAGCAGGGCTTCCTAGTCTACTCCTTCGCTGAAACCGTGGCCGCCATGCACCCCTATTATGTCATGCGCGCCATCGGCGGAGCCATGTACCTCTCCGGCACCCTGATCATGGCCTGGAACATCGGCATGACCATTCTCGGACACCAGCGCCAGGAGGAGCCGATGCCCGGCTCTGTTCCCGCCCTTCAGCCTGCCGAATAGGGAGCCAGAAAATGGCCTTGATGGACAAACACGCACTGATCGAGAAGAACGCTACACTTCTTCTCGTTGGCTCCCTTCTTGTGGTGACGGTCGGCGGCATCGTCGAGATCGCACCGCTCTTCTATCTCGACAACACGATCGAGAAGGTCGAAGGCATGCGGCCTTACTCGCCGCTCGAACTTGCCGGGCGCAACATCTATGTGCGCGAGGGTTGCTACCTCTGCCACAGCCAGATGATCCGCCCATTCCGTGATGAGGTCGAGCGCTACGGCCACTACAGCCTGGCGGCCGAGTCAATGTACGACCACCCCTTTCAGTGGGGATCGAAGCGCACCGGACCGGACCTCGCCCGGGTTGGCGACCGCTATTCCAATCTGTGGCAGGTCGAGCACCTGACGGATCCACGGTCCGTGGTGCCGGAATCGATCATGCCGAGCTATGCGTTCCTCAAAGACACGCCGATCGCGGTGAAGGACTTCTCGACGCATTTGGTCGCCAACAGGCGCGTCGGCGTGCCCTACTCCGATGACATGATCGCTAACGCCAATGCCGATTTGATGGCGCAGGCCGACCCCAACGCAGACACGTCCGGCCTCGAGGCCCGCTACCCCAAGGCCAAGATCGGCGACTTCGACGGCAACCCGCAACAGGTCACTGAAATGGATGCCCTCGTCGCGTATCTCCAGATGCTCGGCACGTTGGTCGATTTCAAGAACTACGACGAAGCCGCCGGCTACCGCTGAGGAGTTTTATCCATGGATTACAATTTGATGCGAGAGTTCGCTGACAGCTGGGGTCTGGTCGCCATGGCGCTTTTCTTCGTCGGCGCAATCGCCTTTGCCCTTCGTCCTGGCAGCCGCAAACAGGCCGACGAAGCTGCCCGGATTCCCCTTGAGGACGAGTGATCATGAGCGACGAGCACATCGATGAAATCTCTGGTGTTTCAACCACCGGCCATGAGTGGGACGGCATCCGGGAGCTCAACAACCCGCTTCCGCGCTGGTGGGTCTGGACGTTCTACATCACCATAGTCTGGGCGATCGGCTACACCATCGCCTATCCGGCATGGCCTCTGCTGCACACGGCAACCAAGGGTGTGCTCGGCTATTCCAGCCGCAACGATGTCGGGAACGAGTTGTCCGCGGCTGAAGCGGCCAAGGGCAAATATGTCGCCGCGATAGAAGCGAAAAGTGTTTCGGAGATCGCGGCGGACGACACGCTGCGCGAATTCGCGGTCGCTGCCGGCGGCGCCGCGTTCAAGGTCAATTGCGTGCAGTGCCATGGTTCCGGCGCCCAGGGCACAAAGGGCTTCCCGAACCTCAATGACGATGACTGGCTGTGGGGCGGCAAGGCGGACCAGATCCAGCAGACGATTACGCATGGAATCCGCTTCGCCTCCGATCCGGATACGCGCCTGTCGGAAATGCCGGCCTTTGGCGACATCATCACTGCCGATCAAATCAAACAGGTCAGCGCCTATATTGCCAGCCTGTCCCAAACCGTCAGCGACCAATCTTTGGTGGCGCCCGGTGCCAAGGTTTTTGCCGAAAACTGCGTGGCCTGTCACGGCGACAATGCAAAGGGCAACAAGGAGCTCGGCGCTCCTGATCTGACCGACGCCATCTGGCTCTACGGGTCAGGCGAAGCGGCCATCGCCGCCCAGGTCACCGCGCCGAAACAGGGCGTGATGCCGGCCTGGGGCGCGCGTCTGGGCGAAACCAGGGTGAAGGAACTGGCGGTCTACATCCATTCGCTTGGCGGTGGAGAATAGGAACGGGGGTCTATTCTCCGGCCCTCACCGCCCAAGCGGCGAGGCCCGGCTCTGCCGGGCCTCGATTTGTTTGCGTGTACCCGGCGATTGACCTGCATCAACGCGGCGCAATCCAGTCGGCGGCACAATCCGCTCGACGCTGTATTTCGCGCACCTGTCTGCACCCAGCCAGGTCACGTGCCCGGCGAAATCACAAGCTCCGCGACGGGAGAGATCAGTGCTGGACAATACGCAGGTAGAACGGCTCGAGGCTGAGGCGGTAAACTCCGCCAAGGTGCGTCAGCCAATGTATGCCGCGCGCAAGAAGATCTTCCCGAAGCGGGCCTCGGGCGGCTTTCGCCGATTCAAATGGATCGTGATGGCCATCACGCTCGGCATCTACTACTTGACGCCGTGGCTGCGCTGGGACCGTGGCCCGTTTGCCCCGGACCAGGCCGTGCTGCTCGATGTCGCCAACCGGCGCTTCTATTTCTTCTTCATCGAGATATGGCCGCAGGAATTCTACTATGTCGCCGGCCTTCTGGTCATGGCCGGCGTCGGTCTTTTCCTAATCACGTCGACTGTCGGCCGTGCCTGGTGTGGCTACACATGCCCGCAGACCGTGTGGGTAGATCTGTTCCTGGTTGTCGAGCGGACCATCGAGGGTGACCGCAATGCGCGCATGAAGCTCGACGCCGGTCCCTGGACCAGCCGCAAACTCGTGCTGCGGCTGTCCAAACACGCCATCTGGCTGGTCATAGGCGCATTGACGGGCGGCGCCTGGATCTTCTATTTCGCTGACGCGCCGACGCTGCTCGGCGAACTCTTCGCCGGCACGGCGGCACCTGTCGCCTATATCACCGTCGCCGTACTGACGGCGACGACCTATACGTTCGGCGGGCTGATGCGCGAGCAGGTCTGTACCTACATGTGCCCATGGCCGCGCATCCAGGCAGCCATGCTCGATGAAAGTTCGCTCACGGTCACCTACAATGACTGGCGCGGCGAACCGCGCTCGCGTCACGCCAAGAAGGTTCTCGCCGCAGGGCAGCCCGTCGGCGACTGCGTCGACTGCAATGCCTGTGTCGCTGTCTGCCCGATGGGCATCGACATTCGCGACGGCCAGCAGCTCGAATGCATCACCTGCGCGCTTTGCATCGACGCTTGCGACGGCGTCATGGACAAGCTCGGCAGGGAGCGCGGGCTAATCTCCTACGCGACGCTCTCCGACTACAACGCCAACATGATGCTGGCGACCGCGGGCGGCTCCAGTTCGGTCAATCCTTCGCTGGTCAGGACGGATGACGGCCTGTTTTCGGACAGGGTGGCTCATTTCCACATTCGCAAGATCTTTCGTCCGCGCACCTACGTGTACATGGCTATGTGGTCGCTGATCGGCCTGGGCCTGCTCTATTCGCTGATGACGCGCGACCGGCTCGAAGTGAACGTGCTGCATGACCGCAATCCGCAATTCGTCACGCTGTCCGACGGCTCGATCCGCAACGGCTACACCGTCAAGCTGCTCAACATGATCCCGGAGCCAAGGACGATCGTCGTCACGATGCAGGGCTTGCATAGCGCCGAGATGAGCGTGGTCGGCGGCCACATCCCGGCAGGCCGTTCTTTCGCCGTTCCAGTCGAACCCGACCGCCTGAAAATGCTGAAGGTCTTCGTGCGCCAGCCGGCGGATCAAATTCAGGGCACAGCGCGGACCTTCACGTTCCGTGTCGAGGACAAGGCGAGCTTCGAGTCGGACGAATACACCGCCACCTTCAACGCGCCGGAGACTGCCAGATGACTGCCAGAACACAAAAAACCCGCGAATTCACCGGCAGGCACATGCTGTTCACCATCCTTGCCTTCTTCGGTGTGGTCATCGCGGTCAATCTGACGATGGCGACGCTTGCCAACACGAGCTGGACCGGGCTTGTCGTCGAAAACACCTATGTGGCAAGTCAGCAGTTCAACAAGAAGGCCGAGGAGGGGCGGGCGCAGGCAGCCCTTGGCTGGACCGGCAAATTGACCATCGCATGGGGTGAAGTTCGCTACGGCCTCACCGATGCCGTCGGCAAACCGGTTCCCTTGCATGGAGTGAAAGTGCTGTTTCGCCATCCCGCTTACGAGAAAGAGGACAAGTCCGTCACGCTCGCCCTCGCCTCGGCCCAGGAGTTCGCAGCACAGCACATGCCACGGGATGGCGTGTGGATCATCGAAATCGACGCCGATGCAGGTCTGGCGAGACCGTATCGCGACGTGCGCAGGATCATGATTTCCAATGGAGCGCTGAAATGAGCTGCTGTGCACCGGGCGCTGAAATGGCGCTGGATCTGGTCAGCCCCACTTCAGTCCTGCCGTCAAGCCAGGAGATCAGGCTGGCAAGCCGATCGCTTGGCGACGACCTTCATCAGAACGACCTTTCGGTACCGACTGTTCACTGCGGCGCCTGCATCCAGACTATCGAGACGGCGTTGGGAAAGCTCGATCACGTCGACGCCGCCCGCGTCAACCTGTCGACAAAGCGGGTCTCGGTCCGCTGGCGCGGCGACGAGGTTCCGCCATTCGTCGCTGTGCTCGGGCGCCTGGGCTACCAGGCACATCTGTTCGAAGCCGACACCGATGCGAAGGATAAGACGCTGTCGGAGCTTATCCGCGCCGTCGCCGTTGCCGGCTTTGCGGCGGGCAACATCATGCTGCTCTCGGTATCGGTCTGGTCCGGCGCCGAAGGCGCGACCCGCGACCTGTTCCACTGGGTCTCGGCACTGATCGCCATCCCCGCCCTCGCCTTCGCCGGCGGCATCTTCTTCAAGTCGGCATGGAATGCGCTGCGCCATGGCCGCATGAACATGGACGTGCCGATCGCGGTCGGGGTGTGGCTGGCCTACGCGATGAGCCTCTATGAGACGATCACCCATGGTGACCACGCCTATTTCGACGCGTCGGTGTCTCTGCTGTTTTTCCTGTTGATCGGCCGCACGCTGGATCACCTGATGCGCGAACGCGCCCGCACCGCCGTGAAAGGCCTGTCACAACTGGCCGCGCGTGGCGCCATGGTGCTGCGCGACGATGGCGCACGCGACTATCTGCCGGTTGGCGAGATCGAACCGGGCATGCTGTTGCTGATCGCGGCGGGCGAAAGGATTCCCGTCGACGGCAAGATCACGCGTGGGACATCGGACGTCGACTGCTCGCTGGTTTCGGGCGAGAGCACGCTCAGAAGCGTGGCGCCAAACGACGCCGTCCAGGCCGGCGTGCTCAACCTTACCGGCCCGCTGACCATCGAGGCGACAGCCGCCGCGAAGGATTCGTTCCTGGCGGAAATGGTTCGGCTGATGGAAGCCGCCGAGGGCGGTCGCGCACAGTACCGCCGCATCGCCGACCGCGTTTCAGCGCTCTATGCTCCAGTTGTTCACCTCACCGCCCTCGTGACATTCCTTGGCTGGATGGCGGCAACTGGCGACTGGCACCGGGCCATAACCATCGCTATCGCCGTTTTGATTATCACATGCCCCTGCGCGCTCGGCCTCGCGGTGCCGATCGTCCAGGTGGTCGCTGCGCGGCGCCTGTTCGAAAACGGCATCATGGTCAAGGATGGTTCGGCCATGGAGCGCCTGGCAACAATTGATACTGCAGTGTTCGACAAAACCGGAACGCTCACGCTCGGACAGCCCCGGCTCATCAATGCGTCGTCGATCGATCCGGCAATGCTGGCAATCGCCGCAGACATGGCCGCGCATTCCCGCCATCCGTTTTCAAAGGCCATTGCCGGCTTTGCCGCTCCTGGAGGACAACACAAATTCGATGCCGTCACCGAGCATCCGGGGTTCGGAATCGAAGCCACTGTCGCCGGAAATATCTGGCGGCTGGGCCGGCGCGGATGGGCTGGATGGAAGGCCCGAACCGGCGGCGAAGGCAAGCATGGCTTTGGCGGGACGGTCCTGACGAAAGACGGGATCATTGGCGCCACATTCGATTTCGAGGATGCGCTGCGTGCCGACGCTGGAGCGGCCATCCAACAGTTGAACGATGCGGGGGTATCGGTGGAAATGCTGTCGGGCGACACTGCGGCAGCCTGCGCCGGTGTTGCGAAAATGCTGGGAGTCGACGACTTCGTTCCGTGCCTGATGCCGTCCGGCAAGGTCGAACGTATCGAGACCCTGGCGAAAGACGGACACAAGGTTCTGATGGTTGGTGACGGCCTCAACGACACGCCTGCACTGAGTGCGGCGCACGTCTCGATTGCTCCAGCCACCGCCGCCGACATTGGCCGCAACGCAGCGGACTTCGTATTCCTGCGGGAAAGCCTTCTGGCAGTGCCTCTCGCGCTGGACGTCTCACGCAAGGCGGGAAGCCTGATCCGCCAGAACATCGCGATCGCGATCGTCTATAATGCTGTTGCCGTGCCGATCGCCATCCTGGGACATGTCACGCCTCTTATCGCAGCGATCGCCATGTCCGCTTCGTCGCTGCTTGTGATAGGAAATGCGCTGCGGCTGCAAAGTTCCACGCCGAATTCGCCGGCGTAAAATGTTCGGCGCGACAGACGTTTCGACATCAACACATTGGCCCGATCCTCATGACAACCCTTGCCTACCTGATACCTGTGGCCCTCTTCCTTGGTGCGCTTGGACTGGGGAGCTTCCTGTGGGCTTTGAGGAGTGGCCAGTACGAAGATCTCGACGGCGCCGCCGAGCGGATCCTTATCGAACGGGAAGACAAACCCGGCCGCTAGCCAAAGCTGATGCAATAACCGGGGCCACGACCTTCTCCACCTCGATCATGACGCGCCAGATCGCTGTATCCGAGGTTCTTGCCTGCCAAGACTGAACTCCAGCAATTTGCGCCAGCGCAAAGAAACGCCGCGTCACGTCAGATAGTTTCTACTCATCTGCAATGGTTGAGAGATAGGAGACTGACATGATCACGCGACGCGAAGCCCTCTTCGGAGCAGCGATTGGCGCTGCCGCCGCAGCGGCGCTGCCCGCATTTTCGGCAACGGTGACAAAGGCAGACATTCGCGGGCTCCCTCGCGGAAAGATCAAGCTCGTCGCACCGCCGTTCGTGCATCCGCACGATCAAGTCGCCAAAGGCGGACCGAAAGTCGTCGAGTTCACCATGACGATCGAGGAAAAGCCCGTTGTCATCGATGCCGACGGCACGACACTGAATGCGATGACCTACAACGGCTCGATTCCCGGCCCACTGATGGTCGTGCATCAGGACGACTACGTCGAACTGACGCTCATCAATCCCGATACCAACTCCCTCGCCCACAACATCGACTTCCACGCCGCGACCGGCGCTCTGGGCGGCGGCGTCCTCACCTTGATCAATCCCGGCGAACAGGTGACCTTGCGCTTCAAGGCGACGCGAACGGGAACGTTCGTCTATCACTGCGCGCCTGGGGGCGCGATGATCCCTTGGCATGTCGTTTCCGGCATGAGCGGCGCAATCATGGTCCTGCCGCGCGATGGGCTCAGGAATGACAAGGGCGAGCCGGTCAAATACGACAAGATCTTCTACATCGGCGAGAACGACTTCTATATTCCGCGCGACGAGAAGGGCAACTTCAAGAGCTACGAATCGGCCGGTGACGGTTACGACGACATCGTCAAGGTCATGCGCGGGCTGATCCCGACGCATGTCGTGTTCAACGGCAAGGTCGGATCCCTGACCGGCGACAACGCAATGAAGGCGAGGGTCGGCGAGACCGTGTTGATCGTCCATTCGCAGGCCAACCGCGATACCCGGCCGCATCTGATTGGTGGTCACGGTGACTATGTCTGGGAACAGGGCAAATTCGCCAACCCGCCGTCCAAGGACCTGGAAACCTGGTTCATCCGCGGCGGTTCGGCGGGCTCGGCGCTCTACACGTTCCTGCAACCGGGCATCTACGCTTACGTCAATCACAATCTGATCGAAGCTGTGGAACTCGGAGCGACTGCTCACTTCATGGTCGAGGGCGAGTGGGATGACGACCTGATGACGCAGGTCGAGGCTCCTAAACCCATCGTCACCAACTGACGGCACTCCAATTTGCCCGGGCAGCGACGCTGTCCGGGCATGGACGAAAGCCATGTCTCCTTTCACCTTGAAGGTTCTCCCGGTCGCCCTGGCCGCCGCTGCTGTTCCGGTAGTGCTCTCGCAACAGGCGGTCTTCGGGGATACACAACGCCATCCCATCGCCATGACGGTCACCTTGCCCCCTGGTTCGATCACCTATCCGACTCCGGGCGAGTTCCTGAAAGAGGGACGCCCGCAAGGCAATCCCCGCCTCGAGCGGCAACTCGACAGACCTCTCGAAATCATGGCCTATCAGGTCGGCGCGGCCGACTACGCGGACTGCGTATCGGCTGGCGGCTGTCAGCCGGCACAGGAGACGCGCGCGATCCCGAGCAATGCTCCGGTGACAGGGGTGAGCTATCTCGATGCCAATGCCTACGCCCGGTGGTATTCGCAAGTGACCGGCGACCAATGGCGGCTGCCATCCGATGAAGAATGGGCCTTTGCCGCCGCGGAGCGGTTCGCCGGCGAATTCGAGGGGGTCGAAAACGACGCCAGCAATCCCGCCAGACGTTGGCTCACCAGCTACAAGGCCGAGGTGGACCTTAATCGCAAACCGGACCCGTTGCCCAAGAGCCGTGGCTCTTTTGGATTCAATTCCCTCGGCCTCGCCGACTTTTCCGGCAATGTCTGGGAGTGGACCTCGACCTGCTATGTCCGCACCACGTTGGCTGCGGATGGAAGCGGTGTTGCGAGTTCGGTCGACAATTGCGGCGTCCACGTCCTTGAAGGGCTTCACAGAGCCTACATGTCGAACTTCGTTAGTGACGGAAAAAGCGGAGGCTGTGCCGTTGGCACGCCTCCCGACAATCTGGGATTCAGATTGGTCCGGGACCATTCGGGATGGGCAAGCCGGATCCTTGGCTGGCTTGGTATCGTCTGAAAAGCAGGAATAGCGGGCCACGTCTTCCCGACCCGTCGCGAGCCCGCCCGCCGCCCTTCCCTCGCCTCACCGTGCCTTGGGTGTCGTCAACGCGGTTCCGTGGATCAGGAGGAAGCCGGCGAATGCCGCCATCCATGCGGCGCCGGCCATATCGATCACCGCGTCTGAGGGGACGAAGGCGGTCAGGATTCGCAATGATCCCGCGAGAAGGACGGCTACGAAGATGAACGAGGTCCCTTTCCCGGCCTTGAGCTCCCGCCCTGTGTGCCCGAGCGTTGCGCGGGTCATCACGGCAAGCGTCATCGCACCGACCGCACCCGCTCCGAGCGCGTGGAGCCCTGCGGCGGCCGGCACGGTGGCAGGAACGAAGATCGATGCCGAAACGAAGGCAAGGCCGACCGGCACGAAGGCATATGCAAGATGGAGGATGAGCACGAGCGGATCCCGCAATGTGCGTTCGCCAGCCCAGCGCGACAGACGCCACGCCTGGCAGATTCCAGCGACTGCCATAAGCATTCCTGAGGCGCGGTTGTCGGAGGCGAACGTCCATGCTCCCAGCGCGATAGCTGAGATGGCTATCGATACGATGTCAAAAACGGCCGAACGGCGCGGGCAGCCTGCCAGGATTTTCGCGAACGAGCCAGTTGCGGGTGAAGCTCGGAATGATGCGCCCACCGATCAGCGAGACGAGCACGATCGCTGCGGCTATACCGAGCCTGCGGCTGATGTCGGATGTGCCTTGAAGATGCGCCTCGATATGGAAAACGCCGTTAGCGCACGCCAGGACGGCAAGCGGCAGCAGCACCTTGAGATTGCGCCAGTTCCGTCCCGCGACGATCTCGCGGGCCGCCGCAGCAGCGACAGCAAGCAGAAAGCAGCCATCGATCACGGCCGCTGCTTCCCAGCCAATATCCGCCGAGAAGAAAACAGCGGCACGGCCGGCAAGCCACAGGACCACCAGCGCCAGCAGCGGCAGGCCTTGCACGGGCAGCCGGCCGGTCCAGTTCGGGATGGCGGTCAGCAAGAACCCGGTAACGATCGCCGGCAGATAGCCGAACAACATTTCATGGATGTGCCAGTCGACGGCAACGAACGCACTGTGAGCATCGAGCTCGCCGGCATACATGGGCAGCCAAAGCAGAATGGACAGCGCGGCATACAGCGACCCGAGGAAGAAGAAGGGCCTGAATCCGTAGGAAAGAAATGCTGGCCCGGTGTAAGCCCGCAGGCGTGGAATCCCCATGATCTGCGTCTCCAAATGAACAGGGCCGGATGAACCGCCGCCCTCGGTCCGTCCGGCCCCGCCTGCCCTTCATGCGGCAGGCATGGCTGTATCGATTCCCGGTCAGTTGGCCGGGACCTGGCTGAACAGGTCGGCAAACACCGTCTTTGCCTTCCCCGCATGTTTCACCGTCTTGGCTATGTCGAGGTTGACCGCCTTGCCGACAACGATCAGGGCGACCATGCCCATGCCGTAGTGAGGCGCGCATTTGACGCCGTACACACCTTCCTGGGTCAGTGTGACGGTGATCTCCTCGTTGGGCTTCCCCTTGAAAGGTTCGGCGCCATCCGGGATCATACCCTTGATCGACTCCGCATCGTGGCCCTTATCGGTCGGCACGAACTTGACTGTGTCGCCGGGTGCCGCCTTGACGAAGGCCGGCTGGAAAACCATGGCGCCTTTTTCGCCCTTATTGAGCATTTGCACCACGTGCTCTTCCCCGCTTGCGCCGCTGGCGAGCGCGAGGATGGAGATTGCGGCAGCGAGGATGGAGAGTTTCATCGATTTGTCCTTTGTTTCGTCTTCGCGGCATTGCGCCGTTCCATGCGATTTAGCTTGATGCGGCCGGGGATAATTTGCGCTGGCGCAAACTCGGGATAAGAAAGGTCTCCCGCACGACTGATGCGGAACCGTAGGGCTGTGAGGGATCCGCTTGGCTGCGTTGGATCGATCGGTGATTTCTGGACTGCCTCTCTTCCAGGGGCTTACGCCCGACGAGCAGAGCGAGATCGTACAAAATGCGCGGTCGTCTCGGTATGCCAAGGACACGGCGATCTTTGAGCAGGAAGCCGAGGCCCATTCGTTTTTCGTGCTGGTCGCCGGGCACATACGCGTTGTCCGCACCACGCCTGACGGGCAGCAGGTCATCGCCAGATACATCAGCGAAGGCGAAATTTTTGGTGTCGCTGCAGCACTAGGGCGAACGACCTACCCTGCCAGTGCGGTCGCCGCGGTGGACTGCGTGGTTCTAGCCTGGCCCAACGCTCTCTGGCCGGACCTGGCGCGACGGTTTCCCCTGTTTGGGGCAAGCACCTACAGGACGATTGGAACCAGGCTGCAGGAGACCCAGACGCGGGTGGTGGAGATGTCCACGGAGCAGGTTGAGCAGCGGGTTGCGCATGCGCTGCTGCGCCTGGCGAACCAGACCGGCCGAAAGACAGACAGCGGCATCGAAATCGACTTCCCGATTTCGAGGCAGGACATTGCCGAGATGACGGGAACGACACTGCACACGGTGAGCCGGCTGCTCAGCAGGTGGGAGGAAAATGGAATAATCGTCAGCGGTCGCCAGAAAGTCACGGTCAAGGATGCACATCGCTTGGTGGTTCTGGCCGAGAACCGCGATAAGGGGTGACCGTCACCGTTCTTCTCGAACAGCCGATTCCAGATCCAAAATGAAGCGGGTCTCGTCGATCCCATGCTCGCGGCATGCTTCGGCCACGGTATGGAAAGCGCCGATCGGGCAACCCACGCAAAGCATCCTGTAGGCCAGCATCACGGCCACCGTTGCCGGCCATTTTCTCATGATCTCGTCAACGACCATGTCGGGGTTGATTGAACTGCGCTGCTTCACGATGAAGTCTCCGCGATATGCGAGGTCTCTTCATAAATCGCGCGCGGGCTGCCTTCGTTGCGCTTTCGCAACTTTGATGAGCGTCTGCCAGGAAAACTAGACCAACGTCATGACCACGATTGCACCGACGACGATCAGAACAAGCCCGCCGATCAGCATAGGGAGCAGTGTGTTGTTCAGGTCGACGCCGGACTCGAATTGCTTGGCCATCGGTGTGTCGTTTTTGTTTGAGTCAGTCATGCTTGTCTCCACGGGCAGGCAGATACGCATCGCGCGGCGTTGCGGCTGATTGTGGGTTTACCCACGCTAATTGGTATGGCGGAGCATCGGATGCAGGTAGCCCGCCGACAAAGTCCTGGGCGTCAACGCGACGTCGGCCAGCGTGTAACGGTCAAGGGTGTTCTGGAAGGAGGCCATCGCCTCGCCGAACATGCCTGAAAGTTGCAGCAGCCGGTAAGCACGCACTCATTTCAGGTCGCGAAGCACTCCACAAGCGCGAAATCTGGCTCCGTCAGCCGTACCACGTCGCCGATCCGGAACTTCTCGCGGCTCCGCCCCAGGGCAAGCCCACCGGAGCGACCGCGGACCGCCTTCAAGTAACGCTGCGCGTCAGGGAATTGGCGATCTTGTTGAGGTGCGTTTCGGATACGTTAAACGTCCGTGCCACCTCCTCGATCGCGATCAGGCGTTCGCCGACGGATCATGGCCTCGTCAAGCACGTATGGCAACGGAGTACCATCGATGATGATCGTTCTCTTGCTCCGACCATTCGCAGTCATGTGCATGTCCTTGGTTTTCGAGGGACCTCAAGGTGATCCCCGCACTCAAACAGGCCCGCGACGCGCCGAGTGAAGTCGCGTCTACGATGGGGCCTTCGTCGGCATGGATCGGATCGGACCTGAAAGAAATACGTAAATTTGTTTTTTATCCAATCTTACTGTGTCTGCAAATCCGCACGTATCACCCGAGCAACAACTGCCGGCGCCTCGCAGTGTCGTTAGTTAGCGGCGCGCCGTTGCGGGGCATCGCTGCAGGTTCCTGTCATGGTGGCCTTGATAACAAGCGGGCAGCCCGTGGGGCCAGTCGGCTGTTTACATGAAAGTGGAGTTGCAGGCATTCGCGGCGGCCTTGGTGACGCGAACTGCGGTATGCCTGCGTAACGCTCTATCATTGGCCAACGGCTGCGTGCCGCAGCCGTGCGATCAGGTCGCGGTTGCGGCAATAGTCTGGCGGATCATCAGCTTGCTGGTGTTCATCAAGCCAAGTCGAGCATTCATCCTGGTGCCCGCAGGAGCGACACCGGTCCACCGCCCGATTGGTTACGCCAACATCGTCCGGAACGACCTTCAATTGTTTGTCGACGCCGAGCTTCTGCATCATGCTTCCCATCAAGGCGGTCCTGGCGTCGACTGAAATCAGGTAGTCGAGAAAACTCATGTCGTTTTACTCCCGTTTCCCGGCAGATCATCGCCATGTCGGCGACCGCTGCATTGATCTCGGTCAACAGTCGACTCCTCTCGTGGCGATTGGGGCTGGCGTGAATGCCGCAAGGTGACAACTTTGAAATTCCTATGTGACCGGCGGCTATACGACATAAGGGTGCAGCCGGCAGGCCGATGGGGTGAGCTCCGAAAGGTCCAGCAGGCTCGACCGCAACTGTTTGGCTTCATGGGTTTTCCGTGTGCAGAACGAGCAATGGATGGTAACAAGACTGCGCTGCGGGTTCCCCGATCATAGGACTTGATTTGGACGACAAACAAACACGTAACTTGTCGACTGGTGTTTGCGCCGAAGGGCGGGGCACGGCCGAACACGACCGGCTCTCCCAGATGTTCGAGCAGGCCCCTGGTTTCATCGCGTTGATGCGTGAGCCGGGCCACGTCTTCGAGCTGACCAACGCCGCCTATCAACGCCTGATTGGCCAGAGGCAAGTGATAGGAAGGTCGGTACGCGAGGCCCTGCCCGAGCTTGCAGGCCAGGGTTTCTACGAGCTGCTGGACCAGGTGTACGAAACGGGCGAGCCCTACAGCGGTCAGGGCGTGAAGGTCGCTCTTCGCAACAAGGATGAGGAGCCGGTCGAAGAGCGCATCCTCGATTTCGTCTATCAGCCCATCAAAGCCGACGATGGTCGCATCACGGCCATCTTTGTCCAAGGCACCGACGTCAGCGAGCTCTCCTTTGCGAACGCCGCACTTCGTTTGCGTGAAGATCATTTGCGCTCGATCCTGGCGACGGTGCCCGACGCAATGGTCGTCATCGACGAACAGGGCAGTATTCAATCCTTCAGCGCGGCTGCCGAAACGCTGTTCGGTTACCAGTCGAGCGAAGTCATCGGTCAGAACGTCAATCTGCTGATGCCGTCACCCTACCGCGAAGAGCATGATGCTTATCTGCACCGGTATCTATCAACCGGTGAGCGCCGGATAATCGGGCTCGGCCGCACCGTCACTGGAATGCGCAAGGATGGCTCAACTTTTCCGATGGAACTTTCTGTCGGTGAAATGCATCCTGGAACCGGCCGCTTCTTTACCGGCTTCTGCCGCGACTTGACGGAGCGCCACAGAGCAGAGGCAAGGATACAGGAGCAGCAGCAGGAGCTTCTCCACATGGCGCGGTTTACCGCGCTAGGCGAAATGGCTTCGACACTTGCCCATGAAATCAACCAGCCCCTCACGGCAATCACGAACTACCTGAAAGGCAGTCGCCGGCTTCTCGAAAAAAGCACGGAAGAGAATGCGCCGATGCTGAGGGAAGCCGTCGAAAAGGCAGCGGAACAGGCATTAAGGGCCGGAGACGTCATTCGCCACCTGCGGGACTTCGTCGCAAGAGGCGAGAGTGAGCGTCAAGTCGAACGCCTGCCGGCGATTATCGAGGAAGCCTCGTCACTGGCACTGGTCGGCTCAAGAGAAATAGACGTGCGTGTCAGCTATAAGCTCGATCCCGCCGCCGAACTGGTCTTGACGGACCGCATCCAGATTCAGCAGGTCCTGCTGAACCTGATGCGCAATGCGATAGATGCCATGCAAGGCGTACCACGCCGTGAGTTGCAAATCATAACTGTGGCCCGTGATGACGGCATGGCTGAGGTAAGCGTGATCGACACGGGCACCGGTCTTGCGCCGGAAGTCTCCGCCCAGCTTTTCCAGCCATTTGTCACCACTAAAAAGCAGGGCATGGGCGTCGGCCTCTCTATTTGCCGTACGATCGTTGAGTCGCACGGCGGTCACATCTGGGCCGAGGCAATGCCGTCCGGAGGAACCGCCTTCCGGTTCACCTTGCGCATCGTGGAAAAGGAAGAGGTCGCCAGTGGCCGATAGCCATCTTGTGCATGTAGTCGATGACGACGTCGACGTTCGCAAATCGCTTGGTTTTCTGTTGGCGACGGCTGACTTCGCTGTGCGCCTGCACGAATCGGCGACAGCTTTTCTGGCCACGGCCACGATCAGTCTTGACGGCTGCATCGTGACCGATGTGCGCATGCCCGGCATTGACGGCATCGAGTTCCTGCGGCAGCTCCGGACCCGCGGGCATGCCATTCCAGTTATTGTCATGACGGGTCATGCCGACGTGGCGCTCGCTGTTCAGGCGATGAAGGAAGGTGCCGCCGATTTCATCGAAAAGCCGTTTGACGACGAGGTGCTGATCGATGCGATCCGCTCCGCGTTGGGCAATCGTAACCAGGCGGATGCGACACACCCACAAAGCGTGGAAATCCGCGGGCGTCTGGCCGCCCTGTCGGAGCGAGAACGACAGGTGCTGGACGGTCTTGTGTCCGGCCTGCCAAACAAGGCGATTGCCTACGATCTTGGCATCAGCCCGCGCACGGTCGAGATCCATCGCGCCAATGTCATGAGCAAAATGGCCGCGAGCAGCCTGTCGCATCTCGTGCGCATGGCATTGGTTGTGGAATCCGAACGTTAGGGCGAGTCCCCAAGAAACTTCCCGCTGTTTGCCGGGATGCCATCCGGAATCCAGTCGCGCCAGTGGGTCGGGTGGATGTCAACGCGCGATCGGCTGGCAGCGTTCCTCCAGCCTTCCCGCTCCTTTATGCAAGGGAAGACAAGGGTATGTTCGCCGTCCTCGTCAAAGACGGCGAGTTCGAGCTCACGACCGAACGGAGCGCTTGAGATTGGCTTCCACATCATTCCCTATGATGCGTAGAAGCGGCAGGCCCCCGCATTGATCTCGATCATATTTCCGAGATCGGCCACTCCCGCATCGCCGGTGACAGCGCGGCCTGGCCTCCATGTGAATGACGAGACCGGCCACACATGGTCGTTTGGTCGTATGTCGCATGACCGACTCCTTGATCGTGATCAATCATCGCCCTGGCAGCAGGACTATAATCGAGATTCAAACAAGATCCGCGATGCCGGATATCAAACCCAATAAAGCACGGTGACACCCGTGCAGTGACGAAAAACAGGAGATCGCGTTGATGTTGATCCGTACGCTTTCCGCCTTGGAATGTACGAAATTGCTCACGACCAATCGTGTCGGCCGCTTGGCATGCGCGAAAGACGGGCAGCCCTACGTCGTCCCGCTGCATTATGCCCATGCGGACAATCACCTTTACGCATTTTCCATGTTGGGTAAGAAGATCGACTGGATGCGGGCCAATCCGCTGGTGTCCTTCCAGGTCGACGAACGCGGCCAAGGGCGGGGATGGAGAAGCGTGGTTGTCGACGGCCGCTATGAAGAACTGACTGACCAGATCGGCTGCAAGGTTCAGCGCGACCATGCATGGTCGGTGTTGAGCAGGCACACCAACTGGTGGGAGCCAGGTGCCCTCAAGCCAGTTACGCCCGCCGTTTCGGACAGCACGCCGCACGTTTTCTTTCGCATCCTCATCGAGCAGGTGTCGGGCCGCGAAGCAAGTGAATAGCTAAACGATCGCCGAAAAAGACGTTCGGGCCAGCGCAAGCGGTGGTTATAGGTAATTCCCCGTAGGGACATAACCGAATTTCGCGACATAAGGATTCGCGCGATTGCTGTGACACGGACCAACCGGGAAAACAGCCATGCACGCCTACACAACCTCGCGAATCGAAGCGCAGTCGCGGTCGCCTCAGCCGAACCCGCCGGAGACATTCCATCCCGCGCTGCTGCAGCCGCTCAACTTCTTTCCCGCCGGTGCGGGAATCTATGCCCAGGGCGAAAAGGCCGGGGTCTTCTACCAGGTCGAGTTTGGCGCCGTGCGCATCTACCGCCTGCTTGCTGACGGGCGCCGGCAGATAAGTGCCTTTCACCTGGCTGGAGAGACATTCGGCTTCGAAGGCGGTGCAACGCATCATTTCTTCGCCGAAGCTATCAATGCCACCGGCATCCGCGTCTTCCGCATCGCTGCCGGAGCCGACATGTCGCATCAGTTGCTGCCGCTGGCGCTCAAGGGCCTGACAAGGGCGCAGGAACACCTTCTGGTCCTAGGTCGTCAGAACGCCATTGAACGCGTCGCAGCGTTCCTCGTCGACATGGCGGAGCGCCAAGGCGGTCTGCGTAAGATTGAGTTGCCGATGTCGCGCATGGATATCGGCGACTACCTAGGACTCACCATCGAGACGGTCTCGCGGGTCTTCACCAGGCTTAAGAAGAAAGGCGTCATTCGTTTGATTAGCCTGCGCAGCATCGAAATCGCCAAGCATGACGCGCTTCAGAATATGAGCGAGTGAATGGCAACATGCTACGTCCAAGCGGAATACGGCCTCCCTCTATCGGTTAGAAACCTGTATCCGCCCGAACCGCGGATTCGCCACGGCGCGGACGCATGGTGGCCTGACCTTCGTCGTCACCGGATGGCCCTTGCCGAATTCGAGGCCCAAGAAGGATATTGAAGGCAACTATCTGAAGGTGATCGAGCTTGCACCCCAGTTCGCCGGGCGATTTCGTGGAGCTAAGCGCGAAGCGCGTTTTGCGGGTGCTGCAATGCCGAACTTTGCCGCAAGCCTTACGGCCCCGGCTGCGGACACTCATCCCGCCTTGCCGCCTTGCCGCCTTGCCGCCTTGCCGCCGTGCGCCAAGTCGGTCAAGATCACTTCGGCAGCCGTCTTGCGCAAAGGCGCTACATGGATAATACCATTCCGAACTTGACTTCGATCTTGCTTCGACCAGGCCAAGAGATGCCTGGTCGCGTTGTGCCGAGCTCCTCGGTTGGCTGGGCGACTGTGGTCAGGCGCGGCACGGACCGATAATCCTCCGCAACGGCGGATAGCATGTCGCCGTGCCTTCGCTTGGAGCATCGACTCTGGATACGGCATCCTATCCGGAGCATGCCGGGCGTGTTCGGTTCGGCGCTCAGAGCTTACCATCAAGGCCAAACTCCGATCAACTCCGGCGTTAGTGCCAATAATACCAATGGCGGTGGTGCCAACCCGGACGATAGATTATCACGGGGCCCCGCACCACGGGACGGACAACAACACGTCGATTGGGCACACAGCGCCCCCAGCGATTTGGATGCCAGCCCCAGCCGCAACCGTAACGGACGTTTTCGATCGGAGACGATGTGACAGGCGGGTTTGTCGCGCTCAACGGGACGGCAGGAGATGGACCACTGAGCATTAACAGCGATCCGGCACCTATAAACGCTGTCACCAGACATTTCACCATCGTCGGAATCTCCTTCAAAAGATACTCACGCCCGTTAAACGCCGCAGAAATCTCGATCCGTCGCTGGCAGTGATCTTTTGAATCGGCGATCCTCCGGTCGCCTCTTTCGGCCATTTGAAAAATTGGCGAGGGCCTCTGGCGAGCGCTGAAATGGCTGCGAACTCGACAGGCATTCCGAACTGCGCCCGGACAACAGGTCTGCGTCAAGACCAGCGGCACTGGGCCAATCTGCTGCGTACCAGCGATCAGGTTTCAATCAGGCCGCTGAGCGCCGTTTTGAATGTTCTGTCGGGAAACAAGCGTCGCATCGTCAGCTCGGTTTCAAGCCTAGGCCCTTCGGCGGCCACAGTCGCGATAAGCGCGTCCAGATCCAGCGTCGGCGCCAGGTCCCTCCCCTCTTAAAGCGCGCTTTGGCTAAATCCGGGCCAATCCGCCAGTACGCGGCCACCAAGCACTGCGCCTCCTGGCACCATTGGCTGCGGAGGCCGTGCCGTGATCTGTGCCGCCTGTGCCGTTTACTGCAGCCGTGCGCCCGAATTCGGTGGCGACGAGTACTGCGGTCTGGCGCCAGACCTCGCCAAGCCCCGCGCGAATGAGCCGTTCAACGTGTCAAGCGCCCGCAACTGGTTGGCGAGGCGGCTGATCTGGCCGCTATGCGTGTCCCATCCACCGGTCGCGATCATCGCGACCCGCGGCCCGTCTGCATCCGCCCCACCTGGCTGGATTCTGTCGCGCGTGCGCGTCTAGTGCCAGCCCGCGGCCATCCTGTCCTGGCGCGGAACGACGGACGCGTCGTTGACGTCGCGGCGAATTAGTTGTTGCCGGAATTAAGGCGCCGCAGCATGGCGCCGCGGCCTCTCAAGCCCTCGACTAAGATCTGGCGCTCAGCCTGCGTAAGCGTTTGGGCGAAATCGATGACGGCCTTTTCAAGACGCGTGCGCAAGGCAATGTCAGCCGTCCGGACTGCCGACAGCTGCGCTTCGACGGCCGTCCGGTCCAGCGGGTCCTGCGCGATAAGTCGCGCCAGTTCGGCGCGGCCGGCGCGTGCGGCTTCGAACCGTTCGGGGCTCATTGTGTCCGCTCCAGGCTAATCGTCACGCTCGGCCTCAAGATGATTGCGCAGATTGCGGCGGGCGCGCGCGAGAAGGCTTTCCAAGGCTTCGACGCTGATGCCCATGACATCGGCGGCGTCGATATTGGAAAGTTCCTGATAGTACTGGCGCTGCCGATCGGGAAGTATCGCCAGCGCTGTTGCGATCGATTGCCTTTCGCCGCGATCGCGCAATCTCTGGTCGGGGCCAGGCCCCGGTCGGCCCGGTCGGGCGGCTCTGCGATATATATTTCACGGCGCCTGCGGAGGCGGTCATGGCAAAGATTGAGCGCCCACGCGATGCAGCCATGTGTCGAAGCGTGCGTTCCCCGCCTCCCAGTCCGGTGACTGGCGCCATATCCGGAGGAACACTTCCTGTGCGACATCCTCTGCCTCGCTACGATCACCCAGCATGCGTGCCGCAAGTCCGAGCACGCGGGGCAGCTTGCGGGAGATCATGCTGCGAACCGCCGCCTGATCGCTTCGCGCGATCCGGGCCAGAAGGTCCTCGTCTGTCTCCTGGCCACTCAAGGATAATGTGCCCGCAAATCTTTGCCTTCACTTCTTGGCCAATGCCTTTCGCGCTGAAAGCTCCTCAGCCGAAATCATGCCGTCTGCGTTTGTATCGATAAGATCGAAACGCCGTCTTGCCATCGGATCAATCTCGGCCTTTTCGAGAAAGCCGTCATTGTTCTTGTCCAGTGTTGCAAACACTTTTGAGGGGTCACGCTCGCCCTTGCCCGCGGCCGGACGCGCTTTCCATTCGTCCAGTGAGATTTTGCCGTCGGTGTTGGTGTCGGCACGCATTATCCGTATTTCGAACGCCGACTGAAATTCGGCCAAGGCCAGCTTGCCGTCGCCATTCTTGTCACCGAGCGGCGCGGCCGCGCCCGCCCCCGTGCAAAGCAGGATGATTGCGGGCATGGATATGCTGCGCTTGAGGAAGGTCTTCATTGCGTGGTCCTTTCGGTCGAGGTTCAGGCTCGATCGTTAAACGCCGGCAAAAACGATATCCGTCGCCGGTTGGACCGCTTTCTTTGGCTGGAGCACTTTGATCACCTGTGAAATTCAATAGGACGTGGAATGGCGTGGCCGCATGATGGTCGTGACGACATCACCAGCGGCCGGAGTCGCCCCCAAGCGGAAGCTCGCTCGCTCCGGGTCAATTCACGGCCGTGACCAAATGCAGCTTATCCCTGGCAGGCGGTCCGCCCCCTGCCAAGGGCAAGGTCGTCATCAAGGCAGATAGCGCTTTCCTTGTTCTTATTGTCTTCACCTCTCGCCCATCATCTCATGTCGCGCCAGATGGGGTGTGCTTCACGTGTACGACCTAAGCGAGACTCCGAGAGGCAAATTTTCCGGCCCAATAAAAGTCCCGCCGGACCCTTGATCGCCAGAAAATGAATCCCCAACTGGGCACCAACCCGCTGGTCCGGGCCCCTCTGGTGAGAGCCTCGGCACTCTTGCGATGTCGGACCGATTTTCTGACAACCCGTGCCGACAGGCGATTGCCCTTGAACCTCTCATTTTTGTTCGTCGAGTGGCTGGGAACGCCGCTCTGGATGTGGTCGAGCTTTTTTGCCCTCGTTATCGCCATTTTGTCGTTCGACCTTGGAATTCTTCACAGGCAGGACAAGGAAATCGGCGTCCGTGAAAGCGTAATGCTTTCTGCCCTCTATATCGCGCTCGGGCTCGCCTTCGGTGGCTGGGTATGGTGGTATCTCGGCTCCGACGCCGGCCTCGCCTATCTGACAGGCTTCGTCGTCGAAAAGACGCTGGCGCTCGACAACGTCTTCGTCATTGCCCTGATATTCTCATTCTTTGCCGTGCCGCGCATTTACCAACACCGGGTGCTCTTCTGGGGCATCCTCGGCGTCCTCGTGCTGCGTGCCATCATGATCGGTGTCGGCGCGACGCTGGTCGTCGAGTTCGCTTGGGTCCTTTATATCTTCGCCGCGTTCCTGATTGTCACTGGCATCAAGATGCTGATCATCAAGGAGGCAGAACCTGACGTATCGAAGAACGTCCTCGTCCGCTTCATGCGCAATCGCCTTAACGTCACCGACGAGCACCACGGCGAGCGGTTTTTCGTCAAAAAGAGAAATCTCGGGACGCGCCGGACGAGCTGGTTCATCACGCCGCTCTTCATGGCGCTGGTGATGGTCGAGGTGGCCGACGTCATCTTCGCCGTGGATTCCATCCCTGCGATTTTCGCGATCACAACCGATCCGTTCATCGTCTACACCTCGAACATCTTTGCGATCCTCGGCCTTCGCGCCCTTTATTTCGCGCTTGCGGCGATGATCCACCGCTTCCGTTACCTGAAGCCCGCGCTCGCTATCGTTCTGATCTTCATCGGCTCGAAGATCTTCGTCGCCGATCTCCTGGGCCTTGAAAAGTTCCCGGCCGCCCTCTCGCTCGGCATTACCTTTGCGATCATTGGCGCCGGCGTGGTCTGGAGTCTTCTCAAGACGCGGGATCAGCAGCGGCAGCCTGTGTGACCGGGCTCTGCAAAGACGAATACCGTTAGCTAAGGAACAGAAGGAAGAAGATATGATTGCGGAATTCATCACCTGGATTTTTGCCATGCTCGTCATCGGCCCCCTGCAAACCCAGATACAGGAACAAGCTGAGCGCGCGAGGCTTCCGGTGGAAATCGTTCGCCAGTCCCAGAACTGCCTGACGTCTCAAGGCCCGCAACTGATTGAGCGCGCCGCCGGCGACTACGGCTGGGCGGCGGTCACCGCCATCAACATAGCGATTGGCCGTACCGCGCCGGTGGAGCTTCTAGATAGCCAGGACCCGCAATGCGCAGCCCTTGTCCGGGCTCTGAACAGAGCTGGCGAGGATGCGTAAGGACCGGCTGCGTGCGCGAGACGTCCGATCAGGATGCGAACAGAAGACCGCCGCAGGGTGCGGCCTCCGCGCGGTTGAACGAGATGCTGGAACTCGCTCGCGCGAAAGGCGGCCTCTCGATTGGGGAGGCTCTGGAGGCGATGGGCCAAACTGGCATCGGCTTCTCAATCCTGTTTCTGGCCATTCCGGCGCTGACGCCGATCCCGGGGCCGTTCGGCATGGTTTTCGGCAGCGGACTCGCGCTGGTCTCGCTCCAGATCGTCGCGGGCAACCGGAGGGTCTGGTTCCCCGCCATCATCAGCGAGCGCCAGTTTTCGCCTGCGGCGCTCGATCTTGTCGTCCGTCATTCGATGCCGATGATCGGCCGGGTGGAGAAAATGGTGCGCGCCGGTCGGCTGGAGATCCTGACGGGCCCGACGGTGCAGACCCTGCTCGGCGTACCGATCTTCCTGCTCGCCGTCGTTATCGCCCTGCCAATTCCCTTCGGCAATATCCTGCCGGTGCTCTCACTGGTGGTCTTGGCCGTCGCCTTGATGGAACGCGACGGTCTCGTCACCCTGATTGGACTGCTGCTCGCCTCGGCGTCGTTTGTCGCGACCGCGGCTCTGCTTGTTGTTGTGGCCTCAGCGCTCTCGACGTCCTAAGCGCCGGATTTGCGAGATTACGGGCGCGTCGGTCTTCTATATCGTCCAGGTAGTCGAACTGGCGGCTGGCGCGAAGAACCTCGTGTTGCTGGCTATGAGCATGCGCGATGGCCTGAATGCTACACGGTGGAGGCGGACCAGTTTTCTCAAACCTGCGCGGGCTTTCTCGACAACTTCGTTGCCCGAGACGAGAACGCAAAGGGCACCGTGGCCTTGGTTTGAGTTCGCCGCCGGCCAGGCCGTCTACGTCCGGTTGCCCTCTCTCAGGGAGAGCGACGCCAAAGGGCGCGCGAGAACCTTTTCCATAGCGAGTTCGCCGCTGCAATCAAAGCTGACAATCGTCACCCGATAAAGCGACTCGAGCTTCAGCGCAGCTTGATGGACCTCTGCATCGGCGCGGTCGAGACTAATCGCAACCGCAATTTGCTGTCGATTGCAAGGTCGAACAACGCTCGATCACGCAGGCGACCTTCTCGATCGAGGAAAAACCGGACGGCCTAATCGGCCGAGGCTTCAGCGCTCGCGCCAACCTCCTTGCCTGCATTCCAAGCCCTTCGGTCCTGCTTTTCAAGATCATACCGTGAAAGTCCCATTGCATTTCTCCGTCGGCCGCATTGGCTGGAAGAGAAACGAACGATCGAGTGAACCTTTGGGCCGAAGCGGATTGGCAGCTTCGGACCCAGGACCTTCAAAAGATGGGGTATTCGGCTTGAGCCTCATCTTCGGGTGAGCGTGGATGGTGGATATGTTGAAGGTGCTGCGCTTCGAGCTGATGATAAACGTGGTCTGCATGGAGCAGCCACAAGCATCATCAGAGGGAGAAGCGCAGCATGAAATATTATGCCGGATTGGATTCGGTGAAAGAGACCGCAGTGTGCATCATCGACGAAACAGGCCAGATTTGCCGCGAGATAAAGGTGGCGAGCCATCCGGAGGATCTGGCACGGGTGCTCAAGGATCCCAACTGGCGGCTTGAGCGCGTTGGGCTTGAAGCCGGGCCCCTGTCGCAGTGGTTGTTCGAAGGCCTGGCCAGGGCCGGCCTGCCGGTGATCTGCATCGAGACCCGCCACACCAAGGCACTCCTTAAGGCGCAGGTGAACAAGACCGACCGCAATGACGCCCGCGGCATTGCGCAGATGATGCGGGTTAACCTGTTTCGCCCGGTGCATGTGAAAACCCTGACGAACCAGAAGCGCCGGGAGCTGCTGACCGCCCGCAAACTCTTGCAGGAAAAGGCCATTGCCGTTGAGAACGACCTCCGCGGCTTGCTGCGCAACTTCGGGCTCAAGGTCGGCCCTGTTGGTGCCGTCAAATTCGAGGTGCGCATCCGCGAACTCACCGCAGGCATGCCTGACTCGTTGAACCGCTGCTCGAGGCACCCAGCAAGCTGCGGCAGAACTTTGCCACGCTCCACCGCAAGCTTCTGACCCTTGTCCGCGAGGATGCGGTCTGTCGGCGGCTGATGACGATACCTAGCGTCGGTCCGGTGGTGGCGCTGGCCTAACCGCGACGATCGACATCCCGCAGCGGTTCAAGAGCGCGAAGGCGGTCGGGCCGGCTTTTGGCCTGACGCCGGTGCTCCACGAGTCGGGCGAAAGCCGGCGCATCGGCCGGATATCCTGCTGTGGCGACGGCATGCTGCGAACGCTGCTCTACGAGACCGCGCAGGTGCTGCTGACGCACGTGACGAAATGGTCGTGGCTGAAGGCCTGGGCGATGAACGTCGCCAAGCGGCGTGGCCGACAAAAGGCCATTGTCGCGCTGGCGCGCCGGCTGGCGGTGATCATGCATCGCATCTGGAGTGACGGCACGCGGTTCCGCTGGACGCGACAAGATATCCTGCCGGCGGCCGCCTGATCGCAGGCCCCGACTATTGCAGCCTGCCGCCGTGCGCTGGCCCGTCAAGGGCAAGTCGCTGGGCGATGGCCTGTCGGCCACCCCTGACCGGCCACGGCGCGCGGGCGGCAGAGCGGAACCCCGGGTCGGGACGAGAAGATGCTCACCAGACCTCGAACAAGGGGAGACGGGTATGAAACGAGCGTGACAAGGATCGCCCCCCATAAGCTTCCACTTGCCGGTGGAAAAGTGTCCTTCGCGGGACGATGGATGAGGTGAGTTCGCAATGTCCGCAGTACCGATCACATCACCGATGAGGTCCGAGCTGATCCACCGCCGTACGACGTCGGGCAATAACCTTCCGCTTTGCTGGGTCGAGTTCAACCACGTCGGGCCCACGTGTCTAAAAGGGACCGAACTCTCTCGCGAGGGGGTTTGTTCCTCATTAGCTATTCGCGGAGATCGAGCAGGACCGCGCGCCCCCGGGACGCGTCAGCGAGCCTTCGGCGAAGCCAACGTCGGTCTCGCTTACGTACGGGTGGAGGCGCGACGTGCTGCGAAGGTACCTTTAGGAGAAAGCACCTCGCCGTCTGATGCAGCGGCGGAATAGGTTCTGACGCGACTGATCGGATGGCTGGCTCGCCTGCCCCTCGTTTCAATACCTCGCGGCCGGTCGGTTCGCCACAGGCTGCCACCCGTCGCCAAAATAGGCGACCCGAGAGCGCTGCCCCTAGGTGTGCCTCTGGCGGCCATAGCTGTACGGAGCGGTGACGGAGTGCCTCGTCATGCGCTCATAGGAGTCCGGAGATAAAGCTGATGATGGTGCAAGGCGCAGATGACGGCGCCGGTGATCTTCATCTTGCCGTCGGTCAGCCGT
The DNA here is from genome assembly GCF_040318275.1 of Mesorhizobium sp. M1217. Lineage (NCBI taxonomy): Bacteria > Pseudomonadati > Pseudomonadota > Alphaproteobacteria > Hyphomicrobiales > Phyllobacteriaceae > Mesorhizobium > Mesorhizobium sp. M1217. The sequence goes on along the minus strand of NZ_JAMYMA010000021.1, from coordinate 38,456 downwards.
AGTGAAGTTTCGGTTTGGGCTCGGTGCCGGTGAATTTAACGCCGATACGGTCGTTGCGGCGCCAGCAAACCTCCGATCGATAGGCAAGTCCATCAACCGAGACGTAGAGCAAGAAGCGATCGGGAACCCGGGCTTCGGGCGCGACCTTCAGCTCGGCACCCCCCTCATGTTGATTACGCAAGGTGCAGCTGATTTCGGAATTCTGGATCCCGGTGATGATCGTGCCGCCCTTTAGCACACGTTGGCGGCGCTCGCGCCGATGCTCGCCGGAATTCTCATCAAGCGGGTTCGCAGTGTTTGCCATCGATACAGTGCCAAATCAGCTGAAGTCATCCCCTTGGTATAAAATACCTAAGACAGGAGCACGGCAAGGGGTGCGTCATGTTGCGTGTTACATGACATCACAGCGCATACTCAGTGAATCTATGGGTCGCGCAGAAACACGTAGTGATCTAGCAAGCTCGCGGCGCGAAGAGACTTCCGCACGTCGTGATGTGGACTTATGCAGGCGCGGGCCCTCTGAATGGCCGAATATCTGCTGCCGAAGATCTTGAAGGCGCCGCCGATCGCGTCACTTTCTTCCCCATCAAGACCAACGAACGCATTTTGTACATGAGATTGTCGACACCGCGCGCGTCGCAGCCTGCGACCAGGAGGCTCTCTCTCGTTCGCGTTCGCCCACCCCAGATTCGGCGATGGACTGGATCTCTGAGTTCCGGCCCGCCCAGGAGGGTGCAAGTGGAGGGAATTTCTTATTCCTTCTTTCATGTATTTGCGCCTACAAACCTCAATGGAATGGGGCGCCCATATCTTCGGCTGGTCCGGCAGCAGTCTACGACGACGCCTCGGGAATAACGGCAACGTAGCCGTTGTTTTCGCCCTGTCCTTGCCAGTGATTGTCGGCGGTGCGGGCTTCGGTGTCGAAACGTCCTATTGGTACTACAGCAGCTTGAAATTGCAGGCGGTCGCAGACGCGGCAGCCTATGCTGGCGCTTTAGAAAAGGTTTCGGGATCAGACAAGTCCGCGATTGTCTCCGCCGTGGCGCTGTCAGCAGCCTCGAACGGTTTTGCAGCGTCGGCAGGCACGATCGAAGTCTTCACGCCCCCGTCCTCCGGCCCGAATGTCGCCCAAAAGGCCGTCGAGGTTATCGTTCATCAGACCCTCGATCGGTTTTTTACATCGATATTCACGCAGAACGCGGTCGGCGCACAGGCAAGAGCGGTGGCCCTTATCACTGACGCCTCAAAAGCCTGCGCTTTGTCGCTCAATCCGTCCGCCCCGAAAGCGGCGCTTTTTTCGGGCAGTTCGATCATAAAAATGACGGGCTGTTCCGTGATGTCGAATTCGATAGCTGCGGACGCCATCAAGCTTCAAGGATCAGCAAACCTTCAGGCCGACTGCCTGATATCGGCCGGCGGTGTTTCGTTGAACAACCCTGTGACGACGGTGTGCGCCAGCCCGATAACCCAGGCCCTACCCGCCGGTGATCCCTTTGCCGACCTGCCGACGCCACCAGCCACAATCCCCTGTCAAAACTCGAGGCTGTCGACCCTTAGCCCCGGGACGTACTGCAGCGGGCTGAGCCTGAGCGGCAACGTTGCCCTCTCGCCCGGCGTGTACGTCATCCAAGGCGGTGATTTCAAAGCGAACTCGAACGCCAACATCTCCGGCGACGGGGTCATCATCTATCTCGCAGGCAGCTCGGGCGTCAGCATGAACGGCAACGCCACAATCAAGCTTAGCGCACCGACGTCGGGCACGTATTCCGGCGTTCTGTTTTATGGCAACAAAGGTAACCTGACGGGGTCGAACACGTTCAATGGCACGGCGGATTCGCTTTTGACCGGCGCTCTGTATTTTCCAACCCAGGACGTCAATTATCTCGGCAATTTTTCTGGCAAGGGTGGTTGCACGCAGGTCGTCGCCAGTACCTTGCAGTGGTCCGGCAACACGAGCATCAGCCAGGATTGCACCAGCCTCGGAATGCGAGACATTCCGGCGACGCAGTCTGTTCGGCTTGTCGAGTAATCTTCGTGGAACGGCGGTACGTCCGGAATTTCCGGTGCGATTCAGGTGTTGCTGCGGTGGAGTTTGCGCTGATTGTGCCGATCCTTTGTCTGGTACTTCTTGGCGTCATTAACGGCTGGACTTTCGTATCAAGCGCGCTATCGATGCGTGCAGGCGTAAAAACGGCGGCGAACCTCGTGATGCAAGGAGCAGTCGAGGATGCGACTATCCAAGCTGTCGCTCTTTCAAGCTGGGAAAACCACCCCGCTGGCGCGCAGGTGACACTGAGCCGGAAATATATGTGCGGGAACATCGCGGTCGATCCATCGATCCTGTGCGACACTTTGAAAGCCCCCTCGGTCTTCGTCGTAATACAGGCGACAGCCATCTGGTCACCGCCCTTCATTTTTGGCGATTCCTCCTTCTCGCGCGAGCTCAATCATCAACAGGTGATTCGTGTTCGCTAAAGGTAGAGCTTTCACGGGGGATGCATCAGGCGGAGCCGGATTGGAGTTCGCACTGCTTGCGCCTTTTCTCATGATGCTTTTGTTCGGCATTTTCGCGTTCGGCTGGGCACTGAACGCCATGTCGAGCGTTCGATATACGCTGGAAACGTCCTCGCGTGCGCTGCAGATGAAGAACTCGCTGACGCAGGCTCAGATCCAAGCCATAGCCACGGAAAAATTACTGGATTTGGGATTGAAAGACGTCGAGGTTACGATTGGGATCGATCCCCCTAGCGGCGGTTTCCGCATGGCGCATCTGACCGCCACCTATGCTTTCGTCATCGAGTTCCCATATTTCGACCAGTATCCGATAAATTACGCAACGACAGTCACAGTTCCTTTGATTGGGACGTAAGGCTTGTTCACGTCGGACACCGCGGCTAACGCTCTGCCCCAGAAATACCTGCAGCGAAGCTCTTCCTCACGATTAAACTAGATGCTCCACAAGCGGACGCTACAGGCCTAGCTTCTCCCGGAGTGCATCAATGCGTTTAGAAGCTTCCGCCTTGCTGAAGCCGTCAGCATAAGCGTCAGGGTCGTCGGCCTGTTCGGCCAGAGTTTTCCAATACGAAGCTTGTGCGGGGTCATTGGATCATCTCCGCTAACCCAATCTTCTGCGTCTTTTTCGACGTTTGCTGATGCCCCGGTTTTTGGCTTATTGCGGGCCACTCACAGCTCATCTCCCTTGCTGACTAGCACAATGAGGCTGATCACGATTTGTTCCTGGCTTCGCGAAAAGGGCGATCTCGCGAAGGAAATTGCGCGAGGGGAGTGACCGGCGCCCTCCCTGAGCACGATCCTGATAGAATATCCCATGGCCGTCCCAATAGCGCTCAGCGCGCTGTCAACGGTTTCCAATCCGATCTTCATACCGGACTGTGTGGTGTCGGAAACAGGTGAGCAGGAATACTATCGGCGGCTTGGCGGTATGAAGAAATCTTAAGAAATGCATCCCGAGACAAGTTTCTGGATGCGAAGCTAACGACAATCTTCAACTTGGTGCGTATAGAATCGTGCATTGTGAACGCGCAGTTGAGGAGGTTCTAGAAATAACGTAAAGCGCAAAAGCGAAGCCAGTCGCAAGATAATTCTTGATGGATACGTTAATAACGAACCGTCGAAACATATTGCGACCACGATCGGACTAAGAATCAGTAAACACCGAAGGAGGCTGGCCAAATTTCGGCGTGAATTTCACATCCGGAACATAACCACAAGTTAATGATATATGGATATTATAAATGTCGCGATTGCACGCACACTTTTGAACTCTGAACGGTACAATCATCAGGAACGAGTAACTTATTACAACACCATCTGAACGAATCACGTTGAAGAACTTTCTGTAAATCCAGAATAACTTGCTTCATGCTGGTGAAATTGTGGGTAGGGGTAGAAAATGACTCTGATCGATAGACACACTGAAGCTGCGGCGGGCAACCGATACATTCCGATGAGGACCAAGTATGACCGTGAGGCCGATACGAAGCAGCCCTCTTATGCCTATTCAGATCGTGCATCTGATCGACTGGGCGCAGGGGTCGGGGAGCCAAGAGCACGTAGCCTGGAATCCATAACCGGCATGCTTGATCGCATCGGCTGCGGCTATCTCGTGCTGAACCGAGAGAGGAAAGTGGTCGAATGGAACGCGGCCGCTCAAACCACGCTGGAGCGCCAGGGCGAAGTAGCCGATACGGCCAGCGGCCTTTCAGTGGCCTTGAGGCGGCTGATCGCGAATGTTCCGGCCCATTTCCTGCCGGGCTCACTATCATGGGTGGTGATCCGCAGCAGCGCCGACACGCCGGTGATATTGAACGAGAACGGGTTTATCGCTCCTGACGGAACGAGCATTGTGGCGTTACTGGACCGCGAGAACAGGTCGGGGCCAAATCCTCAGACACTGCAAAAGATGTTTGGCTTGACGGGCGCGGAAACGCACCTCGCGTTGCGCTTGGCTCAGGGCGATGCGCCTTTGGAGATCGCGCGCAGTTGGCGCCTCAGCCGCACCACGATCCGCTCCCACCTTGCCTCGCTGTTCGCCAAGACTGAAACGAAACGTCAGGCGGAACTGGTGGCTCTTCTTGGACGCATCTCAGTCTTGCCATAAGGCCGTCGTTTGGATGCATCCCAGCAAACAGCCAATCCCGTAACGCTTTGACTTTCCGCTGGGCAATGGCGCAGGGCGGGTAGACGATGAAGTATTTTGACGAGGCCTCGAGGGCGAGTTCAAGGGACGTACAAGTGTGCCGGCGGCAAGGTCAGCCGGGACCAGCATGGTTCGACCCAAAACGACGCCCTCACCTCGAACGGCGGGCTCGACGGCGAAAGTTGCGGAGTCGAACGTCACGCCACAACAATGCCGGCATTCGATAGCCAAGTCGCCCAAGTGATCGGGATCTCGTCGTGATGAGCGTATCTGTCTGAGATCCTCATGGGCGTTCAAGCCTCCAAGGGCCACGCCAGCGGCGCACGTGATTTCTTCTGCGAATGCTGGTGCCAAGGTCGCGACGTGCAGGGCGCCTGATTGTGGCCCGTACGTCATGCGTCGGTCGTCGGGCTTCTCAACAAGCTTCATGCCGTGCAATCGACAGTCATCGGTTAGCGAAATATCAAAGCGCGCGATGACGCTCCTGGCGCGCCAGGCGGCTTCAGTCTAATTGACAATATGTGCAGGTTGGTGGTCCCCTTTTTTTGAAGTTGCCGCGGTTGGATCCGCGGTGGTTTTTGAAGGCAACGGGTTAAGCCGCCCTCGCCGCGATCTTCGCTGCAATCCAGTCGGAGACCTCTGAGTGAAGGACGCGGCGGTCGCCGAGTGAAACCGCAACCGGAAACCGGCTTTCGACGCGATATCTGTTGACCATCGTACGGCTCATGCCCGTCATCTTCGCGGCGTCGTCAAGGACTCAAGTGCAGGCGAATTATCGTTCTTGGTTCCTCCTCGCAGCCAACAGATTCGGACGCGGTTCAACTGCTGATTGAAAGAGATGGGAGGTTTCGTCACCGTCCACATGGGAGCGGCGGGATGCTGGCCCGGCCATCCTGCAGGCGACCAACGGGCCGCACGTGTCGTTATCTTGGCATCCAGAAACTTATCTCGGAATGCATTTCTTGCCATAATCCAGCGTGATCGCCGTTTCGGTCGGCTCGAGTTCCGCCAGTCTTGCCAGATGCCTGAAAGTACACCACATGATTGAGAGGGGCACGGGCATACCCGATTCGGATATGGCACCACGCGATGGACACTAAGAGGCAAGACGAGGCCCCTGCAAGGCAGCCGCGAGACCGTGACCGACGTCGTTGGCCGCGCGAAGGTCAACCCCACAATGGGGACGCTCCATCACTCGAGCCGGCGCTCGAACCTCTGCCCTTTTCAACGCTTGAACTGGCGCCAGAAGGTCAATTCGCCGCTTGGCAAGAGCATATGGCGCCGCTTGTCGAGGTCAGGTTGCCGGATGGCAAATCGCTGAACGATGGCTTTCCCGCCGATCACATGGCTTGGAATCTCGGTGGCATGCTGATCGTTCAACAGCGCGCGCCGGCACATAGCTACTTGCGTTCCGCCGCTAAGCTCCGATCCAGTTCGATCGATCACTGGTACATCGTCTTGCCACGAACTGGCCGGTCGTGGACGGAGGTCGATCGCCGCGTTGCGGAAAACCAGTCGGGCAAATTGGAGATCAGATCGCTTGGCTACCCGTTTCGCGGGAGGGTAACGGACTCGGAAAGTCTCTTTCTGTATATGCCGCGTGATTTGTTCTCTGATGCGGCGTCAACCCTCGACGCAAAGAACAATTCAATTCTGTCCGGCAACTTTGCCAACCTCTTGGTCGACTACGTCAACAGCATAGAAGCAAGACTGCGCAGCCTAACGGCTGACGATCTGCCCCGCATCGTGCACGCAACACGCAGCATGATTATTGCCTGCCTCGGGCCTCCGGCGGAACAAGCTGCGGCCGTCGAACAATTGACGGGTGTCGCGCTAATGGAGCGAGCGCGTCGATACGTCCACCACAATCTGGATGCGGCTCATTTGACACCGGATTCAATGTGCCGGGCGCTCGGCGTCTCGCGCTCTCGTCTGTATCAGTTGTTCGAACCAAGCGGTGGTGTTCTCCATTACGTACAAAGTCGCCGCCTTCTGGCAGCCCATGTTGCGCTAAGCGATCCGGCGGACAGCCGGCGCATTGTTGAAATTGCTGAAGCCTTCGGGTTTAGTTCAGCGGCTAATTTCAGCCGGGCATTCAGCAAGGAATTCGGTTACAGCCCTCGCGAAGGCCGCAGCACTGTGGTGTTGCAGCGCCCCGCCAACTCTGTTTCGCTTGCCGGACAGGAGAAAGCCTCTTCCTTTGAAGGTTGGCTCAAAGCGCTCGGAAGCTGAGTACAGGATCGGCGATGCTGATGGGGCGGGCTCAAAACAGGCTTGCCGGGCGGGGAAGACCAGGCCGCACAATATCTTCGTGTCGCGTCCACCGCGCCATCAATCACATAGCTGATTCCCGCCAATTCGCGATTTATTAACGAACTGTGACTGTTCGACGTTACCGATAATTTGTCACCAGTCACGGCGGAGCATGCATTGCAGCTGCGCTGCATGCGGCACTTGTTAAGACTGCGAGTTGAAAGTTTGCTAAGGTTGATAGTTATGCTATTCCTAGATTGGGGGCGCGAATTTGCACCGCCTATGGAGGTGGCTCTTGCGCCCACAGGCATCAGGCGTCGGCACGGAGAGTGAGGGGCCTTCCTCGAGCAATGCTCCATGTGCCGGCGATGGGATACTCGCTGACCTTTTGGCGAACACGACCGAACTTTTGTCAATCTATGACCGCGACTTCCGCCTGACGCACTACGCAACCAAGCTCAAGGGCGTGTACGGAGGCGCGGTGGCGCTGGGCGCCGCCGTCTGGGAGATCTACCCGAGCTTTCTCAATGCGAGGTATCGCGACGATTTCCTTCGTGTGTTCCAGGGCGGCTCTCCGGCAAGCATCGACTTGGCGTCATCATCAGGCGAAGCGCCCCGGTCCGTTTTCGTCTTCCCCACTGCAAATGGTGTGGGAATCATCGAATCAAGGGAGCACGGCGGGCGGAGCGCAGCGGAGGAGGAAGAGCATGTAATTCTGCTTCATCAGGCGACACACGACGTGCTGACCGGACTGCAGAATCGGCGGCGATTCGGCGAGCGGCTGCAGCAAGCACTGGCGGCCCTCGGCAGACCAAAGCCGGAAGCCGCCCTGTTGCAAATCGACCTTGACGGTTTCAAAGCGGTCAACGACACGCTCGGCCATGGAGCAGGCGACACGCTTCTTCAGCTCGCAGCGGGTCGTATCCGCGACGCGCTGCAGGACGGAGAATCTGCGTATCGGTATGCCGGCGATGAGTTCGCTGTCATCCAATTGGGAAGGGGGCAGCCAGCAGAGGCTGAGCGCCTCGCCGAATCGCTGGTCGACGCGTTTAAGGAGCCGTTCGTCATCAACGGCATTCCCATCTTCGTCGGCTCGAGTATCGGAATTGCCTTCAGCCCGGAGCACGGGACGGATGGCGAGCAGCTGATGAAAGCCGCTGACATTGCTCTTTACGCGGCCAAGACAGATGGACGCGGCTGCGCTCGAACATTCAACCGTTCGATGCTGCTCTTGCTCGAGCAACGCGAGAATCTGAGGCGCAGCCTTCGAACCGCGCTGGAGCGGGGCGAACTTTATCTGGAGTATCAGCCGCTCAATCGGCCTCCCTCGTCGGTGATCGGTTTCGAAGCGCTACTGCGGTGGCGGCACCCCGAGATCGGAATCATTCCTCCCAACGTTTTCATACCGATCGCCGAAGCCGACGGTCTGATGGACGAGATTGGACGATGGGTGCTCGAGGAAGCCTGTCGCCAGGCATTGACGTGGCCTTCCTCGCTGACGGTCGCAGTGAACGTGTCGCCGGCTCAGTTCCTTAGCGGTTCGCTAACGGATACGGTTGCTCAAATCATCGACTCAGTTGGAATCCGGGCCGACCGACTTGAACTCGAGATAACCGAGCAGGTTCTTCTTGAGAAGACGATCGACAATATCGACACCTTAAATACTCTGAGCGTCTTGGGGATACGAATATCGCTGGACGATTTTGGAACATACTATTCATCGTTGAGCTACCTTAAGAACTTTCCCTTCGACACCTTGAAGATCGATCAGTACTTTATCACGGACCTGGAGACCGATCTCAAAAGCCAGACCATCGTGCGATCGATCATGAGTCTGGCGCACGGCCTTGGAATAAGCGTCACCGCCGAGGGGGTCGAGACGTCGGCACAGGCACGGTGGCTGATCAAGGAGAATTGCGATTGCCTGCAAGGGAATTTCCTGGGACGCCCGCTCGGAGCCGAGGCAACCAGCGATTTCATCAGGCGGTCCCCGCTGAGGGTGGTACGAGCGATGGAGCAATCAAATCGGGCGGTCTAGCGCCTTGCACCCTTTGTCAACGGCGAAGTGGAGATTTGTAGAAACGATCGAGGCAGACACCGCGCAATTTTTGGAGTCGGTGCGAGACTGAGTCATAACGGAGCGCGGTGAAATTTTCCGCCTCGGAGGTCATCGCGCCGCCAGGGGTCAATACTGATAGAACAAGGGAGGATGCCGATGGGACCTGTTCATCATGATCTGGCTGGCGGGCCGACTTTTGAGCCCATGATCCAGATCGACATGGAAATCAAAGCTTTCGTCTCCGCTTGGAGACACTGCGATTATCTCTCGACATACATGGCCCGGATGATCAGTCAAAACAGGTCAGACTCGGTCCGGCATTCAAATCTCTTTTCCTCTGCCTTCAACGAATTGCTGGAAGTCGCCTTTCGTACGCGCCATGGCGACGGCGAACTGGCATGCAGGGTGTCTCGCCACGGCGCCACGGACAGGATCGAGTTGACGTTTCCTTGCCTGCCAGAAGAGCGCCAGTTCTACGAAGAAGCCGTGTCGCAAGTCGCAGGGTTCGAGGCCAGGGAGCGATATCTTAATTCTGTGTCTGGGGATCTCGCGCCCAGCCGGGAAATCGTACTCTTGGAACTGGCTGTCGACTACAACGCGACACTCAGGGTCGAGGAAGCCGATGGTGATGCAATCAAGCTTGTCGTGGATCTTCCGCTTGAAGGCCTGCAAAATTGAGCCCTTACGACCTTCTCCCCCGCTTCAAGGCGCAATACGACGCGAACAATCAGGAGTTCTCCATATCGGGGGTGGTCCGGCCTCAGGCGATCGATGAGCTTGGGTCCAGCATAGCATTGCTTCGCGATGCGATCGACCGTGTGCGGGGCGTTCTCTACGTCAATGTCCGACGCCTGACGCAGATGAATAACGCTGCATTTCACACCTTTTCGAGGATCATTATTGACGCCTGTCGCGCTCGACCAGATCTCAAATTCGTCGTCATCACGTCAAGCGTCGTCGGATGGACCTCGCGAAAATTCGGTCGCCTGAGCGGAATTGAACCGAACATCACGGTCGAGGAGTATGACACCGAATTCTATCCGGGGCAGGGCTTCCTTGAGGAAGGCGGGTTCGTACCGATCCTGCGTACTCAGACAAAGATGACATGGCGCCACGAGCGCGCAATCTTGCCGCGACACGGTATGAGGCCCGGGATCGTCATGGCCGACATCTGTTGCGGGATCGGCGATTTCGCTGTGCTCGCGCAGAAGGAGTTCCAGCCATCGCGGATCGTCGCCCTCGACCACTCCAGGTCGAGCCTCGCCTATGCGCGAAACGTGGCTGCGGAGTTCGATATCAAGGGCATCGAGTACACTTATGGCGATGCATCAGAAATGCTGCTCGAGGAAAATCAGTTCGACCTCGTCACGTGCCGCCATTCGCTGCAGGTGTTCCACAAGCCCGAACTGATCCTCAGGGAACTGTTTCGCATCTGCAAGCCGGGCGGACGTGTCTACATCACCAACGAAAAAAATTCGCACTGCCTGGGCGAACCACGCGCCGACAGCATCCAGTGGACCTATAACGAGGTCGCCAAGCTGTGGGCCCACTTCCAGATGGATATTGAGCTCGGCCCGAAGAGCAAACGCTACCTGACCGAAGCGGGGCTCGAAGACATTCGGGTCGAGTCCTTCATGGTCACCAACCACGACGGCGATCCACAGGACTTCGCGGACGTCATAGCGGCATGGGAGGATGTTTATGCAGGCGAGATGGCTACCAAGCGAGGTGACACACCGGCATTTATCAGGCGGTTCCGACAGGGCTTCCAGGACCACATCTTCGCTGCGCTCCACTCCAAGGGCTATGCCGGCTGGCCGATCTGGGTTGCATCGGGACGCAAGCCGCTATGACCGATTTGGATGCAACACCGCCCAGACCCTGGCCTGTTCTCCGGCTTAACAGCTTCCGCGCTAAATTCTTGATCGTTGTGGGTGGGGCGGTGCTGTTCGACCTCCTCGTCGGCGGCGGCGTCGCGCTGTGGAATGTGAACCGGCTTTCCCGGGACGCGACGCACCAGATCGAGAGCGGCCTCACCAAGGCAAGCCAGGAATACCTCCAGAACTATATCGAGACGACGGCGCTGCGCGCCGATCTCCTGTTCGGCCGCATGCACTCCGAGGTGACCGCACTTGCAGCCTCCATGCAGAGATTAATAGATTACCCGGAAGCAAAAGATGCGATCGGCAAGGCGTTGGCGAAGAACCCCTATTTTAATGCGCCGCTTGCATATGACGCCACGGGAAACTGGGTACAGACCCGGCAAGGGTCACCTTCGGTCATGAGTGTCTGGGGATATCTCCTCTCCGCTGATCACCAGCCGAAGCCCGAAATTCTCCGCGACATTCAGGAGAGTGCGATCTTCGATATTTTTGGCACAAGCCAGATGGCAACTGGAGCCAAGAAGCTGCAGGTCTACTACGTAGGGCCGAAGGCAGGGCCGATCATGCGCACGATTCCTTATTCCGATCAGGCGCAGACCTTCGACAAGCTTTATCCAGGCCACGACAAAGCGAATTTCTGGGATTTCTTCTTTCCTGGCGTCTATGAAGGCTGGGAAGGCTGGATCAGGGAGCCCGATTCGCGCCCCGTAAAGGGCGATGACATCACTGCGACTGCTCCTTATATCGACGCGATTACCGGCAAGCTCATAGTGAGCTTCTTCCACCCACTCTGGACGAAAGACCGCAGTAATGTCGCCGGCATGGTCGCTGCCGACGTTACGCTCGATCAACTCGCTGACATCGTCGAAAGCGTGAAGGTCGCCGATACGGGCTTCGGTTTTCTCACCATGTCGAACGGCAATGTGCTCGCGATCAAGCCTGAAGGCGAGAAAATGCTCGGGCTCAAGATCGCAAGTGGTGCGGCAGGTCAAGGCGTTACCGGCCTCGATCGCTCGCTCAAAAAGAGTACGCACGCGACCGTCGCAGCGCTCGAACTTCCCGCCGACGACAAGACAGTCATTAAGCATATTTCGATTGAGGAAAACGGCAAAGCCCATCCGTACATCGTCGCACTTCGCCGACTAAACCCAGTCAATCTCTGGAATAGTACGGGGTCCATCACGGCCGAAACCCTGATGCTTGGCTTCGTCGTCCCCGAACGGGAAATTTATGCTTCCCTCCTTGCAGCGCAGCAGAGCATTTCAAGCGCAACCAACCGGATCCTGATCACCCAGGTCATCGCAGTTATCGTTTCGCTCCTGATCGTCTTTGCGGCTGTCTTCGGAATTTCAAAGCGGATCACTGCAGGCCTCAGTGCGCTTGCCGGGGCCGCCAAGCGATTGCAGGCGAAAGACTATTCAGTCCGGGTAAGCATTCCGACGCGCGACGAGGTTGGAGCGGTGGGGGTTGCTTTCAACCGGATGGCCGAGCAGATCAGCTTTCACACAGAAAACCTCGAGCAACTCGTCGACGAACGAACCAGGGAACTCGGGGACGCCAATCAGGAGATTTCCGCACTCAACGAAAAGTTGCAGGACGAGAACATCCGCCTTGGCGCCGAACTCGCGGTCGCCAGGCAGATACAGATGATGGTCCTGCCGAAACAATTCGAACTCGAAGCGATTCCGGGGCTGGAGATCGCGGCCTACATGCGGCCGGCCGACGAGGTCGGCGGTGACTATTATGACGTCCTGCAGAACGGGTCACGGGTCAAGATCGGCATCGGCGACGTGACTGGTCATGGTCTCGAGAGCGGCGTGCTGATGCTGATGGTCCAATCCGTTGCACGTGCGCTGCAGGAGACCAACGAGGCGGATCCGCACCAGTTTCTGGATCGGCTGAACAGAGCGATCTACAAGAACATCGAGCGGACGAACACCGGCAAGCATCTCTCGCTGGCCTTCCTTGACTTCGAGGATGAGCGGGTAACGCTATCCGGCCAGCATGAGGACGTTCTCGTCGTGCGTGCGGACGGGGACGTCGAACGCATCGACACGATGGATCTGGGTCTGCCGGTTGGCCTGGAGAATGACATCTCGCAGTTCATTGCCACGCGCGACATCCTGTTCGGCAGTGGCGACGTGATCGTGCTGCACACCGACGGTGTGACCGAGGCGGAAGACCAAGACAGAAGGCTGTTCGGGTTCGAGCGCCTCTGCCAGAGCGCACGAAAACGTCAAGGCGGGAGCGCCGAGGAAATCAAAACCGGGATCATCGAGGATCTCATGGCCCATATCGGGATCCAGAAGATCCACGACGACATCACCCTCGTGATCATAAGGCACACATAGCCATGACAACGCTGTTCGGGACCCCTGACGTTGCAATCGGGATGAAGGAGAGCGTCAGTCGCGTGCGGCTGTTCGACGGACCTCTCGACTTGAGTTGGCGTCATTGTGCCACGACCTCGGACTTCATCGCAGATCTTTTCGCATTGCGCTTCCGGTCGTCCCGCAATGACTACATGGAAGTGCGGCACAGCATTGGATATCTGGTCAACGAACTCATCGAAAATGCCGTCAAGTTTCGCGCACCGGGTGAGATCTTGATCGAGGCGTCGATGGATTCGGAATGCTTCAAGCTCAAGGTGTCGAATGACCTCGATGGTGAAGATGCGTCCGAGTTCCAAAGTCTCCTGGAGGACATCACGGTTGGCGACCCCATGGACCTGCTGATACAGCGAATTGAAGCCAATGCCGCGAACCCCGACGTAGGAGGCTCCGGACTTGGATTGCTGACGTTGATGAGCGACTACGGCGCGCGCCTGGCTTGGATATTCAGCGCCGCCAACGAAAGCGATCGGATTTGCGTGGAGACATATGCCTCCATTCCGATCTCGCAAATTCACAATTAGAGGAAACGAAGCCAGGCTATGGAAATCAAGACAGACGACTACCGCGTATGGACTGAAGGAAGCGAAATTTTCTTCGACGGTGCAATGCGGCTTGCCAGTTCCGACGCCGGTGCGCCTATCACGGCGTTGGCGACCAGTGTGCTTGCCTCGAATCCCGCTTCCATTACGCTCAATCTGAAGGACCTTCACTTTCTCAACTCTTCCGGCATCAACCTGCTGGCGAAATTTACTATCGAGGTGCGCAAGCATCCCGATGTTCGACTCGTCGTGCGTGGAACGCCCGACATACCCTGGCAATCGAAATCATTGCCGAATCTGAAGAAGCTGCATCCCGCTCTGGTGCTTTTGATGGACTAACCAGGTCCCGAAATTTGCCAGGGGACTGCGTGGGCTTGCGGCAACCCGAGATAGTATAGGTCAGCCGGGGACGATGCGTGAGCCCGGCACCGATAGTGAGAAGGTGCAGGAGCGCGGCGCCTACAGCGAATATGTACACCAGGACAAGTATTTGGACGCCAAGCTAAAGACAATCCGGCCTCGTGCGCAGATGCTCGCAATGGCTCGGCGGGGGCTCGGCACAGGCGGCAGGCGTCCAAGTTGGGGGGATGTCGGGCCTGTGCCGATCAGCCGCCGCGCGATCAAAGGTGGCGTCATTGAGTAAGCGTGCCAAGGTGAACGGCGGCCAGCTGGAGTTCATTCCGCCGCAGATCCCGACTCGGGTCACGGAGCCGCCCGAAGATGACGGATGGGTTCACGAGGTCAACCTTGACGGCTACCGAACGCAGATCATCATCGATAAAGGCGGCGTGCGTCTGTACAGCAAGAACGGCCGTGACTGGACCACGAAATACTGGCCCATCGCGCTGGCTGCCGAGCTGCCATGCCGGGCTGCCATTATCGACGGCGAGGTCATTGTTCCAGGCGAGCAGGGCGCTCCCCATTGCCCTGCGCTGGAAGCCGCGATCTGGCACGAACCGAGCCGGCTGGTGTTCGTCGCGTTCGATATCCTCCATCTCGACGGTCGCAATCTAGCCTCCTTGCCCCTGCTGCAGCGCAAGCAGGCGCTGTGGCAACTCATTGAGCACGGCCTCGGCAAGATCCAGTACAGAGAGCATTTCGAGAGCAGTGCGCTAGCGATCTTTCGGGCCATCGAGAAAGTGGGGCTCGAGAGCATCATCTCGAAGCGCGCCGACAGCGGCTACAGGAGCGGATCGTCGAACACATGGCTGAAGGCCAAATACTTCGAGGAAGCCCATTTCTGAGCATCGACGACGCTTCTGCCACAACCGCGACCTCAGCTCGGCACCAGCAACTCTGCTTTTGATAGAGCGGTGCCAGGTCAGTTCTAAATTTTAGAGTAGTGAAGATGCTCTGGTGCGCGCACGCAACGGGTCCGCTTCGTCCCTCGTCCCATCGTCGAAAACTAGGAAGACTTCCGCAGCCAGGTATTCCCGCTGTTCCCTGTCTTTCTTGGCTAGGCGGCCCTCCTTGCAGAGCCGGTCAAACGCCCGCCGAAGCAGTCCAGATCAACTGGCCAGTAAACACCACTGCAACGCGACAATGACCGCGATGGCTCATATCATATGGTACGTGCAAAGTGGGCGCGCGACCTAACTCCCGGGCTTCCCAAAAAATCCTGTGTCACCTTGGTTGAGGCCAGAGTCGAGCCATTCAGCCTCAACCGCCCGCGCACTCACTACCCGCCGAGCGTCGAGTCGCGGGAGCCACCCGGGATAGGGCAGCTAATCAGGGCCGATTGCCTCTAGGAGCGTTATCACGCTCGATCTCGTCGGAGACATAGTCGACAGCGTCCAGATCAAAGCCGGTCCAGCCGCCTGCCTCATATGTCCTGCGGCGTTAGGCTAGGTCGACAGACCTGGCTTGCCCCAGAATCTGCTCGGCGGCGGGTGGATGAATGATCAATAGGAAATTGCGCTGGCAGCGTTGCAAACAAGGGACGTGCGCAGTGCGACCGGGGAACCTTTCTCAAGCGAGAGGGTTCCGAATGCACTGCCGAAAAGGATAACGCTCCTGTTATCCAGATGTCGCCAAGGAGGTCCGCCATGAAGCTTCGCGAGTTGTTGGACCGAGTGAAGGACCTGCCACCGGATACCTTGGTCTGTGTCGCCGAAATCGATGAGGCCTTCGGGGTCAACGTTGCCGTCGTTGAATCCATCGACGATGCCAAGATCCAAGGCCGCAAGCCAGAGGGCACCGAAGCTGTCGAACTCGGCAACGGGACCGAGAAGGTCGTCGTGATCCGTTGGTAAAAGCCGGAGATTGCCGCTGCCCGTCGGGTCATACGAGATCGGCGGTCTTGGTGGGTTCTCTTAGCTCACGACCAGTCTCGCAAAGGAAGGAGTTTCGGCACGAAAGCAGATTTTCCGGATCCGTTCGCGGAACATGGGCTTTGTGATGCTTCTGCGGCGCTACCCCGAACGAGCAGAAGGCATCTGATCTGATCGGAACGGAGATGGAAGACGACGAGGACGCTTGCCGTGCCGCCCATCCGGCCATCTACTCACGATTTGGACGCATGTTCGGCTTTGCCCTTGCGCTTGGTCGACGCCATTTTGTGAAGTTCCTTCTCGCTCATCGGCCTGACCATCGACTTGGACGCGCCCTTCAACTCGCTCTTCTTCTTTTCACCGCGTTTGGCCGCAAGGGCGGCGCCTGCCGCCATCTGCTCGGCCTTGGATTTGGCTGGCATTTAATACCTCCAATATCACCGCCTTGTCGTGAAACGCGGTTGACCTGCTCCGCGTTCCGTTGCTGGGCAACGGCCGCAAAGAACTTGGCTTGTCGCGTTGATCGCCCGAGCGGCGGAATGACCCTTCAAGTCAGGAAAGCAACGTAGGCGAAGCTATCGTCGCAACGGCTGCGCGAGCGACCAGAGCGCGATCCCGATAAGCGACCTTCCGCTCTCCCCCGGGACAAATTCATTAAAGCATCGGCCTTCCGCCAGTGACCTCGTAGAGGGCGCCGGTCGTATAGCTGGCGCCGTCCGAGGCCAGAAGCACATAGGTGGCCGCGAGCTCGGCAGGCTGGCCAGGGCGCTTCAGCGGTGTGTTCTTGCCGAACTCCTTCACCTTTTCGGTCGGCATCGTCGAAGGGATCAACGGCGTCCAGATCGGCCCCGGCGCGACGGCATTGACCCGGATGCCGCGCTCCGCGACCAGTCCGGCCAGCCCGGCGGTAAAATTTGCTATCGCCCCCTTGGTGGTGGCGTAGGCGAGCAACGTAGGTGAGGGGCTGGTGGCGTTGATCGACGACGTGTTGATAATGGCGGAGCCGGGTCTCATCACCTTCACCGCCTCCTGTGAGAGATAGAACATCGCATAGATGTTCGTCCTGAAGGTGAGATCCCACTCTTCGGTCGTGATATCCTCCAGTTTTTCGAATGTCGCCTGATGCGCGGCGTTGTTGACCAGGATGTCCAGCCGGCCGCATTCATCCATGGCTCGTTTGATGAGCGAGCGTGCAAAACCTTCGTCGCTGATGTCCCCGCGCGCGATCACAGGCTTGCGACCAGCATCCTCGACCCAGCGGGCCGTTTCCTTCGCGTCCTCGTCCTCCTCGAGATAGGAGATGATCACATCCGCGCCCTCGCGCGCGAAGGCGATTGCGACCGCGCGTCCGATGCCTGAGTCCGCGCCAGTGATCAGCGCAACGCGGTCCATCAGTTTGCCGCTACCGCGACAGCTCTGCTCGCCATGGTCAGGGCGGGGATTCATCTCGTCGGTGTAGCCGGGCATATCCTGCTGCTGTTCAGGCATGGGCGGCTGAGGATATTTCTGCGTGGGATTATTCTGCATGCTCAGCTCCGCTGGCTCGAGTTTGGGTTTCGATGATTGGAATCCGTGATAGGTCCCTTGGCGGCCTTCGAACCGCCGCCCCATTCCTGAGCCTTTCGCGCCTGATCGCCGCCTTTTTGCTCGGGCGAACTGCGCTTTGCGGTACCACTTTCGGCTTTGTTCAGGTCTTTCTCGTTCTTCGTGTCCATCGACCAATTTCCTCCGGCAGTTGCACATTGGCGACCGTAGCCATCCCCACACGTTAGTGATTTGCCCTAACCGGTTTGAAAGCGGAGTGTTCCACTCCCGGTGGTTCAGCCTTCAGAACTCATGTGACGGGCTCGAAGTCACCAGGTGATTGCGCCGAGAGGACCGTCGTTTCGGCCGATGGCACGCCCGAGAGCCGCCAGGCCCAATATTGCGGCAGGCCCAGATACCAACGGGCCTGGGCAACGCGCTCCGGTTCAGCCTGCTGCATCCAGTACAGCTGGCGAGCCTGATGCGCAGCCTTCAGCATAATTGTACTGCCGCGATCCAAGAAATCGCCCGAAAGCGGGGCGTAGCCCTTGCGAATTGCAGGCCGCAGATCCTGCTCGTAGTCGATCATCGGCAAGGCGGAGGTGTCGTCGGGATCTGCGTTCACCAGAACTCCGGCAGAGCCGTGTCCGGTGGCGACCACCTTTTCCAACCGATGGTGTCAGCACAAGCTGGCAAGCGAGCCGAACAGCCAGTCGCTAATGCCCTTGAGGTCGTGGTGCCGCCAAGGTGGACCGGGCCGCACCTCGTTGCGGACAGAAAGACTCTCGGCGAGCACGCCGTCGAACGTCATCGCCGAGAGCTTTATGTTGGTCTTGCCAACATCGAAGACGGCGATCCTCGCGCCGTCCGTCTTCTGCCCGTCATCCATTGGATCAGATCAGACCGTACTGGCGAGCCTTGTTGCGCAGGAATGGCAAGCCATTGCCCATCACTTCGGTCTCGTCCTTCGCGACCGGCCGCCAGACGGAGAGGCCGTAGGAGACTTCCGGCGGCATGTTGATGAAGCTTTCCATGGCAAGTCCGCCCTTGAAGCCGATCGCCGCGAGCGTTGCGTAGATCTCGTCCCAGGGGCAGTTGCCGGTGCCCGGGGTGCCGCGATCGCTCTCTGACAAGTGAATATATTTCAGGTGCTCGCGAGCGGCCAGAATACCATTGGCGGCCCCCTTCTCCTCGATGTTCATGTGATAGGTGTCGAGATGGACAAAGATGTTGTCGGCGCCGACTTTCTCGAGCATCCAGACGGCCTGCGCGCCGGTATTTATCAAATGGTTCTCGTAGCGGTTCACCGCCTCGATTCCGAGCTCTATGCCGCGCTTCTTGGCGTGCTTGGCGGCGACGGTCAGCACATGCGCGATGTTGTCGTATTCCTTTTCGGTGGGTGGCACGCCGGTGCGTTCGCCGATACCGCCGAAAATCACGCCGGAAAGCGCCAGCGCGCCCATCTCCGCAGTCTTGTCGATGGCCACTTCGAGATGTTCGATGGCGGCATCCGGCCGCACCGAGGCCCAGGCCCGCTCCGGCAGGCCAAGGGAGCAAACGGCAGGAAGATTGTGCTGTTCGAGCAAGGCGCGTGTATGTGCGGCATCGACCGCCGGCGCGTTCAGAAGCGCGATCTCGACAAAATCCATCCCGTATTTGACGGAAGCCGCGATCGCCTTCTCCGCGCCGGCCCGGTCCCAGTTCATCGTCCACATCGAGGTGTGGACCCCAAAACCATGCATCTAATTCACCCTTTGTTTGTGTTTAGGAATTTCAGGCGCCCGGTAAGCCAGCGCAGGATCATCACCGTGATCAGCAAAATGCCCCAGACCGCCGTCGCAAGGTGCTGGTTTGCGCCCATCAAATTGAGTCCCGAGGACAGAATCTGGAGCACCACCAGCGCGACGAAGACAGGGATCACCCGACCGAAGCCGCCGAACGGATTGACCCCGCCAAGAAAGCAGGCAAGCACGGTGATCAGCAGGTAAGACTCGCCGTGGCCAACACGCACCGAATTGAAGCGCGCCAGCATGATGATGCCGGCGACCGCGCACATTGCGCCGGACAATGTGTAGACCAGAACCTGCACCCTGCGCGTATTGATGCCGGAGTAGCGCGTGGCCTCGATGTTGGAGCCGATCATGTAGGTGTTGAAGCCCAGCTTCATGCGTGTCAGCAGGACGTGCCAGATCAGCACGCAAGCGATGAAAATGAGCAACGGCAGCGGGACGCCAAACATCGAACCGTAGCCGATCGGCGCCAGGAAGCCGGGAAAGCCGGACACGTCGCCGCCGCGCGTCAGGAATTCACCGAGACCGCGCAGGAAAATCATCATCGAGAGCGAGACCAGGATCGGGTGAGCCTTGGTGTAGGCGATGACCAGCCCCATGATCAGCCCACTTAGTACTCCGACCGCAATGGCAAGGATCGAGCCAAGGACAAAGGCGCCGATGCCGGCGTCGACACCTCCCTGGCTTTGCAGGACCCACGCTAGCGTCAGCCCGGCGATGTTGGCTGTGAAGGTGATAGCCAGGTTCAGGCCGCCAGTCAGGATCGGCAGCAGCATGGCGAGTGTGAGGAGACCGAGCTCCGGCAGCTGGTAGGCGACGGAGCCAAAAGTGGCCCGGGAAAGGAAGTTCGGTGCGGCAATGCCGAACACGATCATGACTACCACGAACGCAGCAAGCGGACCTGCCAGTTCAGGGCCGAGCGATTTGCGGGCGCGTTCAATCATAACGGTCATGAAGGCACCCGCCGGCTTTTCAGGAACGGCAGCAGGCGTTCGATGCTGGTGTTCGACAGGGTGATGGCAGTCAGGATGATGGTGCCGACGATCATCTTGAACGCGAAAGGCGACACGCCCATCAAATTAAGTCCGTTCTGGGTGATCGAGACCAACAGAACGCCAAGAATGCAGCCGAGCACGCTGCCTTTGCCTCCGCCAAGCCGCGCACCGCCAAGGACTACGGCTGCCAGGACGTCGAGTTCGCGCCCATACAGGGCGTTAGGCACGATTCCTGCGCGCAGTGCGCTTGGACGAGACCGGCGATGCCTGCCATCAGGCCAAGCCAGCCGAAGGCGATAAACTGCATGGCACCAACATTGATGCCGAAGCGGCGCGCGCCTTCCGGATTGTCGCCAAAAGCGTAGAGTTGGCGACCAGTGGTCGTGCGCGTGATCAACGCCCAGGTAGCGAATACGCATATGGCCATAATGAGCACGGGTAGGGTTATCTCCGCCCAGGTGCCGTCAGCCATCTCGCGCTCGAACAGCACCACGCGGTTGGTGAGCCAGTCCGGCAGATTGTAGATCGAAACGCCGCCTGTGAAGAACATCAGCAAGCCGAAGAAAATGTTGAAGGTCGAAATCGTGGCGACGATCGAGATGATCCTGAACCTGTGGATCAGGAAAGCATTGATACAGCCCAACGCGACGCCCAATGCGCCAGCGATGGTGAGGCCGACAATCCAATTCCCGCCGCCGATCCAGCCAAGGACGATTGCCGTCAGATATTGTACGACGGAGGCAGCAACCGCGAAGGAGATGTCAATGCCGCCGGCAATCAGCACGACGAGCAGACCGACGGCGAAGGTGATGTTGACCGAACTTGTGTTCAGGAGGTCAAACGCATTGCCGAGGGTGAAGAACCGGTCTGTCGCAAGCGACAGGAAGGCGCAGATGACCGCGATCACGGCGAGCAAAGCCAGCTCCGTTGCATGAGAGCGGACAAACCTACGCATAGACCGCCTCTTCGATCGCCTGGAGGGACGTGGCGCCGGGGACATATTCGCCGACAACGCGCCCCAGAGCCATGTGCAGCACACGGTCCGCGTTGAAATAGACTTCCGGTACCTCGTCCGAGATTAGGATAATCGACAGGCCGCTGTCGGCCAGCTTGGAAACGATATCGAATATGCCGGCACGCGCGCCAACATCAACACCGACCGTCGGTCCGTCGAGGATCAGCAGTTTCGGTTGAGTCGCCAGCCATTTTGCAATGGCGACACGTTGCTGATTTCCCCCCGACAGGGTCGAGACCGCGTCTTCCTGCATTCCGATCCTAACGCCGAGATCCCTTATCCAGCTACTGACCAGGGACCATTTGCGATCGCTCGAAATGAAGCCGCCCGAAAGAACCTTGTCCAGCGAGGCAATGACCATATTGTCGGCAATTGATTGGGGCTGAATGAGGCCGAGCGACAGCCGGTCTTCCGAAAGATAGGCGACGCCGGCGGCGATCGCGTCACGGTTGGAACCGAAGCGAACGGGCCTGCCATCCAGCACAACAGAGCCGGACCTCGGCTTGCGCATGCCGAACAAGGTCAACGCCAGCTCGGTGCGCCCTGCCCCAAGCAGCCCGGTGACGCCGAGCGTCTCGCCGCGCCGGACCGTCAATGACACATCCTCGAATTCACCGGGCCGCGACAGCCCTTTAACCTCAAGCATTACCGGGCTCGTGCTCAAATCGCGATGCAGGACGGAATAGTCGAAGGTCTTGCCGGTCATCAGCTCTGTAATGCGCGATTGGGTCAGACCTTTGGTCGGATAGACGCCAACCAAGGCGCCGTCGCGCAGCACCGTCACACGGCTGGAGACTTCGAGAACCTCCGCCAAGCGATGACTGAGGAACACAACGGCAACGCCCGACGCCGACAGATTGCGCACAATGTCCAGCAGATAGTCGGTTTCAGATTGGGTGAGCGAGGCCGTCGGCTCGTCCATGAAGACAAGCTTCGCTTCGCCGACGAGCGCGCGCGCTATAGCTACGATCTGCCGCTGTGCGATTGGAAAATTGTGGAGTGCGAGATCGACATCGAGGGTAACACCAAGACGTTGCAAGGCGTTGGTCGCGACACGCCGCATTTCGGCATAGTTCACCAGTCGCGGCCAGCGGCCGATGACAGTCTGGAACGCGATGTTCTCGGCGACGGTCATCTCGGGGAAAAGGGCGAGGTCCTGCCAGATGACCTGAATTCCGCCGGCCTGCGCCGTCACCGGTGACATATGGGCGTAGCTCTGGCCGTCATAGTTGATCTCGGCGCCGGCCTCGGGCCTGTACACGCCAGTGATGACCTTGATCAGCGTGCTCTTGCCTGAACCGTTCTCGCCGGCGAGGCAATGCACCTCGCCCGGCAGAACCTCGAAGCTGACATTCTTCAGCGCCTTGACGCCGCCAAACGTCATGTTGACATTTCGGAGCGATAGCAGCGGCCGTGACGCGGAGCCATCGGGTGCCTGATCAGCCATCGAGTTGAACCTGGATCTAATCGCGTTGACACATCCTCAGCCGGGCCGGCTCGAGGCCAGCCCGGCTGCCACAGCCTTGCGAGGCTTTACAGGCCCATCGCCGCGAGGCCGTCGACAGTGTCCTTGTTGATCGGGACCAGCTGATCGACGATGATGTTATGGTTTTCGAAGTCGGGCTTGACTGTCCCTAGCCCTTCGATCGTATCGCCATCCTTGACTTCTTTGCCCTTCATGAGCTGGTCGGCCAGCGTGACGAAAACCTCACCCGCCTGCTTCGGATTCCACATGAAGCCGCCGGAGATCGCGTCGCTCTTGATGGGCTTCTGGCCCTGCCCCGGCGAGAATGGCCCGAGCACGAATATCTGGCCCACCTTCCGGCGCTCTTCGATTGCACGGCCAGCGCCAATCGGGCCTTGGCTGCCGAAGGCAAGAAAGCCTTTCAAGCCGGGATTGGCGGAAATCAGGTCAAGTGCAGTGCTGCGGCTCTTGTCGACATCCTCGGCGACGCCATAACGATCGCCGACAAGCTTCATGTCCGGATGGTTCTTCTTCAGATACGCGATTGCCGCATCGGCCCAGGCATTGTGCAGCGGCACTGTCAGCGAACCAACGAAGACTGCATATTCACCTTTGCCGCCCATCTTGTCCGCCAAGAGCTTGGCGTGAGCCTCACCGAAGCCGGTCGCGGACGCGAGTTCGAAATCCCAGTCCGCGCCCTTCTGGCCGGGCGATTCATGCGTAATGACGATGATGCCGGCGTCCTTCGCCTTCTGCAGGACAGGTTCAAGCACCTTGGCGTCATTCGGCACGACACCTATGACCTTGATGCCCTGTGCGATCAGATCCTCGATGGCGCGAACTTGCAGTGCCGGATCGGCACTGGTCGGGCCAACCATGAATGCGTCGACGCCGAGCTTCTGGCCACGCTCCTTGATGCCCGCCTCCATTGCGTTGAACCAGGGAATGCCGCCGATCTTGACGACGACGCCGACTTTGCCGGCCTGCTGAGCCATGGCAGCGATTGATCCGCCAAGCATAAGGGTCGCGGCGAGCGCCGCGATCATGAACTTTTCATCTGTACTCCTCCCATAACGTTCCCAACGGGAACATACGTTCGCCACCAATTTGTGCTTGCACAATCGATGGTGCAAAGACTATCTTGCATCAAGATGCGCTCGTCAAGGGAGATATTGCTCCAGCGGGATATTGCTCTAAAGAGACCCTCCGGAGGGCCAGATGGATCAGCAGGTCAAGAAGAAGGCGACGATCTATGATCTGTCTGTGCTATCGGGCAGTTCCCCGTCGACCGTGAGCGCGGTGCTGAATGGCACTTGGCGCAAGCGCCGCATCAAGGAAAGTACGGCGGAAACAATTTTCAGCCTCGCCGAACGCCACCAGTACACCACCAATCTGCAGGCGCGAGGCTTGCGACGGTCGCGATCGGGCCTGGTCGGCCTGATGCTGCCCATCCACGACAATCGCTACTTCTCCTCCATGGCGCAGACATTTGAGGGACATGTGCGCAGCCGCGGTCAATGCCCGGTCGTGGTCAGTGCCAGCCGCGACCCGGAAGAGGAACGCCGGACCGCGGAGACGCTGATTTCCTACTCAATCGACCAGCTCTTCATTGTCGGCGCCACCGATCCGGACGGCGTGCACGAGGTCTGCGAGGCGGCGGGACTGAGGCATGTCAACATCGACCTACCAGGAGGAAAGGCGCATTCGGTGATCAGCGACAATTATGAGGGCGCGCGGATGCTGACGGAGGCAATCATCCGCCAGTTCGGCAATGATGACCCCCTGCGGCCGGACGAGCTGTTTCTGTTTGGCGGCCGCAACGACCACGCAAGCCGCGAACGCATCGCCGCTTTCCATGCGACCAAAAAGGCACTGTTGGGCGCCGACCCTGATGACGGAGTACAGTCCTCCGGCTATTCGCCCGACATAACATTGCGTGCCTTCGAGGCATTTTGCCAACGCCATGGCAAGCTGCCGCGCGCATTGTTTATCAATTCGTCGATCAATATGGAGGGTCTGCTGCGTTTCATGGCGGGCCGGCCGGCGGAGATGTTTAGCGAGCTTGTCGTCGGTTGCTACGACTATGACCCATTCGCCTCTTTCCTGCCCTTCCCCGTAATTATGGTGCGGCAGAATTTTGAGGCGATGATTGCGAAGGCGTTCGAACTGATCGATCAACCGCCCACGGCCCCGCAGATTTTCCTGATTGCGCCGGAGTTGATCCAACCCAGGTCGGCTCTGAAAGGGCCGCTGGACGCGTTGAAGGATATGGCGTGAAGCGCCCCGAGAACCCGTCTTTGCACAGCTCTCTTCATCCAGGTATCAACGCCTGACACGTGTAGCGTCTTTATGGAAGTTAGCGGCGGTTCGTACCTCACAGATCGGAGCGTAAAACGTGAAGTTCTTACGTTCGATCACGATGTCACCGTGCAATCTGCCCAGACCGACCCGGGACAACCAGGGCCACAAAAGGGCCTTAGGGCAACTATGATCAAACCAATGACAATCAGCGTTTGGGACATGGCGGGACCCACCCTGAATATCTGGATTGTATTAGGTGCTCGTGACGGGACGAGGCAACCTGGTCCCATAAGAATGGGACTCAGCAATGTCGACGAGACGTCGCACTCAGAGTCGTGCGGCGGAATCGCGTATGGGGAATATCGCTTGTGAGGCGGGCGCGTTCCGGTCACGAGTTTTGCGACTCTCCTGCCGCCCCGCCCGCAAGGGAAGCCAGACCGGCTGCCAGCCGCGTTCGGCAAAGAGCAGCGCGCTGAAGGCGACGTCGTGGTCGGGCCGACGGGTGCGGTCAAGGTCATAGTGGCGACGAAGCCGGTCGACTTCCGCAAGGGTGCGGAGGGGCTAGCGGCACTGGTGCGAGAGACGATGGGGCGAATCCATTCCGCGGCGCGGTTTGCGTCTTCCGGGCGAAGCGCACCGACCGGATCAAGCTGATCTTCCGGGATGGCACCGGCGCCTGCCTCTATGCCAAGCGTCTGGGATAGCGAGTTCCGCTGGCCGAAAGTGCAGAACGGGATGATGCGGCTGCGCGGCCAGCAACTGCAGAGCCAGTGTCGCCCCGGGCGCGAATGCCGCGGCCAGTATCCGGCACTGATCCTTTTCACGCCAACGCCGACGCCGCTCCGGCCCGGTCAACAACGTCACATGGCTCATGCTGTGCTGCTAACTACGCTCGTAAAGGACGCCTTAAGAGCGCAGCCTCGCTGCCGTGCCATGCTCGCGCAAGGCGGCCCTCGCCGGAGGCGTACTCAAAATCTGCCGCTTGGTAGCAGAGTCGTATGCCCGCTCAGGGTGGTAAGCGGTCTTTCGCCTCCCTTAACCGAGGTAGCAGGTGCCTCAAAGCCTCAAAGAGCGGACATTCTCAGTCGGAGATCGCAAGTCACTGCGGTAGAGACCAGGCGATCGTCCGGTCAGCCGTTTGAATGCTTGGGAGAACGAGGGCATCGATTCATATCAAACGGCGCGCCCGATCTCGTGAATGGTCTGGTTCGTTTCCTGCAGAGCCTTGGCTGCAAGGTCCATCCGCCATCGAGTGACGTAGGACAGCGGCGGCTCTCCGATGAGTTGAGTGAAGCGACGCGCGAAGGTGGCCCGACACTGTGCCGCACCGTCGGCGAGGGAGGCGACTGTCCACGGATCACCCGGCCGCTCATGGATGAGACGCAAAGCCCGCGAAATACCTTTATCGCGTAAGGCGCCAAACCATCCTCCCGTTCCTAGAGGCTGATGTTCTATCCAGGCGCGCAGCAACAGGACTAACATCCCGTCGAGAAGGCGTGGCGCTACAATATCGTGGCCCGCGAGATAGCCCCTCGCTTCGACTCGCAGAAGTTCTGTGGCGAGCCGCAGCGGCTCGCTAGCGTTGATCTGACTGCGGGTCAAATGGATCAGCGGAGGAAATTGGGAAATCATCGGATGCGGGCCGGCACCGTCAAGTGAATATTTCGCACAAAGAAGAGTTGTCGCTCCGCTCCCGCTTTGCGGCTCTGATCCGCTCTGATTTGCCGAAAGTACCGCAGACAATAACGCGGGCGGTGCATCCGCTGGATCACAGAGAGTATGTCCGACACCGCTCGCAACAAGGATGATGTCTCCCTCGCCTAAGCCAATGGGCTCCTTTTCGCCAGCCAGACGCAGCCAGCATTCACCGTGCTGTATGACATGGATGGCGCCATTCTTGATCGGATCGACAGAAATACCCATGGCCGATGTAGGGTTGCGCTCCCGATTAGGGAGCCGCCAAATCTCAGTGAGCGAGAACTTCGGATAAGACGTCCATAGACCCACCCTCTGACAATGAACGCGACGATATTAGACGATTGGATAAGAATCTGGGAAAATAGCATATCGACTATCCCACAGGCGAGACAGATTATGTTGGCATGCCTACTCTCCTGTCCACAACAGGCAGAGGAGGACAACCAACGGAGCAAAACATGCGTGACGAACCATCAACTCCATTTCTAGCCAAGATTCATAACTCAAACCTCGAGACAAACAAGATGATCGTCCTGGACTTCATCGACAAGGCAGTAAACCAAGGGAACATCGAAGCTGCTTCGATGCATTTTGGCGAACACTATATTCAACACAATCCGAATATCGCGGATGGCGCGGAGGGTTTCAAAACCTATGTGAAGCAGCTCAGGCAGTCATTTCCCCAAGTGAGAGGAGAAGTGAAGCGGATTTTTGCTGAAGGGGATTTCGTCGTCGTGCACATGCATGCAAAACGTGAACCCGAAGAGGAAGGCTTGGCCATCGTCGACTTCTTCAGGCTGGCGGACGGTAAGCTCGTCGAGCATTGGGAGGTTCGGCAGCCCATAGCGGATAGTAAGCTGCATGCCAACAGCATGATCTGAATGCAGATGAACGGCAGCTAGCCCGGCTCGGGCACCGCCGCCCGGCTCGACGCCCACATCATACTTGATGAAGAGTAGCCTCAGATCGCTCGCGCTCGCTTCAGCGTCCCCTGACGAGCAAGATTCCGAGAACCGAGTCAAATCAGCAACATCCCAACAGAGGTGCGGGCTGAACCGGACAGTGGTGATGGCAGATTGGGGATTGGCGCCCAGGTTGGTCGGAAACGCCTTAGCGAGTGATGTTCTCTCGTAGTCTCGTTCTTTCCTCCTCGAACTGCGGTGCCGAATTCGCCGGTGGGTGCATGCACGAACTCCATTCGCTCGCAAACTTGTCCTGATCCAGCGCCAATTTTTCTGCCCGACGCGCATCCACGATAGCATGTGAATCGTCTTCCATAGAAGACGTCCGCTTGAGCCCGCATTCGAGGGTGTCGATGCCTCTAGTGGACCTCGAACTGTCGATGCGCAGCGGTTCAAACACGGCGTGCTCACATTCACTTCTATGGCGAAGTGAAAAGCGGAGATTCAGCATGTATTATGCTTTGCTCAGTTACGGCGCCGAAGATGAGGCCGCCCACGGAGAGGCCTGTGGCGGTTTGCCGTTCGAAGGCGTGGAGTTAAGCTTAACACTGCTGCCTTCGACTGCCGCTTTGACCGTGCTGTCGAAAGACCGCGTTTTCGATGGCCCGTTTGTTAATCAAAAAACCCAACTCCTGGGGCTGCATGTTATCGAGGCGAAAAGCCTTGAAGAAGCAATCGATAGAGCGCGGTCAGTTTTGGAAAACGAAGGGGACACGATGGCGGTGGAAATACGCCCCATGGAAAAATGGCGTGTCAGACAAGGGTCGTAAGTCTATTACATGTCACGGGCCGACTGGGTTCAGTTCATCTCTAGCTCAGCTTTGCAGATCACCTTCGTTTGTGCGCAGCGCTGCGAGGATCAGGTATTCTAGAAAACCGATGCGGCCGCAGTTTCCCGTCGGAACCCGGTCTGGGATCTGGCAAGGCTATTTCGATGTCGATACAGGATGTCGATGCTGCCTGCGCGACGCTTGGCGCCGCTGGCACGGCGCTGCTGAACCGTCCGGTCGACAGGCCCGGGGACGCCGCACGGCGAGCTTCGTCGATCCGGCCGGGCATGTCTGGAAAATTGCCCAGGAACTTCCCGGGACGAGATAATCACCAGCGCGCTCGCAAGACGGTCGCGGGTGCAGTCGACCCTCCCTTCCCCCCGACGACGAGCTCCGGCGACCTGCAAGTTCACCTGGAGCACGCGCTCGCATCATTCCAGGGCGGAACTCCCAAGCACGGCGGGCATGCGAATCCTTTGGCCGCACCGGATCGTCATTCGATACGGGGGCCGAAACGTCGCATTTCCAGCGGCAATGACCGGCCGCCGACGTGCGGCGACGATCCGCAGGGTCCGCCATGGCCCCTCGGGCCACATTTTGGGGCGCTCCGCGCCAGAAAGGCAAAGAAGATGAAATCGGTCACTGATCGCGAGAAATGGCTGGGGAAGTTCCTGCTGGTCTATGGATGTCTTTCACTCGTGCTGTTCGGCACCCTCAGCATCGGCTTGTTCTTTCACCTGCCCGCTTTCGGCAAGGGCGGCGCGCTCAACTGGACCGTCTGGGACGATATGTCGGACCATGTCCCGCTGATGATTACCGTCATCTATTTCGTGTGGTCGATCTTCCTAATCCGGTCCTCGCGCGCGCCCTCAGCGCACGCCTCCTTCCTCGATTTCACGATGTGGGCCAACCTCGCTCACGGGTTGATCATGATACCCCAGGCCCTGGACATGAACATGTACCATTCGAAGTTCATGACTGACATTCCCTGGGTGTTGCTCCTCGCTGGTGCGATCGGGTTTCTGCGCACATGGCCGGCCACCGGCGACGTCAAGGCTGCGGCGCCCTGACCAGGGCGAAGCTATTCTCGTCAGCCTCGTCGGCACCTGGGTCTGGCGCTCCAGAATACGCTCAGCGACCTGTTCACAGGCGTCGCGCTAACCCTTGGCCGCCCCTAATGTGCTCGGCGATTGGGTCGTGCTCAGCGACGGCACCGAAGGCCGTGTCGTCGAGACGAATTGGCGATCGACCCACCGGCTCGCGTTGAGGAAATCGGCCGTTTGGCGCCCGGCGATTTCTTCGGGGAGACCGGCTTGCTCGCCGGCATCGGCGAGATGTCGAGATTGCGGGCAATGGCGGCGGCGGCTGAAAGCCGCGAAAGCGATATCGAGCGTCTCCGCGCCATCATCGAGAAGCTGCAGCGCACAATTCGGGCGTCGCTCCGAGCGCCTCGATCCCGACCAGTTCGAGCTGGCCCTGGAGGATATCGACAGCGATATCGAGCTGGTCCGCGACCGCCATCCGGCAACGCGCCTTTTGTAGCGCCCATGGTATCCGTTTCTCCCACGACTGCCTTTGACGTCTTTCGCAGTCGCAAATTGCCCGGCATGTATGTCCATACGGAAGCGTGAGGCACCGGGCTCGGGCGACAGAAGCAGCGATCCGACGACCACAGTCAAACCTCGATGGCTACCGCGATAACTCACTGTCCTTCGGCGTATCGTTCATCATCGCCATGACCTGGGGACCGGCGGCGTTCAGGTCCGCGAGGGCGAATGTCTCGGGGGGCGAGTGGATGCTGATCCTCGGTACCTTCCTGATCTGGTCCGTCGTGCTGATCCAGCGCATCTACGTGATCCTGTACAACTGGGCAGGTCAGCCCGAATCCTGGCAGACATCGGCCGTGCCGGGCTTCTGGCCACATTGCTACGCTCTGGCAGGTCTGCTGTTCATCGCGGCACCTGGCGTAAGGAGTGAGGGCATCAGGAAAAAGACCGTCTGGGCCTTGGTGGCGGCCGTCGCCACTGCATCGCTCGTCGCCGGCTTTGTGATCGGCGCCTCGGTCAGCAGCTACTAGATCGGCTATGCGTCCGGACCTACCCACCGAGGGTGTATCACAATTTTTTCAAATTGATTCAGAATATTTTGCTCCTCGTAAGTCACGATCGCAACATACCTTGAGTTAAGTAAGTCAATATCTCTCTCTGCGCGTTGTCAGTGCAGTAGCAGTCATCGTTTCTGCTGCTGAGACGCAACAGATAAAGGAG
Organism: Mesorhizobium sp. M1217; assembly: GCF_040318275.1. Classification (NCBI taxonomy): domain Bacteria; kingdom Pseudomonadati; phylum Pseudomonadota; class Alphaproteobacteria; order Hyphomicrobiales; family Phyllobacteriaceae; genus Mesorhizobium; species Mesorhizobium sp. M1217. Next base: position 7,612 of record NZ_JAMYMA010000021.1, on the reverse strand, counting down.
AGTGTCATGGCAAATGTCCTTAGGAGTTTCTCCACAGCTTTAGCCAGTGGTGCACTGGTTTTATCTTTATCTTTCCCCTCCAGCGCAGCCGGCGTCGGCGTCGGTGCAGGCGTATCAATTGGTGGTACCGGCGGCATCAAGGCTGGTCTCGGCGCTTCAATCGGCGGCAGTGGCGGCATCAACGCGGGGGCCGGCGCCTCGATTGGCGGTCGCAGTGGAGTCAATGCCGGTGCTGGCGCTAACATAGGCGGCAGCCGGGGCGTTACCGCCAGAGCCGGGCCCAACATTGGTGGCAGGAGTGGTGTCACCGCCGGTGCTGGCGCAAACCTGGGCGGGACGAACGGCGTCACTGCTGGCGCGGGCGCTAACGTAGGCGGCGCGAGTGTTGTCACGGCGGGCGCCGGTGCGAATTTCGGTGGCACAGGCGGCGTTACGGCGGACGTAGGCGTCAATGTTGGCGGCACGGGTGGTGTTGGCGCGGGCGTCGGTGTCGGCGTTGGTGGTGGCACCGTTCCCGGCACCCCTGGCACTCCCGGAACGCCTGGGACACCTGGAACACCGGGGACCCCCGGCCTGCCGACCGTGGTCGCCCAGATGTCCAGCAGCCAACTGATGCGCATGAAGAAGCGGTGTGTCGACGTGCTCAGCAGCGAAGGGACGTATGACAGTGATCTGCGTCAGCTTTGCATGCTGATCGCGCGCCGCTGAGGAGAGTGCTGCATTAACGGGAGCGTCGAATCGGCTGTGAGGCTTTGACAACACTCTCCTGGCCTCGCGGCCGGGCCCGTCACTCGCAAGGTGGCGGGCTTCTCTGCGTCAGGGTCGCTGCACTGCCGCCCGCCGCGCCGAAAGGTGCGGCGGGCTTTGTCTTTGCTGAGGTTCCTGAATAGGATTACCTGCGCAAGGAAGGGGACCGTGTCATGCCGATTCGTCGAAAGGCAGAGCAAGCTGGTGTTTTCACCCCGTCCGAAATTGCCCTACTGGGCCGCGTGTTCGATCGGCTGAAGGTCAACGCTCAATCTGATCACCAACGTGAGGCTCTCGCATCTCGGATAATCGCAAACTACATGGCCGGCATGGAGGATGAGGACAACCTTGTTTTGGCCTCCAAGCTACCGCTGGGGCGGTAGGCACGGCGCCGCCATTGAGTGTCGGCCAGAGCCCGCCCGAAAAGCGCGGCCGGCTCCGGCATGCCGGCCGACGACGAGGTCGACAGCTTCATCATCCTGCCGCCGTCCGAGGGCCGGTCCGACGCGGCCTTGCGCGAGGTCGAGGCCTTCCTGAAGAGGTGTTTTCCGGAATTCGAGTTTTTCGCCAATGGCGAGGCGCTGCCGTTCGAAGGCGAAATGAGGTGCTGCCGATCTGCGGCGTCGGCGGCGACCGCCGATGGAGCCCAAGCTGGTTTCAAAGCCGCCCGAGGGTGAACACTGGATTCACGAGATCAACCTCGACGGCCACCGCACCCACATCTTTCAACGAGGCCGGTATATTTGCCCGTCCAGTTCGCACCGCTCTTGTTAAAGGCGCGGATATGGTCGGGACTGTTGATGACAGCCGCGCGCGAGCTCGACGTCGAAAACGCGATCTTCGAGGGCGAGGCGGTGATCACCAACAAGGCCGGGCTGGCAGACTTCGACGCGCTGCAGAAGGCCGTGCACAGCGATCCCTACGCGATGATCCTCGGCGCGTTCGACATTCTGCATCTGAACGGCCACGATCTGCGCGACATCGGCTGCAAGGCGCGCCGCGAGATCCTATTCGGGATCATAAAGCCGAATAGCAGGATCCAGTTCAGCGAGGCGCTTCCAGGCGACCCGAAGGCGATCTTCTATCTCGCCGACCAAGCGGGCCTCGAGGGGATCGTCTCAAAGCGCGCCGACAGCCCGTATCGTAGCGGCCCAACGACGAATTGGCTGAAGACGAAGAGCTTCACGGTCCAGGAATACGAACTGCTCGGTGTCGAGCGCGAACCCGGCAAGGCCGCCTTTGCTCTGCTGGCAGGGCCGGGCACAGGGAAACATGTCGGGTCGGCCTTCATTAACCTTGGCCGAGATATGAAGGAACGGCTGTGGAAGCGGGTGAAAGAACATGCCGGTCCACCTCCGGAGAGCGTTAGGAAGCGACCGGAAACGCAGTGGGTTGGGCCAGGTATGAAGCTGCGGATCAAGCACCTTCGTGGCGAGCACAAGTATATACGCCACGCTTCGTTGCAGGGTTTCGGCGATGAACCACACGGGTAATCCGCCAGGACAAGGACTACATCCAATGGATCCTACCGACCCTAAACCGGACCGCCGCCTTCACAACAGAAAGCCTGTGCTGAAGGAAGCGACCATAATCACCGGGCGCGACCTGGACATAAGCTGCTCGATCCGCAACCAGCATGAGCGAGGCGCCGAACTGCGGGTCGCTGCCGATGCCTCAGTCCCGGATCGTTTTGTGCTGTTCATCCCTGAGGACGGAGCCGCCTATCGGGCGGTGGTCCGGTGGCGGAAGAACGATCGGCTTGGTGTGCAACTGTACGGTACCGGGTTGGTAAATTGGCCTTGATCAAGGCAACTTTTTAGCGCGCCTCGCTCTGACGAGTTCGAGAAGCTTGGCTTCGTTCGCTTGAGCTTCCGGAAAGGCGGCCATAATTTGAGAAGCCAAGCGCTCGGCGTCACGAGACGAACGTGCAATATACTCGTCGCCGCAAATGCGGTCAAAAACGCGGCAGCAAGATCAATATCGGAAGGATGTAGGGCGGCTTTTTGGAATGGCATTTTGAAACCCCAAACTGTTCAAAAGGCATCCGAGGCTCTTAAAAGCAAACACCCGCCGGGCCGAAATAGTCAACAGTATGTAAGGAGCGTACATACGATCAGGGCCCGCCTGCCAAATCCAGCAAGGCCGGCGGCCCTATCAACGCAATGAAGGGAGTGTTCTTGCGCCGATACCAACTTGGGGTTTTTTAGCTGGCGACCACTCCTATCACCAGGACGGTAATGGAGACGGCGAAAACCGATCCAAGCGACCAGCGGGCTTGGTGGACACTAACTTCCATGAGCCGTCTCTCCTTCGATGAGTTCACATGACTACGGGACGACGAAGTCGCGGTTCCGCGCGACACCTGCACTTCAGACTTTAGGTCCGGCGGTATAAGACCTAGCCCCGGCGGAGGAACGTTCGTTGGTTGGCTCCCGTTGTGGTGAGCTTGGCGCAATGAAGATGCGTCCCGGCACCAGCCTAACAAGGAGACAGTTATGAGAGTGCATCTTTCCTCCGCAGCCGCGGGATTTCTGCTGCTGGCCGGCATCGGTGCCGCTGCCGCGCAGGACGTGATCATCGAACCGCAGCAGGAATCGGTCATAAAGGAATACGTGAAGAAGCAGCCGCTCGCTTCGGTGAAGATTCCTGGAGTGGAGCTCAACATCGGCTCGGCCCTTCCGGATACAGTCGAGCTTCATGAAGTCCCCAACGTCAAATACCGCTATGTGGTCGTCGACGGCGAACCGTCCTGGTCGATCCGGGTACGCGCAAGATCGTCAAGGTCTACGACTGACTCGAAGTCTGCACGCGAAGCCCGCCGTGCCGAAAGGTGCGGCGGGCTTTTTTTGCGTTTACGGGTCGCTCATCGCCCGGCAAATGAGCGAAACCAAGCGATCGAGCGCATCCTTGTGGAGCGCGTCAGACGGCCGTCGAGCAAGGAAGTCATCAACGCTCATCCAATCAGATGGATCGGGATCTGCGCCTGGCTGGCTGAACTCCACATAGAGATGCAGTTCGTCAGGGACGAAGACGATCCTCCATGATCCTTTGATATCGCTGGCGAGGCTGTAGGCGATGGCGGTCATGGCGGTCACTCCTTCGCCGCGGAGCGTGCCTATCTCACGGGAAAATTCCATCGCCAGAAGTTGGTATTGACGTTCGCGCTTTCTCAGAAATCCAACGTCCGCGTGATGCCGAAAGGTGCAGCTAGCTTTTGGTGTATCTCGGTTGGGAACACGGGACCGCCGCGAAAGTTCGGTGCAGGCAGCGAATTCTCGCCCTCCAGGATTTGCTGCGGATCGTATCCCGATCGGCCCGCGCTCCCGGCAAGGGCGCGGGCCTCGGCGCGTTGCTGTGGTGCTCATGCGATCTACTTCGATCCGAAAAACGGTATACGACCCGGACAGCAAAACTCTCTCGGTGTGGTTCGTCGCCAGCGGCAAATGGTACGAATTCGAGGACGTTCCACCGGACACTTACGCCGCGTTCCGAGCTGCCTTCGCCAAAGGTCGCTACTTCAACGACCACATCCGCAATCACTTCCGGCGAGCTTCTTCTCATCGTTGAAAACCGAGCGGACAGCCCGCAAGGTCTACAGGACGAGAGATGCCCCGCTAGGGCCGATGTGTTCGACCTACATCGAGCGCTTCTACATTCCTCGGCGGAGACACTCGACGCTGGGCTATCTGAGCCCCGTGGAGTTCGAGGAACTTAGCTTAACCTCGTGTCCAATAAACCGGCAGCGGGCCACACGTTGGCCTCCTTGGCAGCCGCCTCAAAGGCTTCACGGACCTCTTGGGGTGAGGCTCTGCCCTCGAACGCATCCACGCAGGATTGGACCGCCGTGGTCCACTTCGGGCCCTTTGTGTCCCACCCCATGAGTTCCTCGGCGGCTCCCTCGACGTGGCTGACCCCATTGCGAATGCCCGGACGTTTCGTTTTCACGTAGACCGGAGGGTTGAACCAGAGGGGAGCCATGAGGGGGAACTTAGAGCGGCAAGAGCCCGCTGACCAACCCAGTTGTAGCCGCAGCCAAGGGAACGATGTAGGCCCTCGCGGGTTTAGAGGTTGCAGTGGTCCTTCTCGGATGTGCAGTTGCTGTGCGGGGTCCGTCGCCTCTCCTTGCTGGCGGCGGGCTCCTTTCGCGAAGGCGGTTTTTGCATAGACACATAGACCTTATATCGTTCCAATTTAGCTAGTTATCGTTGGGGGAGTAATGTCCCTTCGTCTTTTGCAGCAGCCAGGAATGCCTTACGGGCCTCCTCAGGCTCCATCTCGTCGAAGATCACTGCCATGCAAACGCGCACCGCGAGGTCCCACCAAGGGCCACGCTTGGTCCACTTCATCAGCTCCTCGCCGGCTGCCTCGGCGTTGTTGACATTGCGGATGATCCCGGGACGCTCGGTCTTGACGGGGACCGGAGGGTTGAACCAGTGGAGAGCCATGCGGTCCGTACGCCTCCGGCGAGGGCCGCCTTGCGGGAGCATGGCCGGGTAGCGAGGCTGCGCTCTTAAGGTCGTCCTTTCGAGCGTAGTTAGCAGCACAGCATGAGCCATGTGACGTTATTGACCGGACCGGAGCGTCGTCGTCGTTGGAGTGAAGAGGATCAGTGCCGGATACTGGCCGCGGCATTCGCGCCGGGGGCCACGGTGGCGGCGGTAGCGCGTCAGTACGATGTCGCGACCAGCCTGATCTATAAGTGGCGGCGCACGATGAGAACCCGCGAGACGGGCTTTGCCGAAGTTGTCGTGGTTCCCGATAAGCCTTTCGCCGCTTCGGTGCCGGCGGCGCCACCAGCGGTGATCGAGCTGGAGGTCGCCGGCAAGGTGCGGCTGCGGATTCCGCTGACCACGCCGCCGACACTGGCGGCGGCGATGGTGAAGGCGCTGGGTGTTTCATGATCCCGGTCCCGAGCCAGGTGCGGATCTGGTTGGCGGTCGGCCGGACCGATATGCGTCGCGGAATGCAAGGCCTCGCCCTGCAGGTTCAGGATACGTTGGGCCGGGATCCGCATGCCGGCGATCTTTATGTCTTCCGCGGCCGCAGCGGCAATCTGGTCAAGATTACCTGGCATGATGGGCTCGGCATATCGCTATATGCAAAACGGCTCGAGAAGGGCCGGTTTCTATGGCCGTCGCCGGCGGACGGCACGGTTTCCATATCACCGGCGCAGCTCGCCTACATGCTCGACGGGATCGATTGGCGCAACCCGCGTCACACGTTCCGCCCTGAGCTCGCGGAGTGAGTTTTTGTTTGAGTTTGCGCCATTTTCCGCGAGTCAGCGGACGCGTTTTATGATTCACTCCAGGGCATGGTTGCCACCGCCCAAGATGCCGTTCCGGACGATATTGGCGCGCTGAGAGCAGCGCTGACCGCGGCGCTGGCCAGAGCCGAAGACCAGGCCGCGCGCGCTGCGCTGGTCGAGGCCGAACTGGCGGTCGCCAGGGCCAAGGCATCGGATGATGCGGCGCTGATCGCACATCAGGATCTGACGATCCGGAAGCTGCAGCGGGCGCTGCATGGTCAAAGTTCTGAACGCTCAGCCCGCCTGCACGACCAGATGGAACTCACCTTCGAGGAACTCGAGAGCACGGCAACGGAAGACGAGATCGCCGCCGAACAGGCAGCGGCCTGGACCACCGAGGTGGCGCCTTATGTGCGCAAGCGACCGGCGCGCCAGCCATTTCCCGAGCACCTGCCGCGCGAACGCGTGATCGAGCCGGCGCCGACCGCTTGCCACTGCTGCGGCGGTCATCGGCTGCGCAGGCTGGGTGAGGATATCACCGAGACGCTGGAGGTGGTGCCGCGGCAATGGAAGGTGATCCAACACGTGCGGGAGAAGTTCACCTGCCGCGACTGCGAGGCGATCAGCCAGGCTCCGGCGCCGTTCCACGCCACCCCGCGCGGCTGGGCCGGTCCCGGCTTGCTGGCGATGATCCTGTTCGAGAAGTTCGGCCAGCATCAGCCCCTCAACCGCCAGGCTGAACGCTATGCCCGCGAAGGCGTGCCGCTCAGCCTGTCGACGCTCGCCGACCAGGTCGGCGCCGGCGCCCCGGCGCTGATGCCGCTGTTCAAGCGGCTCGAAGCCCACGTGCTGTCCGCTTCACGTCTGCATGGCGACGACACGACGGTGCCGGTCCTGGCCAAGGGCAAGACCGATACCGGCCGATTATGGACCTATGTGCGCGATGACCGACCATTCGGCGGTGTCGATCCGCCGGCGGCGGTGTTCTAGTATTCGCGCGATCGCCGAGGCGAACATCCCGCGGCGCATCTCGCCGGCTGGAGCGGCATTCTGCAGGCCGACGCCTATGGCGGTTATGGCGATCTCTATGCGGCGGCCCGTCAGCCAGCACCTATTCTGGAAGCCAGCTGCTGGGCCCACAGCCGGCGCAAAGTGTTCGAGCTGGCCGATATCGAAGCGACGGCGCGCAAGAAGGCGCACGGCGAGAAGCCCAACCTGGTCTATCCGCTCGCGGTTGAAGCCGTGAAGCGCATCGATGCCCTGTTCGATATCGAGCGCGAGATCAACGGCCTGTCGCCAGGCCAACGCCACGCCGTGCGCCAGGAGCGGAGCGCGCCGCTGGTCACCGAGCTCGAGCGCTGGATGATCGAGACGCGCGACAAGCTCTCGCGCGGACACGATCTGACCAAGGCCTTCAACTACATGCTGCGCCGCTGGTCATCCTTCACCCGGTTCCTCGACAATGGGCGGATCTGCCTATCCAACAATGCAGCCGAGCGAGCCCTGCGCGGCATCGCAACGACCGATTCATACTGCACCTCTTCTTCAAACGTCCGGAAACAGGGACTTTTGGTTTTCCATTTTGATGCGACACGGGCCTCTGTGACGCGGAAACTGGGT